>NZ_JOPH01000031.1:0-31125 GCF_002153615.1 Gluconobacter sp. DsW_058
TTGAACATCAGCACCGGACCAAATGGCGGTCGTCCGCCTTTGCTTCCGTCAGAATACGTCAGAGCCTTCTCCAGATCAGGGCGGAACACCTCAAAATCCACAGTCCGGGAAAAAGCTTCAAGCTGATCACCACGCCCGCTCAGCCGGGCAGGCCGCTCTTCAACATCAAAGAAACCAAGCTGTTTCATGATCCATACTCCAATCAACGCAAGGAAAATGGAATCACAGAGCAGAACTCAAAACCAGAGGGTTTTTCGAGCCCTCCAGATGTATGCATCAACACCATTTTTAAGCTGCTCAGTTATATAGAAGTGCCTGAGGCTGTAAGGTGTTCGTTTAACCCCACGATAATCCCTCACAAGGTCACATGCTTCCAACGCGCGTGTGAACTGTCCTGCGAAGGATTTGAATGGGGTTTTGTCTTGATGAAGGAACAGCGGATCGTTTCTATCTGGCGAGAAGGAAGCGAGGTCCTGATAGGTTCGATACAGCCAGATGACAGTGAACATGACTTCCCTGTGTGGGATCAGTTCGCGTGATTTCCCTTTTCCATACACTCTCAGATGTACGTCATCCGCGTATGGCTTTCCTTTGGCATCGAACTTCAAACCAATCACATCACCCCACTTCATGTTCTTCATTTCCGTGGGTCTCATGCCGGTTAGAGCAATGATCTGGATGTAGCAGTAGAAAAGGATGCGATCGTACTTCACAGCGAGGTTTAGGTTTTCCTCACCGATATGTACGAACGCATGATTCTTAAAGCGTTTGTATTCCTCACATGGGAAGCCAGGACGCGCTGTGTAACCCACTTTTGCTGTTTTCAAGGATGGGATTGTTTTGATGTACTGAGATTCAAAGCAGAACTGAAAGAACCCATTCAAAGCAGCACGTTCACGATTTAACGTCGCAGGAGTAGGGCGCACTCGCTTTTTTGAGTGATAGGGGAAGTGATGGTTTTTCCGTTTCGTTCGTATGTGATGAAGTGAGTGTCTTTTTCGGGTCCTGAAATCCAGTAGTCAGAACGCCAAGAGAGATAAGCTTCAACGGTCTTGTTGGAAATGAAGTTAGGATTCTGAGAGCCAAAGATCCCATCGACATAGCGTGTAAGCGTAGATGTGTTCTGCCTTGCCACTTCTGCAATCATCATGCCTTGAGCAACACGCGCTTCCATATATGTGATGTAGTCTTGGATGATGCGTGAAATGGATTTCGCACGGACGTTCAAACCGCTCTCAGCTTTCAGAAGGGATTCATAATAGAATCTCTGAGCAAGCTTTTCCGCTTTCTGACGATCTCTCGTTCCTAAAGATTTTCGGATTTGTCCCTGTCCGGGAATGGAGAAACGAACGGACCAGTTAGCAGAGCCGGTCTGCTTATCCACGCCCAAAAGTCTTGTTTTCTGCCCCCTATGCTAACACTAAGTTAAGGGTAAATGAGACAAGCCAGAATCTTAAGTCTTTGAAAAACAAGGAAATTTGGTGGACCCGACGCGATTCGAACGCGTGACCTTTGCCTTCGGAGGGCAACGCTCTATCCAGCTGAGCTACGGGTCCGTCGGGTCTCCAATAGACGGTTCAGGATAGGCTTGCCAAGCCCTTAGTAGAATTTTGTTTGTTCAAGGTTGCGCGGTGGCTTTCCAGAGAGCTGCCGCCACGTCTCCGCCGGATGGGAGGGCGCTTTCGGGCGTCAAAATCCATGAGGTGACGTCCTGTGCTGTCATCCGTTTATCCCGGCTCATCAAGTGGTGGGCCGTCGGAAATTCATCCAGTCGTACTGAGCCGGAAAGGCGTTGCAACAGACGTGCTGTGTAAGGCGGAAGAACGAACTGGTCCCGACCACCGAAAATCATAAGCATGGGTGTTCTGACTCGTGGTGCGTCGTCAAAAGCTGTTGCCATGAGGCGGGTCAGGCCAAAAAGCGGATGAATGGTCGAACTATGCTGGGTCAGCGGGTCAAAATACATGCGTCGCAGGGCATGGATATTATCGCTCGCAACGCGCTCTCCGGGGACGGCTGATCCATCCAGTTTCCAGCGAGGCGCGACTGTATCGAGGCCATCCAGAACGGTCTGCCAGGGCTCACCGAGTTTCATGATGGCTGGTGCGAGAAGAATGGTTCCGGACAGTTCTGGTGGCGGCTCGGTCGCAAGGAGCAGGGCGATGGCTCCGCCCATGCTCTCGCCCATGACATAGAGATGCACGCCGGGATAACGGCTGCGGAGCCACGTAAGCTCTTCCCGCGTGTCCTGAATCATGCGCGCCGTCTTGCTCCAGCCACCTGCATCTTGTGTGGCGCCGAACCCGCGCTGATCTGGGGCGACGATTTCGATGCCGGCCGCGCTCAGGGGCGGTGCAAAGAATTCCCACGCATCCCGGCTGTCTCCGAAGCCATGAAGCGCCAGAATAACGGCCTTCAAGGGGTGTGCTGCGGGATAAATTCTTAAAGGAATGTGAGCACCATCCGACATGCTGAGCGTCACATCCGGGGGGATGAGGGCTGTTTCTTTCGCTGTCGGATGCAGGTCAGGCATTGGCCGGTGCGTGCAGGCACCGAGAAGCAGCGTGCAGGCCGCAAAGCAGGCCAAGGTGCAGGAAAGACGCCAGAGGCGGTTTGAAACGGATGGGAATGAGCCTATCATCGCGAAGATTTTAGAACGTCCGGCCCTTCCGGGCGAGAAGGGAGATATTCGTGCCGTCTGAAACGCCTCATCTGGTTCTGGTTGACGGGTCTGGGTTCATTTTCCGTGCATTCCATGCCCTCCCGCCTATGAGCAGCCCGGACGGCGTGCCGGTCAATGCAGTTTACGGCTTCACGAATATGCTGACACGCCTCCTGCGCGATCATGTCGGCACGCATCTGGCCGTCATTTTCGATGCTGGTCGTCAGACGTTCCGCAACGAGATTTATCCTCAATACAAGGCGCATCGTCCGGAACCGCCAGAAGACCTGCGCCCGCAGTTTGGTCTGATCCGGGATGCAACAGCGGCGTTCAATGTGCCGTCGATTGAACTGGCTGGCTGGGAAGCAGACGATCTGATCGCGAGTTATGCCAAGGCTGTTGTGGCGCAGGGCGGGCGTTGCACGATCATCTCATCAGACAAGGATCTGATGCAGTTGATCTGCCCTGGTGTCGAACTGATGGACCCCATGAAGCAGAAGCCGATTCGGGAAGCTGAGGTTGAGGCCAAGTTCGGTGTACGGCCAGATCAGGTTGTCGATGTTCAGGCCCTGATGGGGGATTCTACCGATAACGTGCCGGGTGTGCCGGGCATCGGCGCGAAGGGCGCAGCCCAGCTCATCAATGAATATGGCACGCTGGAAAAGGTTCTGGATGCTGCGGAGGGCATGAAAGCCTCCAAGCGCCGCCAGAATCTGATTGAATTTGCGGATGCCGCCCGGATGTCCCGCAAGCTGGTGCTGCTGGCGGATGATGTGCCATTGCCCCAGCCGATTGAGGAACTGGGGTGCCGTGAGCCAGTTCAGGAAACGCTCCGGGACTGGCTCGACACGATGGGCTTCCATTCCACGATCCAGCGGATGGGTCTTGGACTGGCCGCAAAGCCAAGGCCCACGCCTCGTCCCAAGGCAGCGCCAGCGGAGGGTGAGGCGCCGACAGTGACGCTCTCTGAAGCATCTTATGGACCGTATGAAACGGTTACAGATTTCGAGACGCTGGATCGGTGGATTGCCGAGGCGCGAACGGCTGGGGTCGTCGCCGTTGATACGGAGACGAACAGCCTCAATGCGCGTCAGGCCAAGATGGTCGGGCTGTCGCTCTCTGTTGCGCCGGGAAAGGCCTGTTATGTGCCGTTCCTGCATGAAGGCAAGCGGGATCTGTTGCAGGATGGTCCGGACGATCAGCCGACAGATCGGCAGCTTGATCGTGCAGAAACGCTGGAGCGTCTTGCCCCGCTGATGCGGGATGCGTCTGTTCTGAAAATCTTCCAGAACGCGAAATATGATCTGACGGTGTTCCGTAAGGCCGGTCTGTCTGAAATAACGCCGATCGACGATACGATGCTCATTTCCTATGCGCAGTCTGCGGGTGAGCACGGGCAGGGTATGGATGAGCTCTCCCAGCTTCATCTGGGGCATACGCCGATCACTTATGATTCCGTAACGGGAACGGGGCGTAAGCGCATTCCGTTCGCTGAAGTGCCGCTGGATCAGGCGACGGCTTATGCAGCGGAAGATGCCGATGTCACGCTGCGGTTGTGGCAGGTTCTGCGTCCTCAGTTACGTCTTCGTCAGTCACTGGCTTTGTATGAAGAAATCGAACGACCTCTGATTGAAGTCCTGACGAATATGGAAGACGTCGGGATTAAGGTGGATGCCGTTGAACTGCGGCGCATGTCGGCCGATTTTGAAACGCGTATGGCAGTGATCGAGAAAGATATTCACGAGCAGGTTGGGCGCAGTTTCAATGTTGGATCGCCCAAGCAGCTTGGTGAGATCCTGTTCGACGAGATGGAGCTTCCAGGCGGAAAACGCACCAAAAGCGGCTCTTGGGGCACAGACTCTTCTGTCCTTGAGGGGCTGGCGGAGCAGGGGCATGATCTGCCGCAGAAGATCCTGTCATGGCGTCAGTTGGCCAAGCTGAAATCGACTTATGCTGATGCATTGGTCGAGCAGATGGATCAGGGGACGCAGCGCGTTCACACGTCCTTCCAGATGGCCATTACGACCACCGGGCGTCTGTCTTCCAATGAGCCGAACCTTCAGAACATTCCCATTCGGACGGAAGAAGGCGCGCTGATCCGTAAGGCTTTCGTGGCGGCTCCGGGGCATGTTCTGGTGTCTGCGGATTACAGCCAGATCGAACTGCGGCTTCTGGCCCATGTGGCGAAGATCGAGCCGTTGTTGGAGGCGTTCCATCTGGGGCAGGACATTCATGCCCGCACGGCGTCCGAAGTGTTTGGTATTCCCATCGAAGGCATGGACCCGCTGACCCGTCGCCGGGCCAAGGCCATCAACTTCGGTATTATTTACGGGATTTCAGCGTTCGGTCTGGGGCGCCAGCTTCAGATTTCGCCGGGTGAAGCACGCTCTTACATTGATGCGTATTTTGCCCGTTATCCTGGTATCCGCGCCTACATGGAGCGCACCAAGGAAGAGGCGAAGGAGCATGGCTACGTTCTGACGCCGTTTGGTCGCCGCTGTTATGTGCCGGGAATCAAGGACAAGAACGGCGCTCGTCGATCTTATGCTGAGCGCCAGGCGATCAATGCGCCGCTTCAGGGCGGTGCCGCTGACATTATCAAGCGGGCCATGGTGAGGCTGGCGAGAAAGCTGCCTGAGACGGGCCTGAAAGCGCAGATGCTGCTTCAGGTGCATGACGAACTGCTTTTTGAAGTTCAGGAGCAGGATGCGCAGGCATTGGCGGATTTCGTCCGTCAGGAAATGGGAAGTGCTGCCAAGCTGGATGTGGCACTTGAGGTTGAAACCGGTATTGGCCCGAGCTGGGCTGACGCACACTGAGAGACTGAACGACCATGGAAACCCAACACGAACGCCGCAAGCGGATCAGCAATCGCATCATCTGGGGGGTGCTGGCAGTTGCGGCAGTTCTGGCCGGGGTCGGCTTCCAGTTGGCCTCTCATGGTGGACCGGGGCTTCTTGTACAGTCCAACGGAAATGAAGTGGGCGGCAGCTTCCGTCTTGATTCTCTTGGGGAAAGCACGGTCACGGAAGGGGACTTCCACGGAACCTGGGTTCTAGTGTGGTTCTTTGACACCAACTGCCCTGAAGATCGCTGTCAGCCAGTGCTGAAAAGCATGGAGCAGGCGTATCAGGCCCTTCATGCACAAGGCGTCCGTGTCTCTCCGCTTGCGGTGTCTCTGGACCCGTTTGATGAAAACGAAGCCCTCAGAAACTATGTCATTCCGGTTGCTCCGCATGTGATGCCGTTCACGGGTACGCCGAACATGATCAAGGCCATGACGGCTGAGTATCATGCCCCAGATCAGAAAGAGGGGGACCATTACGTTCCGGCCCCGCGGATCGTTATTATGGATCCAAGTGCCCGTTATGCTGGCACGATCGACGCGACGGGCGATGCAGATGCGTTGATTGCCCGCCTTCGTCAGCTGTCAAAGCGCTAAATGGCAATGCGTGTCCCGGCCTTTCTCCTCGCTCTTTCACTTGGCGTGGCCGGGACGGCGTTTGCTCAGGAGCAAACACCTCCTGACTGGGATGGGCAGACGCTGGGCAGCCCGCATAGAGGTGGAACGCTTCGGCTCACCGCTGATGGTCCCGGCGGGACGTTGGACCCGCAGGTTAATTACGGCACGCAGTACATGCAGGTGTTCGTCAATATGTACGATCCCCTGCTGACGTTCAGAGAGGCGCGTGGTCCTACCGGGCTGGAGGTCGTTCCCGATCTTGCGGACGCCATGCCGACTATCAGCCCTGATGGGCTGACATGGACACTTCATTTACGGTCCGGTCTGAAGTTTTCGGACGGATCGCCGGTTCGTGTTGAGGACGTAGTCGCGTCTTTTCGTCGGATCTATCGGGTCGGCAGCCCGACGGCCGCGTCATTCTACGGTGGGATTGTCGGTGCGAAAGAGTGCCTGGATGCGCCGGACCACTGCACGTTGCCGGGTGTGGAAGGGCATTCAGACGGAACAATCGTATTCCATCTAGCTCATCCGGATGGAGAGTTTCTCTATAAGCTTGCGTTCCCTCATGCGGTTATTCTGCCTGCGTCAGTGTCTGTGCACGATGTGGGGAATGAGACCGTGCCGGGCACAGGGCCTTATCGGATCACGCATTACGATCCCGAGCATGGCATTGTGCTGGAGCGAAACTCCTACTTTCATGTCTGGAACCCACAGGCCCAGACAGACGGGTTTGCTGACCGGATCGAGTATAATTTTGGCCTCTCTGACGAGGCGCAGATTACTGCGGTCGAGCAGGGCCAATATGACTGGATGCTCGATGCCAAGCCCTCTGACCGCTTGGGTGAACTCGGCGCGAAGTACACCTCGCAGGTTCATATCGAGCCGCTGCTGGGGTTGTATTATCTGGCCATGAATGTGCATGAAAAACCGTTCACAGATCAGCGGGTTCGTCAGGCTGTCAGTATGGCTGTGAACCGACATGCCATGACCATTTTGTTCGGTGGTGGCGCGATTTCCGAACCCCTCTGCCAGATGGTTCCACACGGCATTCCAGGCGCTGATCTTGGCCTTTCATGCCCACAGGACCTGGAGAGAGCCAGAAAGCTTGTGCGTGAGGCCGGTGAAGAGGGGGCGACCGTAACGCTGGTGGTTCCCAACCGGGCCGTTGAGCTTGGAATGGGAACATATCTGCGGAATGTACTTCAGCAGATCGGTTTCAAGGCACAGCTCCGTCCCATAACAGCTGGACTGGCAGAGTCCTACGAACAGAATACAGCCAACCATGTTCAGATTAGTCTGTCTTACTGGTTCGCAGATTATCCCTCAGCATCGACGTTTCTCGATGATCTGTTTGGGTGCGATAATTACCATCCGAACTCAGCCATTTCGCCTAATTTTACAGGCTTTTGTGACCAGCATGTTCAGTCTCTTTTTGAACGTGCCAAAACCCAGACAGATCCAGCTTTAGCAGCGCCAATCTGGCAGGATGCTGGTCATGAGATCATGAGGCAAATGCCCGGTGCCCCCATGATCCAGATGAAGACAATCGACTTCGTGTCAAAGAGGCTTGGGAATTACTACTCGACGCTTCTCAGCCACATGCTGTTCTCTCACGTCTGGGTAAAATAAGGCCGCGTGTCGGATTAAGTCTGCTGATATTGCAGGACGCAGAATTTTTCCCAGTCCATGACATGAGAGACGGGCGCAACTGTCCCATCGGGCCGCGCAGAGAGATGTCCGTTTTCGGTACGGATCGAGAAGCAGAAACCATCCTGCTGGGTCTGGCAGGCTAATGGGATAAGGCCTGCGGGTGTAAAGGCGTAAAGATCATCGTCATTCAGGATGACTGGTGCGCCACGCTCGGGAATATGATGCTTGGTTTGCAGGAAAGATTTTTCGGCAATGTCGTAACACAGCAATTCACCGGTCCAAGTCAGGACATATGAAGCGGTGAAAACCTGACGGTAATTTCCCCCGAGTTGACGAAATAGCTGTGTCGCCTCCGTAGAATGACCAGTACGGGCAAGTTCAGCGGCCAGAACACGCATATCAGCGTCATGATGGCGCATGAAGTGATCGAGGATCTCCCGATTGGCGGGATGGTCAGAGGTTAGTAAACGAAAAACCCAGAGTGGACTTTTTCTCTGAGCATATCGAAGAATTTTGAAAATATTTTCAGGGGTATTTCTGCGGGTGCGTGCCGCAATACGGCGGATAGCGGCGGGATTGTCTAGGTTGCTCACGAGTTTTTGGAAAATCTTCGTGCCCTTGAGACGTGCGGTCACCATGTGGCCTGCGTGACAGACGGGAACAGAAAACGCAGGGGTCTTCTGTTGTATAAGTTTTACCTCTTCAGCGTCGGGTTTTTCATACGGGTCAAAGAAAACATAAATTTTTCCATGAGTGTCGTCGGTCTGAATGCCCATGGATTTGAGTATTGGTTGGAAAAAATTCTGGAAGTGGGAGTGATGATTAACTTCGCTTTTATCAATGCTCCATTGCGGGGCCATGGAAATAACATAGTCAAAATTAAATAGTCTGGAATATTTAATAACAGCATAGGCTCCCATGGATACGCCGTATCCCAGAAGAGAAATATCCTGTGTGTGCAAAGTTTGCTTTCTGGTCTGGATCCAGTGAAGAGCTGCGTTGAACGCTTGCAGATAATCTCCGTCCCTGTACCAGCAGTCATGCTTGGCGATAATTCCTACCCAAGGAAGATCGAGTTTTTTTGCAAGTGAATATCCAAAGAATGTACCGTCGTGTCTTTCAGGAGCGCCTACGCCGGTAAAGCTGGTAACAATAATATTTTTTTCGTCAGTACCTTCCAATGCACGAACAATGTAATGATTGCCTTCATATATTGTGCTCATAAAGGTTCTTCTTCGCAGGTGTGCAGGAAGGCTCGAAAATTAATGCCGAACCATGGCGCGTGATAGATTAAATTGAATTCGGATCATATATTCACAAATTTTCAGCCATGTTAAGGGATAGGCATGAGATGACCGTCCGAGAGAAAGAATAAATTATCATGGGAAAAAAGACCGCTGTTCTCTTCAAGTGCCATAACTGGGATGCAGTCATCCAGCGGTCTTACGAGCGCTGCAAAAAACATTCTAACAAATCAGATTTTTTTATACTTTACGACAATTCAAGGGGAACAGTAGAAATCCCCGAGCATATACAGGAAGTAGAAAATATATTTCTGGCTCCTTATTCCGAAGTGGAAAGCCTTGGGCTCGCCTGGGGTACGGAAATAGGAAATTATGGTGGATATTGGTATAATGGAGATTACCACCAAAACCTGTTTATTGTAAATCATAACGAGTACGATTATATTTGTTCAATCGAAAATGATGTTGCGGTTTTAAATGATCTCGACAGCATCTTTGATGATATGGCAGCGAGAAATATTGATGCTGTCTATAAGCATGTTGAAGCCGAAAATCATGCATGGGCTCATTCTGGTAGTTGTGAGGGATATTACGATCTCTCTCAACATGTCCATAAAGGGTTATTCTGTATCTCATTCTTTTCGAGAAGAGCAGCCTTGCTTATTCTGAAGAGACGGCTGGAAATGTCATTTCTTAAGAGGGAAAAAGGCCTGCTGACGTGGCCAATCGGCGAAGCCGTCATGTCGCATGAAGTTATCAGTGCAGGTATGAGAACAGAAGAACTCGCGCATTACTGCGATAGTTTGAGGCAGTATGATTGGGCACCTGTTTATCTTGAAAAAGAGATTGTTAATGGAGCAGAAAAAACGTTTATTCATCCGGTTACGGAAATGAATGAAAAGTTTATCGTTTCAAACCTCGTTCAAGATTACCATTGCATGATTTCGGAAGAAGAGATCAGTAATGGCCTTTCGCGACATAGAGCTCGTAAGATTAATGATCTTGAGGTCTACTCACGATTGTTCCATTGCCCTCGTATCTACAATAATCCCGTTCTGCGCGAGGATGTTGTTGAGGATGCGCGTGAGCTTCTCACGGGAATTGATTTCGATCTGGCATCCGAAGGAATGTCGCCCGATTTAACTCAGGCTCTTACCCAGGTTTATTCTGAGTTTCCCGAAAGAGTTTTCGCATCTCTGCCAAGTTACGAACGAAGCCACTCAATGTTCTTCGATCACGGGGTAGCATTGCCGATTTCGCTTGGGGAGAGTGGGGCATACACTCTTGTTCTGGCTGCGCGTGATCCTGATTTAACATCCCATTTTGATGTTAAGGGGAAGGATGTAGCATCCAGCTTCGAAATCATGCCTGTCAGCTTTCTGCTGCAGAAAGGCGAACTCCGTTTTTACGCGGTAAATTTCCCTGCAGAATGCACCGAATTCGTGGTGGAGCAGAAAGGCCCGCATGGGTTCTGGTTGAATTTTATGAAAATTCTTCCAACAACCGATGCGCTGCGAGCCCTTTCCACGTCCTGATGCCCGAAGACACAGAAAGCCTGTTTCTTGAGTAGGCTTTCTAGAGGCCGATATCGGTCCGGAAGATCTTGTCTTCCCATTGAATGGCTGAGGCACCCTCATAGGCAAGGCGGCGTGCCTCTTCCGGGGTGCTTGCTTTGGCACAAACGGTCAGGACGCGGCCGCCATCAGCGACAAGCACTCCATCGACCAGTTTTGTGCCGGCATGGAAAACTGACACGCCCGGAACAGCTTCAGCGCGTTCGATACCTGTGATGCGCCCTCCCTTCTTTGGAGCATCCGGATAGCCATTGGCGGCCAGCACCAGAGAAATGGAAGCCTCATCCGAGAATTCGGCAGCGGCATGTTCAAGATTGCCATCAGCAAGCGCTGCAAGAATGGGGAGCAGGTCTGACTTCAGGCGGATCAACAACGCCTGTGCTTCAGGGTCCCCGAACCGGACGTTATATTCAATCAGTTTTGGACCTTCGCTGGTCAGCATCAGCCCTGCAAAGATCACACCGCGGAAAGGTGTTCCCCGGCGAATCATTTCTGCCAGCATCGGGCGAACGCTGAGATCAAGGGCTTTTTCCTGAGCTGCTCGGTCAAAAGCTGGTGGCGGAGAAATAGCGCCCATGCCACCCGTATTGGGGCCTGTATCGCCATCTCCGAGGCGTTTATGGTCTCGTGCAGCGCCGATCAGAACGGCTTTTTCGTCAGAGCAGAATGCGAAAAGGGAGACCTCTTCGCCCACAAGGCATTCTTCAATCACAAGCGGCATGCCCAGCTTGCGAATGGCATCCTCTGCCTCGTCCACGCTCAACGCTACGACGACGCCTTTACCAGCGGCTAGTCCATCTGCTTTCACCACGATCGGTGCGCCGCGTCGGCGCACGAATTCAAGGGCAGGAGCCTCTTCTTCAAAGCGCTCCCATTTTGCAGTTGGAATGGCTGCGGCGTCAGCCACTTCTTTGGTGAAGGCTTTGCTACCCTCCAGCAGAGCTGCCGCTTTGGTCGGGCCAGCACATGGAATGCCAGCGTCCGCGCAGGCATCAGCCAGACCTGCGACCAGAGGGGCTTCAGGTCCGGGGACGATCAGATCAATTTTCTGCTCTTTGGCGAAGGCAACAAGGCCCGCGACGTCCTCAACCTTGAGGGGAACCAAGGTGGCCAAAGGCGCCATGCCAGGATTGCCGGGCGCCGCATAAAGGGCAGTAAGACTGGGCGAGCGCGCCAGACATGTTGCCAGGGCGTGTTCGCGCCCTCCGGAACCGACCAGCAAAACGCGCATTCCGCTCTCCCTTTTTCATCTGCGGGTCCCTGAGATCAGGGCTTCGTCTGACGGCGTGCGTAGCATAGACTGGCGCCATGATGGAGAGTGATGCCGCGTCTGCACGCGGGAATGTACCGCAATATTCAGTTTCCGAGATTTCCGGAGCCATCAAGCGCACGCTTGAGACCGGATTCGGGCGTGTTCGTGTGCGCGGTGAGGTGACGGAACTCAAGCGTTACCCGTCCGGACATATTTATCTGTCCCTGAAGGATGAGGGCGGAAAGATCTCCGGCGTCATCTGGCGTGGAACGGTGTCGCGTCTGGGTATGGCGCCTGAGAACGGCAATGAAGTCATTGCGACGGGGAAGGTCTCGTCCTACGGCGAGCGCTCCAGCTATCAGCTTATTATTGATCGGATGGAATTCGCAGGTGAGGGGGCTCTGCTCGCCAATATTGAGCGCCTGCGTCGCAAACTGCTTGATGAGGGACTGTTCGAAGCCGATCGCAAGAAACCCATTCCGTTTCTGCCATCGCTTGTCGGTGTCGTGACGTCACGGTCCGGGGCGGTTCTTCATGATATTCGTACGACCATTGAACGGCGCTTTCCCCGGAATGTGCTGTTGTGGCCTGTTGCCGTACAGGGAGAGGGGGCTGCGGCCCAGATCGCTGCGGCGATTGACGGTATGGCACAAAGGGCTCGTCGCCCGGACGTTCTGATTGTGGCCCGTGGCGGTGGCTCTCTTGAAGATCTTATGGCCTTCAATGATGAGCGTGTTTTACGTGCCGTTGCAGCCTGTCCCATCCCGGTTATTTCGGCTGTCGGACACGAGACAGACACCACACTGATCGATCTTGTTTCAGATCGGCGTGCACCGACGCCAACGGCCGCAGCAGAAATGGCTGTGCCCTTGCGCTCTGAACTGGTCGCAGATCTGGCACATCGGACGGCCCGTCTCGCAGGTGGTTTGAGCCGCATCATGCAGACATCCCGGGCAAGGCTGGAGCAGGCTACATCGCGACTGCCAGATCTGCCGTCTCTTCTTGAGACTGCACGCATGCGTTTGGATGACCGGAGCCAGCGCCTTGATCTCGCTCTTCCAGCCTTTGTCATGCGCGCAAGAAGCCGTCTGGATGCTCCGGTACGGCAACTGCCGTCGCCGGAACTGATTGTCAGCCGGGCGAGGGCCGCCCTGACGGCGCCATCAAGGCAGCTTCCGTCACCACGTTTAATGATCGAACGGCGACAGAGCGCTCTTCGTGCGTCAGAGACCGCTCTTGTCACGGCATGGCAGCGCGCGTCTCAACGGTTCCACCTTAGGGTAGAACGACAGAGACTGTCTCCTGAGACTCTCAATAGCGCTATCAGGCTTCAGAAAGCGCGTCTTGATGGGTTGGGAAGTCATCTGGAAGCGGTCTCCCCGAGGGCGATCCTCAGTCGGGGATATGTGCTCGTTCAGGATAGCAAGGGGCGCCCCGTGACCCATTCCGACGCGGAACCTTTGAACGGACGTGTGGTTCTGTCTTTCGCTGACGGCCAACGTGGGGCAAAACTCGATACCCTTCTTACGTCCCAGGCCGATCTGGGTCTTTAATAGTGAAGTGTCCGGGCGTGGCCCGGTTTGTGATCCGGAGTTCACATGCGTTCGTTCTGGTTGAGCCTTGTTGTCCTGCCTCTTCTGGCAGCTTGTGCGGAGCAGCCTTCCGCCCCATCTTCCAGCGCGGCCGTGCAGGCTCCCGCCCAGAAGATTCCCCCGCAGGATTTTGCTCCGGGATTAGCCGAAGAAGCTCCGACGGATGGTCATAAGGTGCTTCTGAATGACCCGTCTGCGGCGTCAAATACGCCGCTTTGCGGGACAGCGCAGCGTGAAGCCAATCTGGCAGGATCAGCGCTCTATGCGCAGGGTTTGGCCACCACAACGTCGTCCTGCCCGCAGAATGCGTGTTTTGAACCTTTGACGGGAACGTTCATTGCGGCAAACGGCAACAAGAGCGTCTGCCGGTAAAAGTTTTCCGGGCAGATTGAGCTGGCGCATTTCCCTATCATCTTCAGTGTTTTAAAGTGGATCTCACGAAAGAGTGAGGTTTGATATGACTGATGAGCTGAAATGTCCCAAATGTGGGTCGGAGCATGTTTATCCGGATGGGACCCTGTGGGTCTGTCCGGACTGCGGCAATGAATGGAACCCGGAAGAGGGCGGTCAGGCCGACGCTGGCGACGCATCTGCGGAAATCAAAGATGCCAATGGCAATGTCCTTGTAGATGGTGACAGCGTTACGGTTGTGAAGGACCTGAAGGTCAAAGGATCTTCGCTGGTTGTGAAAAGCGGCACCAAGGTCAAGAATATTCGTCTTGTTGATGCGACGGATGGGCACAATATTGCCTGTAAGATCGCGGGAATTGGCGCAATGAACCTGAAGTCTGAATTCGTAAAAAAATCCTGACGGGTTACGCCATTGAGTTACATCGTGTGTGCTTTCATCAGCCTTCGTGAGGTCTCCTTGCGAAGGCTGATGCCGTTCTGGGGCATACGCCTTTCGGTAATACAGGAGATGTAGGCATGTATGTCATTCTTGGCGGGACAGGCCATGTCGGCCGCGCTGCTGCACAAACTGTTCTGACGGCTGGGCATGATGTCACGGTAGTAACCCGGCAGGTGGTTGCGGCCTCTGAACAACGCCATGACGGCGTAGATTATGCGGCAGTGGATGTGAATGACACTGATACTCTGAGGGCGCTTTTTCAGAGGGCGCAACGCGTGTTCGTTCTCAATCCTCCTGCGGCAGTGTCTGGCAATACGGATGTGGAAGAACGCAAGACCGCGTGCTCCATTTTGAAAGCACTGCGGGGTGTTGCTCTGGAAAAGGTCGTCGTGCAATCTACCTATGGCGTGCAGCCTGGTGAGCACTGTGGTGATCTCGGCGTTTTGTATGAGCTGGAACAGGGTGCGCAGGCCCTGAACGTTCCGGTGTGTATTGTCCGCGCAGCCTATTACATGAGCAACTGGGTAGGGTCGAGAAGCGCTGCAAAAGCAACAGGAGTGCTACAGACATTTCTGCCGCCAACACAGGCGTTTCCCATGGTCGCTTCAGAAGACGTTGGAAGCCTGGCAGGTCAGTTACTGATGTCTGATGTCGAAGAGACGGGTATCCACAATATTGAGGGGCCAGAGAGCTACACGCCTTCAGATGTTGCTGCTGTCCTTTCCAGACTGGTAGGGCGCGTCGTCCAGGTGCAGGTCATTCCCCAGGAGAGGTGGTATGAGGCCGATCGCGGAAACGGTTTCTCGAAAGAGGCCGCGCAGTCTTATGCGAACATGACCGGGCTCTTTGTTCATCAACATTATGACCGCCCCGCAGACCCGGTGCGGGGCTCCACAAGCCTTGAAGGTTGCCTGAAGCGTTACGCATAAACCGGGCATAAAAAAAGCCGACCGGGAAATATCCGGTCGGCTTTTTGTTGAGGTGAGAAGCGGGTGTTACCGCTTCCACCAGCCCATGCGACGCGTCACCGGTGGCAACTCGTCAATGTTAATGGGCTGTAGCGTGTTTCCATCATCCGCTGCGTCGTCGGCTTTGACAGCCTTGGTTGCGCGACGGGCGCGAGTACGCTTTGGCTTGGCGGTTGCCTCTTCCTCGACGACAGGAGCTGAGGTTTCCGGAGCCATTGCTTCCACAACAACGTCGTCTGCCTTGGCTTCTGTAGCCTTGGTCGTGCGACGGGTGCGTGGGCGCTTTGGCTTTGCCGGAGCTTCCTCTTCCGTCGGAGCAGTCAGAGCAGCCACGACGACTTCTTCTGCCGCTACCGGTGCCGCAGCTTCAGCCTTCAGAGCCTTGGTGCTGCGGCGGCCTCTGGTGCGCTTTGGCTTTTCCTGTTCTGCAGCAATCGGCTCGGCAGCGATCTCGGCAACGTCAACTACCGGAGCGCTTTCGACAGAAAGGCGGGCAGGGGTTGCTGTAGATGTCTGAAGCGGGCGGGAAGCCTGCTCCATTTCAGCCTGTTCGATCACATCGAAAATATCGAAGCTTCCACCGAACGGATCAGCCGGCGTCGGGCCAGCATATCCACGCGAAACAGGCTGGCGTTCTTCCCGGCGGCGCTGGGAAGGCTGCTGAACCGGAGCGTGGCGTGCTGGCTTAGGTGCTTCTTCCTGGACGGACACCTTTTCCTGCACCGGGGCTTCTGCTGCGACTTCGTCTTCCTTCTGAATACGCTTGAAGCGCGTCCGGCGACGACCCGGGATAAGACCGACTTCTTCGGTTTCATCGTCAGACCGGTGGACGGAAGGCTGTTCGCCGTTTGGTTCGGCAACATTGCCCTGAACGGTCTCGTTCTCACCATTCTGATCACGACGACCACGACGACGACGACGGCGACGGCGACGGTTGCCGTTGTTGCCCTCTTCCTCGTCACCCGTGTTGACTTCGACGTCTTCACTCCTGGCAGGCAGCTCAGCCCGTGCTTCAACCGCGGCTGCCTGAGGAACGACAGGTGCCTCGTCCTCAATGATTTCGATCGTGCGGATGTTGTGAGGTGCAGCAATCTGTGCCGGTACTGGCTCTGGTGCCGGTGCAGCCGTCTGCGGACGGATACGCTCGATACGCATGTCTGCTGCGGGCAGATCTTCTTCCGTGCGGAAAATCACGCGCATGCGGTGACGCTGCTCAATGTCAGACAGCCAGTCGCGCTTGTTGTTCAGAATGTAGAGGGCAATGTCCGATCCGATGTGAACATCGATTTCGGCGGCACGCTGGCGGGTGCCTTCTTCATCGATGGCACGCAGCACATGAAGAGCGGAGCTTTCCGTACCGCGAATGAAGCCAGTGCCCTGACAGTGCGGGCAAGGCGTCAGCAGTGATTCAGCGATGGACGGACGCAGGCGCTGGCGGGACATTTCGAGCAGGCCGAAATGAGAGATATGTCCGACCTGAATGCGCGCGCGATCTGTACGCAGGGATTCCTTGAGGCGCTTCTCGACCTGGGCGTTATGGCGACGGCTTTCCATGTCGATAAAGTCAATGACGACAAGGCCGGCCAGATCACGCAGGCGCAGCTGGCGTGCAACTTCTTCAGCAGCTTCAAGGTTCGTGCGGAGTGCCGTTTCCTCAATGTTGCGCTGGGACGTGGATTTACCGGAGTTCACGTCGATGGCGACAAGCGCTTCTGTCTGGTTGATGACCAGATAGCCACCAGACTTTAGGCGTGCGGTCGGGGAGAACATCGCATCCAGATGCCCTTCGACGTTGTAACGCGCGAAGAGGCTCTGCCCACGGTTCTGCCAGAGCTTCACCTTGCCAGCGTTGTGCGGCATCAGCAGACGCATGAACTCACGCGCACTTCTCCACGCAGACTCACCGTCGACCATGATGTCTTCGATGTCTTTGGAGAACAGGTCGCGAATGGCGCGCTTGATGAGGCTCGCTTCCTCGTAAACCAGTGTTGGGGCAACGGAGGACAGGGCGTGTGAGCGAATGTCGTCCCAGAGCTGAAGCAGGTATTCACAGTCGCGGATGATTTCCGGTCCTGGACGTCCTGCACCTGCTGTCCGGACGATCATGGCCATCGTCTTGGGCAGGTTCAGCTCTGCAATGATGTCGCGCAGACGGCGGCGATCCGTGTCAGACGTAATCTTGCGGGAGACACCACCGCCACGCAGGGCGTTCGGCATCAGGACGCAATAACGGCCAGCAAGAGAAACGTAGGTGGTGAGGGCGGCGCCCTTGTTGCCACGCTCTTCTTTCACGACCTGAACGAGCAGGACCTGACGGCGGCGAATGACTTCCTGAATCTTGTAGTTGCGCAGGAAACGGGCTGTACGACGCGAAGCCGCGCTTTCCTCACCCGTGTCATGCTCGCCACCGACGGTCTCCGGTGCGCGACGATCCTGGCTGTCGTTCTCGTCCGTTTCTTCAGAAGCAGGCTCTTCCTCACTGTCCGGCAGTTCGGCGCGCTGTTCAGACGCAACCTCTTCTTCCTGGATGGCCAGAAGCTTTTCGCGATCTGCGACGGGGATCTGGAAGTAATCCGGGTGAATTTCGCTGAAGGCGAGGAAGCCGTGACGGTTTCCGCCGTATTCTACGAAAGCGGCCTGAAGGCTCGGCTCAACACGGATGACTTTGGCAAGGTAGATGTTGCCCTTGAGCTGTTTCTTGGACGATGTCTCGACGTCGTAATCTTCAACGCGGTCACCGTCCATGACCACAACACGCGTTTCTTCCGCGTGTGTGGTGTCGATAAGCATACGCTTGGTCATGGAAAACTGAACTCCACGATGCTCCAGTGTGGCGCTTTGGGCCAGAGGGAACACCTGATTGTACGGGGTGGAGGGGGCGGATCAGCCGGAATGCCAGACCGCGGGACGCATCTGGTCCCGTTTCGGTTAGGCTCCTGGCTGTGATCACGTCGCGTGACATTCGACCCCTGACAGACGTCCGGCCCATGGTCTGGTACCGGATGAAAACGCACTCCGGTCAGGTTGTGAGCCTGTGCCGGACTGAACTAATCCTGCCGGAGCAGCCCGATCAGGACATGGCGCAGAAAATGTCCGGCACATGTCAAACGATGGGGCGTCGCGGCTCGGACGATCGAGGCGGGAGCGTTGTGGGAAAAGGATAAAAGCCCACAAACGATCGGACCGCTCTCTTCAGGTCCTTGGCGCACAGGATGACTTAAAGAAGGGCCGCTGGCAAGCAGGGCTTTTTCCGGCTCTCCAAAAGGTGCTTTGCCTTGTTTCAGACATTGTCCTGTGTCTGTTATGATTGAAGGTCCAGATGATCGAAAAGACGCTAGGGTAAACGGATGCTGACGCGACGCATGGTAATGGAAGGTCTTGCCTGCCTCTCCACGGTGGCTCCCTTGAGTGCCATCGCCCGGACTAAGCACCCGACATCTCATTCCCCATCCGCCAAACCGCTTCAGGCACCGGCTGTTCACCGAAATGCGCCGCCGCCCAAACCGCTGGTCATGCTGGACCCCGGACACGGCGGGAAAGATCCAGGCGCAATCGGTATTTCCGGTACGTATGAGAAACATATTGCCGAAGCTGCGGCGACAGAACTGCGGCGCCAGCTTCTGGCATCCGGCCAGTACCGCGTGGCTATGACCCGTTCAGAGGACCATTTCATTCCCCTGGAAGGGCGCGTGGAAATGGCCCAGCAGCACCAAGCGCATCTCTTTATCTCTATGCACGCCGATGCGCTGCATGACCGTGATGTTCGCGGTGCGAGTGTCTATACGCTTTCCAGCGGAGCGTCAGATGCTCAGACAGCGGCTCTGGCTCAGCGGGAGAATAGTGCAGATCGGTTTGGCGGCCCTGCATTCCATGGCATGTCTCCCGAGGTCCAGCAGATCCTTTCCAGTCTGGTTTCTGAAGAAACGCGGCGTGGGTCTGCACACATGGCATCCAGCGTTGTAGGAGCATTTCGTAGTCGCATAGGACTGCTGACGCATCCGTCACGTCATGCGGCTTTTGTGGTGTTGAAGTCTGCAGAAATACCGTCAGTTCTGGTGGAGATGGGTTTCATGTCCAACCGGCTGGATGAGGCTGCGTTACGGCAGGCTGTGCATCGCACGCAGGTTGCCAGCGCCATGAAAACTGCGGTCGATCGGTACTTTTCAACCCGCCCCGGTGTGATGACAGGTTGACCCTGAAAGAACGCAGGGCAGAGTTTTTAGTCATGTGGGTTGCGCATGACGAAAGAATCGGACATTTTCCGTGCCCATGACATTTCTTTCGATCCTCTCGCTTCGACTTATCGGCCCCTGAACGCCACATCAAGGCGGGCAGCGTTCCGTTGCGTTCAGGGGATGACAGACCAGAAAATTTCCTGACCAGCGAGATGATCAAGACATGACTTTCCAACACCCGTCCTTCGGTACAATTTCCGACGACCGCGTTATCATTTTTGATACGACGCTGCGTGACGGTGAACAGTCCCCCGGTTTCTCCATGAACCTCGAAGAGAAGCTCCGCATGGCTCATGCGTTGAGCGCTCTGGGCGTGGACGTTATTGAGGCAGGCTTCCCAGTCGCATCCAAGGACGACTTCGAAAGCGTGCGCAGCATTGCGGATGAAGTCCGTGGTTCCGTGATCTGCGGTCTGGCCCGTAGTGGTGGGAAGCGGGACATTGAATCCTGCGGTGAAGCCCTGAAGGGCGCTGAACGCTCCCGAATTCATAACTTCATTTCTACGTCTCCGCTGCACATGAAGTACAAGCTGCGGATGGAGCCAGAAACGGTTCTGGACATCATTGCGTCTGGCAATCAGAAGGCACGCCAGTACACGGATGACGTGGAATGGTCTGCTGAAGACGGTTCCCGTACGGACCCTGACTTCCTGTGCCGTTGTGTCGAAGTTGCTATCAAGAATGGTGCGAACACCATCAACATTCCTGACACCGTAGGCTTTGCAACGCCGGAAGAAATGCGACGCATTTTTGATATGCTGCGTGAACGTGTGCCGGGTGCGGATCAGGTGATTTTCTCCACCCATAACCACAATGATCTGGGCTTGGGTGTCGCGAATACGCTGGCCGCTGTCGAAGGCGGTGCCCGTCAGATCGAATGCACGATCAATGGCATCGGTGAGCGTGCTGGTAATGCTGCTTTGGAAGAAATCGTCATGGCGCTGCGGACGCGTCATGACCAGTACGGCAAGGTGACAGGCATTGAGACGCCGAAGCTGCTGGGCATGTCCCGGATGCTGGCGACGATCACGGGCTTCGACGTGCAGCCGAACAAGGCCATCGTTGGCCGGAACGCCTTCGCACATGAAAGCGGCATCCATCAGGATGGTGTTCTGAAGAACGCTGCCACCTATGAAATCATGACGCCGGAAAGCGTGGGCTGGAACAAGAGCTCGCTGGTGATGGGCAAGCATTCCGGCCGTGCGGCATTCCGCGACAAGCTGGCTCAGCTTGGCTACCCGCCGCTGGAAGACGAGGCTCTGAACGCTGCTTTTGCCCGGTTCAAGGATCTGGCTGACAGCAAGAAGGTCGTGTTCGATGACGATATCTGCGCACTGGTCGATGATGAGAGCCGCGACCACGAGCGCGTTCATCTGATTTCTCTGGAAGTTGCGTCCGGCACCAAGCAGAAGTCTCAGGTCAAGCTGGAAATCAGCGTTGATGGCGCCATCCAGTATGCGGCTGTCAGTGGAAATGGCCCGGTTGACGCGGCATTCCGTGCCATCGGTGAGGCATTCCCTCATTCAGCAGAACTGGCGCTGTTCTCTGTGGCAAACGTCACGGAAGGAACGGACGCTCAGGCCCGCACGACGGTCCGCTTGCAGGAAAATGGTAAGCTCGTAGACGGTCAAGGTGCTGATGCCGATACGGTTGTGTCTGCTGTTCGTGCTTATATTCATGCCCTGAATAAGCTGCTCACCAAGCGTGAGCGGACCGAACCTGAAGCACTCTAAGTTTCGAACGACCCATGAGAGATCACCAATAAACTAATTAATATAGTTTATTGGTGATCTAGACAAAAATAACACGATTGATATTGTCTCCTTCTGAATTTGGAAGGGGCAGCTATGCCGCATTCGTGGCTTTATACGGCGTCGGGTCTTTTTGTAGGCTTTCTGGTGGGCATGACCGGAGTGGGGGGAGGGTCCCTCATGACGCCGCTGCTGATCCTGCTGTTTGGGGCAAAGCCTCAGTCAGCTGTCGGAACAGACCTGCTTTACGCAGCCGTTACGAAAATTGTTGGCACCGGCCTCAACCGCCATATGGGCGTTGTGAACTGGAAGATTGTTGGCTGGCAAATGGCGGGGAGTCTCCCCGCAGGTCTCTTGTGCCTGATTTTCCTGCACCATGCGGGTATGTCGGACGCTGCGTCGCGTCTGATTCAAGTTGTTCTTGGCGTAGCTCTGCTTCTGACGGCACCGGCAATTTTGCTGAAGCCGAGGCTCAGAACATGGGCTGAAGGGCGTAAGCCTCTGAGCAATACGGCTGAAACCGTTTTGACCGTTTTGCTTGGTATTTTGTTGGGAACGCTGGTGACGCTGTCGTCAGTGGGCGCTGGGGCTGTCGGCATGGCTGCTCTGACGATGCTGTATCCGCGTCTGACAACACGAACGCTCGTTGCAACGGATATCGCGCACGCAGTGCCATTAACCCTGATTGCAGGGGGAGGTCATTGGCTGGAAGGGGCGGTTGATAGTGCCGTGCTTCTCGCGTTGCTGATGGGGTCCATTCCGGGAATTATTTTGGGAACGTTATGTGCGGGCAAATTGCACGAAGACACCCAGCGGTGGGTTCTGGGTATTCTTCTCGCCGTTATTGGTTTCCGGATGATCTAACATCCGGAAACCGTGAAACTCAGTAGCCGTAATTGCTCTGCTGAGGGTAGCCGCCGTTGTTATAGCCCTGCTGCTGAGGGTACGGGTTCTGGCAGTTCGTGTTTGGTGGGCACTGATACTGCTGTTGCTGCTGCGGATAGGTCGGGTACTGACCGTTCTGCTGCTGATACCCTTGAGGGTATCCACCCTGCTGGGGGTAACCATTCTGGTACCCACCCTGCTGGTAGCTCGGGCGATTAGGGGCGGTAACAGCACCGGTCGTCGCGCCGAGGGCGCCACCGGCAAGTGCACCAATCGCTGCACCGCGACCACCGCCAGCAAGTGCGCCGATGGCTGCGCCTGCACCACCACCCAGGAGGCCACCGCCGAGCGCGCGGGATCCTGGGTCATAATTTCCCTGGCAACCGCCGAGGGAAAGAACGGTCGCAAAAGCTCCAATCAGGGCCACGCCCCGAACAGCAGAGCGGTCGATAACGGACCTCATGTCACAAATCCTTAGAGTTCATGGTCGCCAAGTCCGGTGCCAGGCTCAGTAACCGTTCCGTGAACGCTGGCTTGGCGTAGTCGCCGCACCAACAGCAGCGCCTGTACCACCACCTGCAAGTGCGCCGATAGCCGCGCCACGTCCACCGCCAGCAAGTGCACCAATAGCTGCACCGGCGCCTGCGCCTACAAGTGCGCCAGAGCCTGCGCGGGCGCCACTGTCGTACGGGCTGCCGCAACCAGCAAGGGCAGCGCCACAAAGAGTCAGGACGGCGATCAGGCGAGGAGTCTTGGTGATGTTCATGTTTTTATGTCCTGTTCTGTTTGGTTTCTCCGAACTCCAGTCATCTTTCAGAAAGGAATGTCGGATAAGACCATGTAGTGGTAACGTGGAGAACGTGACTGAAGGGTGGCAGGATTGAGGCGCGGAAAGATTTTTTTCCATGTCCTGATGTCGTGTGATGAAAAGTTGTTCGTCATGAATGACATTATCCGAACTGTTACCCTTGCTGAACGGCCTTTGCATCGTTAAGTCCACCCGCGGGGAGCCCGCCCCACTTTACGATATATAATCTGTCTGCCGCACAGAGCCGCGCCAGGAGTTTTGGATGTTTTCTCGTCTGCTGGGTCTCATGTCTGCTGACATGGCGATCGACCTCGGCACTGCCAACACGCTCGTTTACGTTAAAGGCCGCGGCATCGTGCTCGATGAGCCGTCTGTGGTTGCCATCGCTGAAGTGCGCGGCAAAAAGCAGGTTCTGGCTGTTGGTAACGAAGCCAAGCAGATGGTCGGGCGTACGCCTGGCAACATCACCGCCATCCGTCCACTGCGGGACGGCGTCATTGCGGACTTCGAAGTCGCGGAAGAGATGATCAAGCACTTCATTCGTAAAGTGCATAATCGTAGGGCTTTCGCGAGTCCGCAGATCATCATCTGCGTTCCTTCCGGCGCGACGGCTGTTGAACGTCGGGCCATTCAGGAAAGTGCCGAGAGCGCGGGTGCCCGCAAGGTCATGCTGATCGAAGAGCCAATGGCAGCCGCAATCGGTGCAGGCCTCCCGGTCACTGAACCGTCTGGCAGCATGATCGTGGATATTGGTGGCGGGACGACGGAAGTGGCCGTGATCTCGCTCGGTGGCATCGTCTATGCCCGTTCTGCCCGTGTTGGTGGAGACAAGATGGACGAGGCCATCATCTCCTACATCCGGAAGACCTATAATCTTCTCGTCGGCGAAAGCTCTGCCGAGCGTATCAAGATCGAGCTTGGCGCCGCCATGATGCCGGATGATCCATCCAATCCGGATGGCCCCATCACGGAAATCAAAGGCAGAGACCTGATCAACGGCGTGCCGCGTGAAGTGATGGTCAGCCAGGCCCAGATTGCCGAAAGTCTGGCAGAGCCGGTCATGCAGATCGTGGATGCCGTGACCACAGCACTGGAAAATACGCCACCTGAACTGGCTGCTGATATCGTGGACAAGGGCATTGTCCTCTCCGGCGGTGGTGCGCTCCTGTACCGCCTCGATGAGGTTCTGCGTCTCTACACGGGGCTTCCTGTGACCGTGGCTGAGAATGCGCTGTCGTGCGTGGCGCTGGGAACGGGGCGTGCGCTCGAAGAAATGCGCCGTCTGCGCAGTGTTCTGAGCAGCATGTACTGAACCAGGACACAGTTCAGTGTTCTCCATCCACACTCGGCAGGTGTTCGCACGAGCAACTCTGCCGATCCTGATCCTCTTCGCAGTGGCACTCGTCCTGCTTGGGCTGGTTCGGCGGCCAGTAGTGGATGGGGCACGTCTGCAGGCCACCGATATTCTGGCGCCTGCTTATCAGGCGCTTGTTCTGCCCCAGACCAAACTGCGGGACTGGCTTGTGGATCTACGGGGTGCGACGGATCTTGCACGGGAGAATTCCCGTCTACGAGATGAGAACCGTGCTCTGCGCCACTGGTATGATGTGGCTGTGGCTCTGGCCGCCGAAAATGGTCGCTTGAAGAATAGCCTTCACTGGATTCCGGAAAGTATCCCCCAGTATGTGACCGGCCGCGTTACGCGTGATGATGGTGGGCCTTACTCACGCGCTGTTCTGTTGGATGTTGGCAGCGGGCATCAGGTTCATATGGGCGATGTGGCGTTGGATTCGTCTGGGCTGTTAGGGCGTGTCACAGAGGTTGGACCTCACACGGTTCGTGTTCTGCTCATCAATGATGATGCCAGCCGAATTCCTGTCACGCTGGCGGCATCTCATGGAGATGCCATTATGGCCGGGGATGACACAGACACGCCGCGACTGATCTATTACCCGCAGGACCACCATCCCATTGAGGGGGAACGTGTGGAGACGCGCGGGCAGAGCGCAATGCCTTCAGGCCTTCCGATTGGAACGGTTCATTACCTCGCTCCCAACCGGCCGGTTGTAATGCCGGACGCTGACTTGCGCCGTCTGGATATCGTGCGCGTCTTTGACTACGGTGACGACGGCGGCCAGGCCCCTGATGCGCCAGGGCGCGTCAAGATCCGGCGTCCTCCTTCAGAACCTGCGTTGCCGGGCGGATTGTCGTTTCCCAAATTGCCGGGAATGTCTGAACCTTTGGGGAAGGGAGGGCAATAATCGGATGGTTGCCGAAAACTCCACCCCCCATTTACATTCTGCTGTTGAGCCGAAACAGACGCTCCGCCGACGGCTGGACATGTTTGTTCGTGCGGCCATGCCGTCGCTGTTTATCATTCTGGTGGCGGTTCTGCTGTCTGCACCGTTTGGAATTCCCGGGCAGGCAGAGCTTCAGTTTGGCATCGCCATGTGTACAGTCTGGTTCTGGGCCTTTAGTCGCCCACGTTCCATGCCGGCCTTGGCAGTCTTTGTGTGCGGACTCGTTCTGGAACTGTTCAGTTTTGGTCCGCCGGGTGCCATCCTTCTGTCACTGCTCGTGATTTACGGAGTGGCCCATCACTGGCGCTATGGGTTGTCCCGCTTGGGATTCGTAGCCTGCTGGCTGATTTTCAGCTTTCTGGCGGCGCTGGCATCCTTTTTTCAGTGGGCTCTCGTCTGTCTGCATGCATTTGCGCTATTATTGCCCGCACCAGGCCTCTTTCAGGCTGCGCTAACAATCGGTATCTATCCCAGTCTTACCGCGCTGTTTGTCTGGGGCCGCCGCACGTTTGCCAATCCCGATCAGGCCTGACGGCGCATTTTCGCGCTCTCCGCGCAAATCGCCGCTTTCTTTTCCGGACTTGAACGCCTGACCTGATGTTTTCCAGAAAACGCCCTTTTCGGACCCTGCTGCGCTCACGAAGCCAGGATGCGCCTGTTCGCTCGGGGCGTGGCGTGTTCACGCGCCGTGCGCTTGTGGTGATGGCGGTTCAGGCAGGTGTTCTGGGGGCTTTGGGGCGACGGCTTTATAATATTCAGACCGTTGAGGGCGACCATCTCCGCCAGCTTGCAGAGCGTAATCGCACAAGCAAGCGTCTGCTGGCCCCCGCGCGTGGAACCGTCCATGACCGCTTTGGTGTGGCCCTCGCTGATAACAAGGTCAGTTGGCGCGCGCTCCTGATGCCGGAAGAAACGACAGATATCGCCTCTGTCATCGAACGGTTTGCACAGATTGTGCCGCTTGATGAACATGATCGGGCACGCATTGAGCGTGATCTGAAGCACGTTCATAAATATGTTCCGGTCACGCTCCATGAGTTCCTGTCATGGGATGACATGGCGCGGATTGAGCTGAATGCGCCTTCATTGCCGGGTGTTCTCGTCGATGTCGGGTCCACCCGGCTTTATCCATTTCAGGATCTGACGGCGCATATTGTCGGTTATGTCGCTCCGCCGAATGAAGACGATGTGGCCAAGGACGCGACGTTGTCCCTGCCAGGAATGCGCGTGGGGCGGGCTGGCATAGAGCAGACGCAGGAATCGGTTCTTCGTGGAGATCCGGGGTCTGTTGAAATGGAAGTCAACGCGCTGGGGCGTGTGATTGGCGAGATTGACCGTGTGGAAGGCCAGCAGGGAGAGGATGTTCGCCTGACTCTGGATGTCGGCCTCCAGTCAAAGGTTTTAGAGCGGCTGGGTGATCGCGTCGCCAGCTCCGTGGTCATGGACTGCCGGAACGGTGAAGTGCTGGCGATGGTCAGTACGCCGTCTTTTGATCCTTCCCTTTTTGATTCCGGTGTCAGCCATGCCCAGTGGAATGAGTGGGCGAATGACCCGCGGACGCCACTCGTAGACAAGGCTGTTTCCGGGCTGTATCCGCCTGGATCCACCTTCAAGCCCGCAGTGGCGATGGGTGCTTTGAAGGCTGGTGCTGTGACACCGCAGGACCGCTTCAATTGCCCCGGCTATTTCGACATGGGTGGCGTGCGGTTCCACTGCTGGAACAAATGGGGGCACGGCATGATCAACATGCGTGAAGCCCTCAAATTTTCCTGTGACGTTTATTTTTACGAAGTAGCCCGCCGCTGTGGCATGGACCCGATCAAGGCCGTCGGGAACGCCATGGGGCTGGGTGTGAAACTCGATATTGAGCTGCCGCATGTCCGTGCAGGTGTTATCCCGACGCCGGAATGGCGGCAGCAGCACGGCTTTCACTGGAATGGCGGTGATACGGTGAATGCGGGTATTGGTCAGGGCTTTGTGCAGGTCACGCCCTTGGCGCTTGCAACTTACGTGTCCCGGATTGCTTCAGGTCGCAATGTCCAACCGCATCTGATCCGCGCAACGAATGACCAGATTTCCGGACTGGCTTCTTTGGACGCCGCTCCGGCAGTGGATATCCCGCAGGAACATTTGAATGTTGTCCGCGCAGGTATGTTCGCAGTCGTGAATGAGCAGCGTGGTACGGCCCCGAAAGCCCGTTTGGATCTGCCTGATGTCCAGATGGCGGGGAAAACCGGGTCAGCTCAGGTGCGGCGCGTGTCCCGGGCTTTGCGTGAGTCAGGACATTTTAATTCCATGAGCTTGCCGTGGGAGTATCGTCCTCATGCGCTGTTCATTTGTTTCGCCCCATATGATGACCCCCGATATGCAGTCTCGGTCGTGGTGGAACACGGCAATGCAGGCGCAGATGAAGCCGCTCCGCTGGCCAAGCAGATCATGACAGACACTTTGCTTCGTGATCCATCCAATCAATCCAGACCTCCCGGGCAGACTGTGGCGCAGGCAGAACCGGAGCAAGGGTGAGGGGCGGTGTCATGAATACATTTGGCTTTCTGAAATCTGATAAACGGCTTCTGCGTGCTGAGCCTGATTTCCGCCCTATGGCCCGGCTGCTTCAGGTCAACTGGCTCTATGTGCTGCTGGTCTGTTTGCTGGCGGGTGTTGGGTATGTGGCGTTGTATTCGGCCGGTGGCGGATCAGCCAAACCTTTCGCTGGGCCGCAAATGGTTCGGTTCGGTTTTGGATTGGTCATGATGATTGCAGTGGCGCTAGTCAGCCCACGCATTCTGCGCATCATGGCCGTTCCCGTCTATTTGTTGTCCATTCTGCTGCTCGGGCTCGTGCTGCGAATGGGGCATGTGGGTAAGGGGGCCGAACGCTGGATCAATCTGGCAGGAATGCAGTTCCAGCCTTCAGAGTTCGCCAAAATTGGCCTGATCCTGATGCTTGCTACGTGGTTTCACCGGATTGGTAACGAGCGGATGGGGAACCCGCTGCGTCTGATAATGCCTGCCATCTTGACGCTTCTGCCGGTCGTGCTGGTGCTCAAGGAGCCCAATCTTGGGACTGCGACGATTATTGGCGTTATTGGTGCAACGCTGTTTTTCGCTGCAGGCATGCGGCTATGGCAAATCGTTCTTCTCGTGGCGCCAATTCCGTTCCTTGGGAAATTCATTTACGGCCATTTGCATGACTATCAGAAGGCCCGGATCGATACCTTCCTGCATCCGGAGCATGATCCTCTGGGGGCCGGCTACAACATCATTCAGTCCAAGATTGCGCTTGGCTCGGGCGGAATGTGGGGGGAAGGATATCTGCATGGCAGCCAGGGGCAGCTGAACTTTCTTCCGGAAAAACAGACAGACTTCATTTTCACCATGATCGGCGAAGAATGGGGTTTTGCAGGGGGCATCGCAGTCATTGGATTGCTGACCACTCTCACACTGGGAGGAATGCTCATTGCCATGCGGAGCCGCAATCAGTTTGGGCGGTTGCTTGGGCTCGGCATTGCTATGGATTTCTTCCTGTATTGTGCCGTCAATTTGTCGATGGTGATGGGTGCTATTCCGGTTGGTGGCGTGCCGCTCCCGCTGATTTCCTATGGCGGTTCCGCCATGCTGACGATGATGTTTGGCTTTGGGCTTCTGATGTCGGCCTGGGTCCATCGCAATGAGCGCGACCCAGGCTTTGAAGATGAAGATGACTGATTTTTAGAGTTCCAGAAGAACTTTGGATGAGCTTTTCCGGTTCAAAGACGCGTCAAAAGCGTCTTTGAACTGAGCCAGTGGAAAGCTGTGGGTGATGAGACCGTCGGCAATCCATGGATTATCCGCAAGGATCTTCAGCGCTTCTGCGAACTCTTCATCGAAGCGGAATGTCCCTCGGTAATCGATTTCGCGCGCAATAATCTGCCCTAAGGGAGCGGGAACGTCGCCCGGTGGGAAAATCCCGACCTGTACAAGAATGCCGCCTTTCTGTGTACGAGCGATTGCAGTCGGGAGGGCAGGTATGACTCCGGTGGCCTCAAAGACGATTTCGTACTCTTCATCATGACTGTCACGGCCGGTGTTGACGGTCGTGGTCGCGCCCAGTTTGCGAGCAACATCAAGCGCAAAGTCCTGAAGATCGGTTGCGACGATCTCTGAAGCTCCCGCGACCTTGAGGCCTGCGACAATCAGGGCGCCAATGGGACCCGCCCCCTGAACCAGGATGCGTTTGCCTGCGACAGTGCCGGCGCGCGTGATGGCATGGAGAGCGACTGAGAATGGCTCGGCAAGGCTGGCGCGTTTCACGTCCAGCCCTGACGGCAGGGGATAAAGCTGGGATGTTTCGACAACCATATCCCGCCGGAAACCGCCGTTCGTATGGGGAAGAAACGCGGCACTGCCAAAAAAGCGCATGTTCCGGCATAGATGTTTCAAGCCACGCTCGCATTCAGGGCAATGTCCACAGGGGCGAGCAGGATGGATGGCGACAGCTTCCCCGATCCTGAAGCGCGTCTCGTCCGGGCTGACAGCTTCCACAACTCCGGAAACCTCATGGCCAAGAATCATGGGCTCGCGCAGCACGGATGCGCCAACGCCGCCATGCAGAAAATAATGCATGTCCGACCCGCAGATCCCACCCCAGGCTGGGCGCACCAGCGCCTGACCGACCTTGAGGGGAGGGACGGTAACAGTCTCTAAACGCAGATCACCCTTTTCATGAATAACCAGAGCTTCGGTTGTCTGAGGGGCGGAAATGCCGGGCATGGCTGTGCCTCTTTCATCTGAGCAGCGTGAATGACGTTACTCAGATATGGCCGATCTTGTGCGCTAAAGGCAGTCACGTTTGGGAGACGCGGGTCGCCTGATTATTCCTTCATACATCCAGAAGGCATCTGTCGACTGTTTGAAGAGTTTCCGCACCTTTTAAGGGTTCAATGCCACACGCTAGTAGGAAGTCAGCAATGCCATTCAGTGTTTCCGGGCAGCGTGTCGGATCATCAGGATTACCTTCCGGCACCCAGATGATGGTCTCATAGCGCGCGCGGGTCAGCAGCACGCGATAGGTATTGAGGGACCAGAGGGCTTTTTCCGAGGATTTAACGGTCTGCCATGTGGTCCCGCTAAAGCGCCGGGGCTGCCAACGTTGTGGATACCCAGTACGGATGAGATCTCCATCCCAGCAAAGGCCGACAAAATCCAATTCCAGACCCTGAATGGCAAATTGAGTGGCGACGGTTTCCAGTGCATCGGAAGCCCGGACGTCTTTGTCTGGAACCCAGCGGTTCAAAAACCATTGAGCGACCGCATTGGAGTCCATGTGAGCCAGTTCTGCACCGAGGCCCTCCGCACGCAATCGTTTGGCTTGAGAGCTGGTAATCAGACCGCAGCGATAGGTCAGTCGGCTTCGTTCTCGCAGAGCTTTGCGTAGCTCCGGAAGACTTCGCGTCAGGCGGAATGGAAGACTGGCGTTCTCAGCAATATTGCGCGCGAGAGAGACATTTCCCTCCAGTACGGCATTGACCCATTTGGGTGTTGCAGTGTCCCGAAGGGAGCGAACCGGCACTGCGAGGTGCAGAGAGGGCTCTTTCTGAACTGGCAAGGACGGAGGCAGGGTGGTGAGGCTAGAAGTGGAGCTGACGACATCCGGTGATGCGTGGATCTGCCATTCAGGCCGGCTCGCCAAAGCGTCTCCCCAGCAGGCCATTCCGCCTTCACCGTCATGAATTTCCTGCCCTTGTCCGATAAAGCAGATGATGGCGGCAAATCCGTCATGCCGGTGCATGATGTCGAGGAGATGCGCGGGTTCAGACTGCATCAGGCGAACAGGTGGGGGGATCGAAGAACCCTTGATTGATGTGCTTGGCCCGTAATTTCTGGCTTTTGGCGATTTGATAGACGGTTCTTT
>NZ_JOPH01000032.1:0-25000 GCF_002153615.1 Gluconobacter sp. DsW_058
TGTCCTACAGATACAAAGTGAATCAGATCTCAGGCAGACCGTATAGGCCTTTTGTCAACGTGATCTAATCAGTCAATTGCATTCTTTAGGCCGCTTGGTATTGCTTTGACGTATTCGGGACTCGCTATAATCAATCCATCGTTCTGTCCGACAAGACGTACCAATTCCTGAACGGCTTTCGGCAGTGGAAAAGATTCGAGATCTGGAGAAAAAATCGGAAGATCGCCAATACGATCAAAAACAGTCACTTGATGGTCTGCTCGCACAATTGAGGACATTGCCCGCAAAATGGCGCTATTAGTTGAGGCGCGCCTCCCACTGCCGGATATCGCAAGAATTTTCATCAGGTCTCCCAGGGACGCACGGCAATTATCCAAGCTTCTGAAGTGTCCCACCTTTCGGATATCTAGGGAGACACATAATGTCGATTACTTTCCTCCTTCGGGTAGCTTGATGGCAGGCGGTCCATGACCGCTTCTGGAACGCTATGGCGATCCTTGATACGACTTGGATAGGCGATTGCTGCCATGTCAGTGTCAGACACGTCAATTATTTAGAGCGACTGCGGTAGCTCTTCTGTGAGCCGCTCCCAGTTTCCGTGCGCGAAGCCCTGCGTCGCGGCCTGGTCCAAACCGCAGTTTTCGAGAAAACGTCGTGCGTCGTAGCCGGCGCGGTATTGATACGGGTAGTCGGCGGAGAACAGCAGCCGGTCATAGCCGACGATCCGTGCCGCCTGTTCCAGATAATGTGGCAGGTAGATGCCGCTCGCCGTGACAGACAGGTTGCGCCGGAAATACGTTGTCATGGACTGCTTCAGTCCGGAAACGCGATCCATGTTGGCGATACGCTCGGCGTAGAACAGAACCAGTTCGCCCCAGTGGCCCAAAATAACCTGTAGGTTCGGAAAACGGTCGAAATGGCCCGCCAGCACAAGACGCAGAAACTGGATGCCGGCGTCATAATGCCAGCCGAGGCCGAAACAGGAAAACGCGGCGTCTACCTGCGGGCTGAACCCGGAATAATAGGCATCCCGGACGGCCCTTTCCGGTACTCTAGGGTGAAGAAGGATTGGCGCTTTCAATACTGCAGCGCTCTGGAAGATCGGCAGCAGATCGGCGTGGTCTAGGTTGCGATGGCCCACGCGTCCGCACAGCATCGTGCCCTTGAAGCCAAGTGTCCTGACGCAGCGTTCAAGTTCCAAGGCCGCTTCGTCAGGGCTCGCCACGGGCAACGTCGCCAGCGCCTGAAAGCGGTCTGGATGGCGGGCGACCGCCTCCGCCACGGCATCGTTCACCCGGCGCGCCAGATCGACGCTGTCTGGTCCGAGGTCGTGCAATGACGGTGTGGTGAGCGAAAGCACCTGAACGTCCAGCCCTGTTTCGTCCATGAGTGACAGCCGCTCTTCGGCAAGATCAGCTAGGCGCTTCTCAAGCGGTCCCCCATGGAACGCAACGCTTGGATCAGTGGCTTCAAGACCGATGGCAGACCAGGCGTCCTTTACTTCGCTGGTCAGGAAATGCTCTTCGATACCGATCAACTTCATGGAATGGTTCCTTTCCACAGGCTGCCATCCCGACGGACATGCCTGTTTTCACGTCATCGAAAATAGGTGCGGAACCAGAGCAGGCGCCAGACGCATGAAGATCAAAGTATCATTGCATGCGACGCTATCTGTCGCCGGTCATTGTCGATAGGCTCAGTGCATGGAAAACTTGGATCTCAACCTTCTGACAGCGCTCGATGTGCTGCTCGACGAGGCCAGCGTGACTGGCGCGGCCCGCCGGCTCGTGCTCAGTCCGTCCGCCATGAGTCGCACCCTGACACGGCTGCGCTCGACCACCGGCGATCCGTTACTGGTGCGGGCGGGGCGGCATCTCGTGCCCACGCCCTATGCAGTAGATATCCGCGAGCGCGTTCGTGTCCTGACTCATGACGTGCAGGACGTCCTACGCCCTCGGCATGGGGAATTGGACCTGAAAGCGCTGGATAGGACATTCACCCTTCGCGCCAATGAAGGCTTTCTGAATGTTGCTGCAACGCCTCTTGTAACTGCCATCATGAAGAAGGCGCCACGGGTTCGCCTGCAGTTTGCACCCAAGCCTGACAAAAATGCGTTACCACTGCGAGAAGGAAGGATCGATCTCGAGATCGGCGTCCGGGGTGCGTCTGCGCCAGAGATCCGAAGTCGGCTCCTGTTTCGGGATACGTTCGTCGGCGTAGCACGTATCGGCCATTCTCTTTTCGTAAACGGAGATATCAGCGTGGCGCGCTACGCCGCTTGCTGTCATGTCGTGGCCTCACGACGCGGGACATTCAGGGGACCGGTTGATGATGCACTCGAGCAACTGGGGTACCAACGTACCGTGTCGGTCGTTGTGCCTGGATTTCCGGATGCGTTGGAAATCGCCAGACAATCAGATCTGGTCACAAATGTCCCGCGATCATGTCTCGCGAACCTCACTGATGATTTTGCAAGGGGGGCGAACCTGAGACTGTTCCAGCTTCCTGTAAAAACACCTGGAATCGCCATCTCCGTCATGTGGCATCCCAGAATGGATGCTGATCCTGCACATCGCTGGTTTCGCGATACCGTCCGGGCAGTATGTCGAGAGTTTCTGGCTTGTTAACGATGTCTGCTTTCGGAAAAGCACTCTGTAGCTTCAAGCGTCCAAAATGAGGCGAGAGCAGCAGGTCCGCTTCCGCCTCATAGTGGATGTTCAAACCCATAGAGTGCCTTTCCGACTACGGACATCGTCAACAAGTCCCTGAATGTCCTACGGCATGATGGCATGCGGCGTAGCGTGGTGCCACACCTATGAACGTATCTTGGAACAGGCGCCGCCGCGCCTCGGACGCCAATTGCCAGATCGATCCGTCCTTCTCGCAGTGGCAATGCATCCTTGTCAGGTTTGGGCGTAAACTGCATGGATTTCACCGGTGCAGATGTATGAAGCCTTTATTATGTAAGTCGTCCGCCTAAAAGAATGCGTGGTTTTGTCTTTCGAATGGACTCCCTCGAGATGTAATGATAAAATCTATTGTGTTTGGGAACGTAGATAATCAATAAGCGCACGCAACGCTTTAGGTACATGACGTCCGCTGGGATAATAGATGTGGAATGCTGGTCCGAATGATGCCCACTCTGGCAAAACCTCACACAGCTCCCCCACCTCAAGTTGACGGGCGACACGCTGCTCCTGACAATACGTAATACCAGCGCCTCGTTCAGCCAACTCAATCGCGAGAGCGGTTTCGTTAACGATAACCGCCCAATCGACATGCACAGTCCTCATCTCTTCACCATGCTCTAGCTCCCAACGCTCAAGAGCACCGGTACCCGTACGCAGACCGATACAGCGATGAAACGCAAGATCAGTTGGATGCGTCAGGGGAGGACATGTCGCAAGATAGGTTGGGGACGCGATCATGATCCAACGTAAATCCGGACCAATCGCCTGGGCAACCATATCTTCTGGCACGCGACCACCAAAACGAATGCCTGCGTCATCACCCGCGCTAACAATATCAATAAATTCGTCCTGTACGGTGATATCGAGCATAACGTCAGGATATTGAACGATGAAGCTCGCGAGCAACGGTGCCAGGAGTAACCGTGCTGCATCAGTCAGCACATTCAGGCGCAGACGTCCGGTAGGACGATCGCGATAACGGTTAATTCCCTCCAGTCCCTCTTCGATGACGCTGAACCCGGAGACGAGAGAGGCGATGAGCTCATGTCCAGCATCAGTCGGTGTCACGCTTCGGTTTGTACGGTTGAAAAGTCTTACACCAAGTCGTGCTTCCAGATTTCGCACGGCATGACTCAAAGCAGAGGGAGAGATATCCAGTTCGAGCGCAGCGCGCCGAAAGCCACCAGCGCGCGCTATCACCCGAACCAAATTGAGGTCGCCGAGATCCGTACGGGTAAGATGAGTCATGCCTTCCTCTATAACTTACGCTGGTGTTGAGCTCAGATGAACACGTCATTGACGGAAGATGATAGAGCCTCAGTCGAAGAAACCCGTTAGGCTGGCCGAATTCTGACAATGCGCCCATCATAAGAACGGAATTTTTTATGGCTGAAAAAGGCCGCAACGTGGTGCAAGCGCCCCGCGGGCTGGCGTTCGCGCAAATCGTACTGGGCCTCGGTGGATTGTTCATAGGCACGGGTGAGTTTGCGTCAATGGGGTTGCTGCCCGATATGGCCGCCTCCACACATGTCTCTGTGCCGCAAGCCGGAAACCTCATCAGCGCTTATGCACTCGGGGTTGTACTGGGTTCTCCACTCCTTGCCGTTCTCACGGCCCGCATGGAACGGCGACAGGTACTCATGATGTTGGCGGCAATTGTCTTTGTCGGCAATGTCGCTTCGGCGATCGTCCCGGGTTTCTTTGGGCTCGGGATTGCACGTTTTCTCGCAGGATTACCGCATGGGGCTTATTACGGCACCGCCTCTATCGTTGCCGCAGCCATGGTGCCTCCCTCAAAACGTGCGCAAGCTATTGGGCACGTGATGCTCGGGCTGGCCGCGGCTAATCTCATTGGCGTTCCGGCAGCAACTTGGCTGGGGCAAGCTTTCGGATGGCGTTCGACCTTCGGGGTCGTAGGCGCTGGTGGTCTATTGCTGATCTTCTTGCTGCTCTGGGCCCTTCCCATGATTGACGCAGAAGCCGATGCATCCCCAATGAAAGAATTGTCGGCCTTCCGTCGTCCGCAAATCTGGCTGACCCTCGCTGTCGCAACGGTTGGCTTCGGGGGCATGTTTGCCGTCTACAGTTACATCACGCCAACACTCACCCACGCTGCACACGTTTCGGTCCACCACGTTCCGCTTTATCTCGCTTTGTGGGGTCTCGGAATGGTCGTTGGGAATATCGTCGGTGGCTGGGCTGCGGATCGCGCACTAATCCCCGCGATTTTCGGCATTCTTGTCTGGAATGCCGTGTTTCTCAGTGTCTTCTATTTTACAGCAACAGATCCTTTATCAGCTGCTGTAACGCTATTTCTGATCGGGGTCGGGTTTGCACTCGTCCCCGCCCTACAGGCTCGTCTTATGGACGTAGCTCAAGATGCACAGGCTCTCGCAGCGGCCATGAACCACTCGGCTTTTAACCTATCGAATGCGATTGGTGCATGGACCGGAGGCATGGCCATCAGTGCCGGCTTGGGATGGCCCTCGACAGGTCTGGTAGCCGGTGGGCTCGCGATTGGTGGTCTTGCGATGATGATCCTGTCGTGTGCCGTGGCCCGCATGGGCAATACTTTCAGCAATAAAACTATGGGCTTCTGAAAATGACGGATCTCTCCTCTCTTTTAGCTCCCGGCCGCGTGGCAGTAATCACTGGAGCTGCTGTTGGAATTGGAGCTGCGGCGGCACGTTATTTTTCAGCGTGTGGCATGCGATTATGTCTCTTTGACCGCGATCAGAAGGCACTGGATATCCTGTCGGCGGAACTGAGTCTGGCAGGTCCAGTGGAAGTGGTTGTTGGCGATGTCACATCGTATGAAGATCTTTGTCGGCTCAGGGACACTGCCTATGGTGCCTTTGAGGAGATCGCCATACTGATGAACAACGCTGGTATCTCGGCGGGTGCCGGTCCCTGGAGCGACATACCGGCATGGAGACATCAGCTCGAAGTTAATTTCTTCTCGGTTCTGACGGCTCAAACAATTTTCGTGCCCCGTATGATCGCACAGGACAGTCACGTGGCGATTATCAATCTGGGGTCTAAGGAAGGCATTACGACGCCACCTGGGAATGCAGCATATTCTGTTGCCAAGGCCGGCGTTAAAGTTTCAACCGAGCAACTTGCACATGAATTGCGTCAAATTCCACAGAGCAAGGTTACAGCTCACCTCTTGGTTCCGGGTTATACATGAACACTAATGAATGAGGCTTCAAAACCCGCGGGAACCCCAAAACCCGATGGGGCATGGACAGCCGATGAATTGATCAAGTATTTCGTTAATCGCCTAAAACATGGTGATTTCTATATTCTGTGCCCCGATAATAAAGTTACTCTTGGAATAGATGCAAAGAGAATTCTCTGGGCGGCAAATGACATGATCCTAAACCGGCCAGCCTTATCGCGCTGGAAAGATGGTTGGAAAGAAAAGTTCGTCGCTTTTATAGACGAATGAATATGTATGCCGTTTCTGGTTAAATTTAGCGCTCTTTGAGGCGGAAACGGGGGCTCTCAAAGACTGCGCTGGTACGATGAACGACTGCTTTTCTGCCTTTCTATCCAAAGGCCGACCTTCCGCTTCCCCCCCAAGTCAGCCGCGAGCCTCAGAATAGTTACAGACCTGCGTGAGTTGAAATGGCTATCGCGGAGAGTGGCAGAGATGATCAGACTGTCTTTCCGGGAGCAGACGTTGTCCTTGCATGGCGTCTGTCGAACACGCCTCTTAGAGACCTTTGCGGGCCTTTTTTTGATGTCTCGGACCTATGTCCGATAATCTGATCTTGCTGGATCAACTGATTGAGCATGGCGGTATGAAGCAGATCTATGACTGCAACGAGCTAAACTGTAGCTTTGCTGCAGAAGGCTACGCCCGCGCCAATGGAGCGGCCGCCGCGATTGTCACGTTCAGCGTGGGGGCGATCTCGGCCATGAACGGCCTTGGTGGCGCTTATGCCGAAAACCTGCCGGTTATTCTGATCTCTGGCGCGCCAAACTCCAATGACCATGGTTCAGGACGTGTGCTGCATCACACGATTGGAACCACGGACTACAACTATCAGATGGAGATGGTGAAGCACGTCACCTGTGCTGCTGAGAGCATCACGTCCGCTGATAACGCCCCCGAGAAAATTGACCATGTCATTCGGACGGCACTGCGTGAGAAGAAGCCGGCTTATCTGGAAATCGCCTGTAATGTGGCGAATGCTCCTTGTGCGCGCCCAGGTCCGGTCTCGTCTCTGTTGGCTCACCTGACCCCAGACACGGACAGTCTGAACGCAGCTCTCGATGAGAGTGCGGCTTTTGTGAAGAAGGCCAACAAGGTTGTTATTTTGGTCGGCAGCAAGCTTCGGGCCAGCGATGCATTGGACGAAACGATTGCGCTGGCTGACAAGCTGGGGTGCGCTGTCACCGTCATGGCCGCAGCTAAAAGCTTCTTCCCCGAAACGCATCCGGGGTTCCGGGGTGTTTACTGGGGTGAAGTCAGCAGCCCTGGTGTTGAAGATGTGGTCAAGAGCGCGGATGTCGTCATTACGCTTGCGCCCGTCTGGAATGACTACTCCTCCGTTGGTTGGCGCGATCTGGTCCGCGGAGAGCGTGTCCTTGAAGTCGACCCTCATCGTGTCACGGTTGCAGGGAAAACCTTCGAAGGCTTCCGCCTGAAGGAATTCGTCACGGCCCTTACGGAGCGTGTTTCCAGCAAGCCTGCGTCTCTTGCAGCAGGGTACGCGCCTGTGAAGCTGCCAGTGGCCGATCAGGCCAAGCCACTGACGAACGATGAAATGACTCGCCAGATCAACGAACTTGTTGATGGCAAGACAACCCTTTTCGCTGAAACAGGCGACTCATGGTTCAACGCCATTCGCATGAACCTGCCTGAAGGGGCCAAGGTTGAGTCCGAAATGCAGTGGGGCCATATCGGGTGGTCTGTCCCGTCCATGTTCGGAAATGCCATGGGCTCGCCGGAGAGACAGCATGTCCTGATGGTGGGTGACGGCTCATTCCAGCTTACCGCGCAGGAAGTCGCGCAGATGGTGCGCTATGAGCTTCCGGTTATCATTTTCCTTATCAACAACTACGGTTACGTCATTGAGATCAAGATCCATGATGGTCCGTACAATTACATCCAGAACTGGGATTATGCTGCTCTGATCAACTGCTTCAATCAGGGGGTACCCGGTGAAGAAAGCGGAAAGTACGGCCTCGGTCTGCATGCCACGACTGGTGCTGAACTCGCCGAGGCAATTGAAAAGGCCAAGAAAAACACACGTGGCCCGACCCTGATCGAGTGCAAACTTGATCGGACGGACTGCACAGAGACGCTGGTAGAATGGGGAAAATTTGTCGCTGCTGCGAATTCCCGCAAGCCTACGCTGAGCTGAAGAGTTGCGTTCGATCAGTTACTATTGAATGCCTTTGGATCTGGAGTGAATTCTTCAGATCCAACGGCTTTTAGTCGGAAGCTGTCCTAGGACACAGATTTCTGTTCAACCCACCCATCTTGAACCCGCTCAAAGAGCGGAGACGAAAAGCAGCTTAAGACAGGAAAAGAAAAACGATCTTTCCAGCGATTGCTTTGGGTCATGACACAAAGAGCTGCACAGGGGGAAACTCCCGCCGCAGCAAGAACATTCATGCCAGCCGCGAGTGATTGTCCGGTGCTGACCACGTCATCAACAATGATGGTCTTTTGTGCTGACTTTAGAAGTGGCAGCAGATTGGGGTCCAGATAAAGATTTTTGACGTTATCCGGGCTGGTAATGGACGAAAGTGGCGCAGACAGCGCGTCGTCATACCAGAATTTTCGAGACGTGCTTAATGGAACGTATCGCGCCAACCCGCATCCTCGGGCAACGGCGGCGGCCAGACCCAGGCCCAGGGTCGGCATGCCTACAATCAGATCTGGCTGCAGCGAACGAGCGATAGCCACCAGTTCACCACAGAGAACGTCCATGACTTCGAAGGATGTCTGGTTCACCAGCAGCGATGAGACTGCCTGCTTTTTGCTCGGAAGATCCCGCAGGGGAAGATCGAGGTGCCGATTTCCTACCTGAACTCTGTAGCGATCTGTGTATGGGGGCGTCAGCGCGACATCAGGAGCAAAAGTCTGCCAGAAAGGGAGCGTGCTCAAGATGATAGCTCCACAAATCGAGAAAGCACCGTCACCGCTGTATGCAGAACGGTTTCATCGAAATCAAACAGGCTGGCATGATGAGGAGCGGCAATATCGGAACCAAAAAGACAATATCCAGCCTTGCCGCCCCGGTCCTGAACACGTTGCATCATAAACGTCGCGTCATCTCCGCCACCAATAGGCCAGCTTTGAACAATACTGCCGCCTTTGGTGAAGCAGACAGCGTCTCGCAAGCGTTCCATTATTTCCGGGTCAGAGGTGGCACTGATGGCAGTCCCGTAAACGTCGATTGTGGCTTCAACGCCCTGTGTCAGTGCTGCGCCCTGCAAGGTTCGCCTCGCGCTCGCAGTAAGGCGGCTAAGACCTTCATGAGTTGACGCCCGCAATTCAAGCTCGAGATAGGCATGGTCCGCAATGACGTTCCGCGTTCGGCCGGCCTGCAAAAGCCCCACGTTAATTCGCGTGTCCGACTGGCCATCGCGGGGCAGGGCATAGAGACCGGGAATGGCTATTGCCGCAGCGAGAAGGGCGTTACGACCTTCTTCCGGACACATGGCCGCATGCGCAGCTTGCCCCGTGAAGGTTACGTTCCACTTTTCAGCCCAGAGAAAGCCGTCTGCTGTCAAAGCAATCTGCCCACTCGGTAACTGACAGCCGACATGAGCTGCGAGAAAAATGTCTACATCATCTAGAAGGCCCCTTGAAACTATAGGTTGCGCTCCTCGGCCACCTTCCTCTGCAGGCTGGAAAATAAGCCTGAGCGTTCCTTTCCATTCAGCATCCGGATGAGATAGTTTTTCCGCAATGGCCAAGCCAATTGCCGTATGGCCATCGTGTCCACATGCGTGCATCCGCCCTTTGCATTCGGATACGAAGCCATCCACAACAGGACGATGGTTCCCGGACGCACTTTCGTGAACGGGGAGGGCATCCATGTCGAAGCGAAGAGCCAGAACGGGACCTGCACCACGCTGGATTTCTCCACAGACAGCGGTCTGCCCATCTGGCATTTTTTTGACCCAGTAAGGGGCGGCCCCATTCGCCAATGCTGCACTTTGGGCGGAATGCACATCCTCTTGCGAGGGCAGTCCGCGAACATTGTCCATGCACATGATTTCGGGACCTACTCTGACAGAATATCCCAGTTCTGTCAGACGCGCTGCTACGATCGAGGCAGTGCGGTATTCCAGGAAAGCAGTTTCAGGAAAGCTGTGAAGATCGCGCCGCATGGCTGTGACTTCAGAGGGGAATGTCATCAAATGGTCTCCATGACCATGTTCGTGATGATTTCGCCTGTCATGCCATCTGTAATGCCCAGATCTGTGACATGCGGTCCGGGATTACAGGCGAGGGATGCGCCTGTCACAAGTTTGATCATGGCAGTTGGGCCATCCCATGTCGTCGCTGCCGCAGCTGCATCACGTACAGCGGCAAACTGCTGACTGACAACATCCAGTTTTTCCGGAGATAGTAGGCCGCAGACGGGAAGTGGAACATGAGCGACAATTTGGCCATTTCGTGCAACGGCCATACCGCCGCCACTGGCTATAAGAGTATTGGCCACAAGCGCCATATCCTCGGGGTTTCGACCGAAAACTGCGAGGTTGTGGCTGTCATGTAGGATGGTCGTTCCGATTGTAGCTGACCAGTCTCCCCACCCTTCAAGAACTCCAAGCCCAGGGGCACTATTTTCTCCGTAACGATTGAAAACAGCCATCAGCGCAGTATCAGGCGGCAGCGTGATGTGACCGTCTTTCACATCGACGTCACGTTCTCCCCACTGGGTCGTCCGTGGAGTACGAACGGTCCGAATGCGGGCTTTGGAAGCGTCAGGTACGGGCACCTGAAAATCTTCAGATGTGACTAAAGAATGCTTCACGGTCTTGAGTGGGAGACCTGGAAGTTCGGCAGGAAGATCTGCCAGAAGTGTTCCGTGGGAGGCCGCATGGACGCCTGACGTGAACACTTCTAGCGGCGTGAAATCAGACAGGTTGTCGAAAATAACCAGATCAGCGCGGCGCCCAGCTGCCACCAAGCCGATATCCCTACGTTCAAGACGCATTGCTGCGTTAAGGGTGGCGCATCGCAGCACATCGAGCGGACGCATCCCCAGAGACACAAGGCATTTCAGGTGATGGACCATTCCGCCACGGCGTGACAGGTCATCCGGGAAGACATCGTCTGTGCAGAGGGTAACGGTTTGAGGAACGCAGCCCAGTTCCTGAAAAGCGGCAACGGCTTCAGGTAAAATATTTTCATGCGAAACACGCAGTTCCAGCGTCATGCCGGATCGGAGCTTTTCCAGGATATCGGCTTTGCTTGTCAGTTCGTGATCTGACTCAATGCCTGCCGCCATGAAAGCCTGAAGATCCTGGCCCTTGAGGTTCCGGGCATGACCACACACAAATTTTTCACTGCTAAGGCCGGCACTGACGATGCTGCTCATACGGGATGAGCCATTGATGACGCCGCGCATGTCCATCACCTCAGCAACGCCAATCACTTCGGGCCAGGACAGCATTTCTGTCATGGCGGTTGCGTCAAAGGCTGCGCCTGACCGTTCCAGTCCCGGCGCAGATGGAACACAGGAGGGAGCTTCAACCAGAATGCGCAGAGGCAGGCCTTTGGTGGCTTCAATAGCCCACCTGACCCCGGCCAGGCCGCTCACATTCCCGATTTCGTGCGGGTCCCAGCAAATGGTTGTTGTTCCCTGCGGAACTACGGTTTGCGCATAGACCCGGGGCGTGACCATCGAGCTCTCGATGTGCATATGAGAGTCAATGAGGCCAGGCGCAATAACCGCGCCTGCGAGATCAAAAATTTTGAGAGCGTCGTGTCGTTGGCCAGTTGGATGGGTGCTGGCAATCAGTGGGCCCACTAATCCGACATCGGCGTCACGAAGTTCTCCAGTAGCCACGTCAGCAATTTTGCCATTCTGGAGCAGGACGTCAAATGGAGTTCGACCTGCTGCGGCATCCACCGCGCGCTTGCGCAACTCAGGTGAGGTGAGAGGTACCGTTACATCAACCATGCGTATTCATCCGGTTGGCTGCATCGACAAACGTCTGGATGAAACGCGGCGTATCGACTGCTGTGACAATCTTGACGGGGCGCTCACCAATATGGGGGCGCGTGCTGTCAGGCCACACATGGGCATACCCGTAATTGGGGCCATGCGTCAGATCAACCGTCATGTAAGCCGTCACGCTTTGTGTAATCAGAGCGGGATCTACAGCGATCGCGGCAGCCAGTTCGTCCCACATGGGCTGTGGGTGGAAATAGTGCTTCAGGTAGTCTGACAGCGGTCCCGGACGCTGGGTCGCGCGATCGCGGATTTCTGGTGTCATACGAATGGGGTTGGCAACCGAACCCACGGAGATGACTTCCGGGAAGGGAGCTTCCAACGCGATGCTGGCGGCTTCCGGGTCGAACATGAAGTTAAAGTCGGTGTAGTAATCGGCGCTCTCTGTCACTTGGGAAAGATTGCCGTCCACGATGGCTCCCATGAAGACCAGCCGGCGGCAGAGCGAGGCGAATTCAGGATCAAGCTTGATGGCCAGAGCAATGTTTGTCATGGGGCCAGCCGCAAGGACTGTGACCTCATGAGGATGTTCATGCACCTGTTTAATCAGGAAAAGTGCGGCAGTTTCCCGGGAGACAGCACGGGTCGGCTGTCCTTCTTTCAGGACTTTGACCGGAGGCTGGAGATCAGGAGCATTCCCGCGCCATGCACCCTTCCATGGCATGTTCCCGTTGGATTTCTCCCATGCCAAAAGGCGTGGACGTGAATTAACCAACGGTTGGGTCGCACCCGGTACGACCGGGAGCTCTGCTGGAGCAGAGGCAACCTCCAGAAAGCGGGACAGATGGGCAACGGCCTCGTTTTCCCAGCCATCTCCTACGACAACCGTAAATCCTAGAAGCGTTATTTTATCCGGCTGACCCAGTAGGGGAATGACCGACTGGATGTTTGTTCCGCCCGGTCCGGCAAAATCATTGTCGATAATGACGTAATTCGGAGCAGATGCAGCGTGCGCGTGAATAGGTGCCAAGGCGGAGAGGCCTGCCAGAAAAGCTGAAAGGCAAAGTCTGGGGAACATGGGAAATATCCTCTCAGCCATGGTGGCCGTGCATCTGGGCGGAAACGACGAAGAACATGATGAAAATTACGCAAAGCCCCCACACAACTGGTGAAACGGCTCGGCCCCGGCCTGTGGCGAGAGCCATGGTCGCGTAGGAAAAGGTCCCTATGGCCATGCCGTTGATGAGGTTGCCGGTCAGGAGGGCAATGATAAACGTCAAAGCAGCCGGAGCGCTTTCTTTGAGATCTGAAAGGTCCAGATGGCGAACGCCCTGGAACATCATCATTCCCACCATAAGAAGCGATGGCGCTGTGGCCTGCGGCGGAATGATCATGAACAGAGGCCACAGGAAAAGTGCGGTGAAGAACCCTCCTGCTATCACCAATGCCGTCAGGCCTGTTCGGCCCCCCGCATGCACCCCTGTGATGGACTCTGAGTATACCGTTACGATGGACGTCCCCAGCATGGGGGCCAGAATACTGCCTGCTGCGTCCGTTATAAACGCCTCTCTGGCCCGCGGAATGCGACCATTCTCTGACACCATTCCTGTAGCCGTTACAACGCCCAGCAGGTTGGCAAGCGTTCCAAAGAGTTCAGTGCACAGGAAAAAGAACAGCATCGGCAGCACGTAGAAAATGTGATGCAGAAGGTAGAGCGGCTCAAGCTGAAACGCTGTCTCATGAGGCCAGCGGGGCAGGGCAAAAATATGCGCTGGCCAGGTGGTGATCGTTCCACCTTTTCCGTTGGGTAGGAAGAGACCCACAATCGTTAGCGCAATGATCGAAATGATCAGAGATCCCGGCACCCGTCTGGCAACAAGGACAGGCGTGAGGATAAACCCAGCCAGTGTCATAAGCACTTTAGGGCTGGTAATCGGACCCATTGTGACGAACGTCGATGGGCTCGGCACGACAAACCCAGAGTTGCGCATTCCGATGAACATAATCACCAGACCGACCGCAACCTGAATACCGATCCGAAGGGTGTCAGGAATGTCGTGAGCAATACGCTCGCGGATGCGCGTCAGGCTCATGACCATGAAAACCAGGCCGGTCAGGCAGACGAGGGCGAGGGCAGCCTGCCAGGGAACGCCCATCTGTTTGACCAGAATGATTGCAAAGACGACGTTTGAGCCCATGGCGGGCGCCACACCAAGGGGCAGATTTGCTAGAAGGCCCATCAACGTCGTGCTGAAGACTGCAATCAGACATGTGGCACTCAGGACGCTTGCGCGGTCCATGCCAGCTTCTGCCATGATCATGGGATTGACTGCGACACAGTAGACCATGGCAGCGAAGGTTGTCAGGCCAGCGATGACCTCACGGCCAGCAGTTGTACCGCTGGCCGTGAGCCCGAAAAAACGATCCAGACGGGCTTGAAGCATCAGATCAAAGGTCAATCTTGGCCGTGACCAGAGCGGCGAAGCTTCCGGCGACGTAGTATGTCGGTGAACCCTGCGATGCGATGGTGCTGCCATAGATCCCACGTGCTGCGCGTGAGGATGCGGCGACCCCGGCGACACCTGACAGGTACTTGTTATCGCCAACATTCATGAGGTTCAGCCTGATTTCCGGGTGGGTATGGAAGATCTTCGGAGCCCGATAGCCGAAGTTCATGTCTGCGTTGACATACCCTGGCATGGCCTGGTCATTCATGAAAGTTGAGAACTGTCGGCCTACGTACTTGACGGCAAAGCCTGCGAAATATGTGCCGTCATCATAATCCAGCCCGACGGAAGCCTGCACATTTGGGCTACGCACGGCAGTTTTTCCCGCAGTTGGCAGGTAATCCGATCCGACCTGATAGTTGTTATCGATCGTCGCGTGCAGATATTCCGCCGAAACATATGGCCGCAGATGATGCCACGGACGCAGTCCAAGTTCGATGTCGACGCCGCGCGACGTTTGGCCGCCCGCATTGATGTTTTGGGTAATCTGCGCGTTGTTAATCGTAACCTGCGTAGAAACCTGACGGTTGGTGAAGTTGTAATTGAAGAAAGTGATAGACCCACTCAGGATATCACCCTGATAACGGTATCCCAGCTCTTCAGAGATCGAATATTCGGTCTTCTGGGCAGGGTTCGCCTGCGTCGCCACTTTGCCGGTTGAGGCACTGTACGTGTTGTAAAGCGCATTTAACGTCGGGGTACGGAAATTGGTCGCAACATCCGCGAAGATCTGGTTGTGATTGTCGATGCGATAACGAGCGCCAAGGTTTGGCGTTGCAACTGCCGCGTTCATGCTGGTGCGATACTGCGCTCCGGGGAGATAATTGTAACCGATACGGGTTACCATGGACTCCTTGATCCCCGCTTCAACGCGCAAACGGTTGTGCAGTGCATTGAACGTGTCGCCGAAGAACAAGGTATTTACGCGGGTGATGGTCAGGTTGTCATAGCTGGCAAGACGCGTGCCATCGGACAGCTTCACATTCCCCAGATATCCCCAGACGTTTGCCGGGCCACCATTTTCACCTACCGCGCTGTAGGGATTGACCATGCGCTGCCTGGACCAGTCAAACCAGTATCCAAAGACAAGAGTGTGCTTACCCACTGTATAATGCACTTTGGAAACAAGGCCCGGACGATAGACGTAAGGCGTCCCGAATGGCGTATACATCATCACCTTGTCATTGGTGGTGCCGTTACCATTGAGGTCGATGCTATATTTCTGCGTGCCGGAATAAATGGCGTTCTCAGACAGAAGAGATGCTGAGGCGATCGTGCCTGAGTTCCAGTAAAAATATGGGGTGAAATCAAAGCCAAGCTTGTCATTAACCACAATATTCTGCGGCGCACTCAGGATCAGGACCCGATATGGGCTCTGATGGAGTTTCCAGTATTTGGTGTCGGTCGGTGAAAAATCTTCGGTGTAGTTGGCACCACGCCCATATTGCTGCCAGGCAGCCAAAGACGGGCTCAGATAAGCAACCTTCATGGAATCATCGAATGTCAGCGCCACGGTGCTGCGGCTTCCATTGACCCAGTCTTTGACCAGTTTTGCATCAATGTGCTGCTTGTGATCGTCACCGGCGCCGCGGAAGTGCGGTTCTTCAAGATGAGACCAGGCCACGAAAGCCCGCATGCCAGTGTTGCCAATGTCGCCGCTCTGAAGCCGGACATATTCGCGGTGCGTATTGTAGGAGCCGAACGAGCCCGCAATCGTCGCACCCATTTTGTGCGACGGATCGATCAGGTTCATCGTCACGATCCCACCAGATGCACCAATGACCGGGGAGTCCAGATTGGCGGAACCCTGCTGCATCGTCACTTCATTGAGGTTCTCGGAATCTACCCATTCCGTCGGGAACGCCATGTAAGACCCGATGTCGTTCAGAGGTGCGCCTTCAACAGTGAAGCCGATCTGGTCACTATTCATGCCACGGATCGTCATGTTGCCGCTGACCATGCCAAAGGGGTCAGCGCTTGCGACATTGGCGCCTGGCAAGTTACCGAGTAGTTTGAAGACGTTGGGAGTTGGAGCCTGCTTGGCGATATAGGCCTGCGTGATCTCACTGCGGGATTTCGTGCCGTTCTGAGGAACCATACGGCCACCAGCAACGGACTCTGCCGCCACCCGGATGACTTCAGGCCGGGAAGGAGCGGCTTTTACAGTCTTGCGCGTGGCTGGAGAATGGCGCTTCTCCCCGTCGTGTTTTGTATCTGCAACAGGAGCAGCGTAGGCTGCAACATAGAACATGTTGCCGATAAGGGCTGTACTCAGGAAGGTTGAAGCACGCATGGAAGAAGCTCTCAAACACTGCGGAGACGCCGGAAAGGCACGAAAATCCTGCAGACTGGCCACAAAACAGTGACTGAATCGGCAAAGACGTATTAGGTTGTTATAAGACGTCTTGGTATCGGGTTTTGATGCGCTCTTCAATCCAAAAGTGAAACGTTTTCTGGAATTTTTTCTCTATGCGTAACGCCGTCTTCTCGTCAGCCCTCGATACGAATGGCCCGACGCCGCTTTATCTTCAGGTCGGGCATCATATTTCCGGGCTGATTGGCAAGGACAGCCGTTTCATGGAGCGGCTTCCGTCCGAGGCTGAGCTTTGTCTGATGTACGGCGTAAGTCGCATCACCGTACGGCAGGCGTTATCCTATCTGGCCGAGAGGGATGTTGTTGTCCGCCAGCACGGGCGTGGGACTTTTGTGGGGGCCTTGCATCGTCCAGGACGCCAGAAAACCATCCATTCCTTTTTCGAAATTCTGGCTGGTAAAGGCCTAAGCCCCGAGATGACGCTTCTGGACTATCAGATGCGTCGCCCCCCAGAAGAGGTTGCCTCGGCTTTGTCAGTCAATGACGAGACATTGTTCATCCGGCGCGGCTATCGTTCGGACGAAGGACCTCTGGGCGTGACAGAAGTCTTCTATCCGGGACGGCTTGCATCCCTCGTAACGCCAGAACTCGCAGCTTCCCTGACATCGACAGCAATCCTTCGGGATATTTTCAAGTTCCAGATCGCTCATGCAGACATTTCCATTGGTCTGTCTTACGCGTCTCCGGATGTCGCTCAATGGCTCGATGTTTCCAAGAAATCCGCGCTGATGCGTATCAAGCGTGTGACAACATGCCTCGGAGAAGGTGTCTGTGAGTATAGCCGACTGCTCGTGACGGAAGGTACTGCGGATTTTCGTATCGGTGCGGACGGTGAGATGATGAGCGAAGGCGTGCTGTGAGGGCAGGTCGAGGTCTGCCGCGTAACAAACATGTTGTGCATAGCGCATTGGCATTTGCTATGAATGCCCCATGAAACGGCGTCCGACCCGCAAAAAAAATCCTGCCAAGAGAGCTGTCGCCCCTTTGCGGCAGGACAGAAAAGCTCTTGTCCTGATTGTTAGCATTACATTCGCGTTGCTAGTGGGAGCTGCAGCATTCAGGACCTTCCTGACCTCACATCATACGACAGCAGTTGGCGGCCCTTACGCATTGATTGATGGGCAAGGGCGCCCCGTTAGTCAGTCAGATTTTGCAGGGCGTTATACCCTGATTTATTTTGGCTACACGCACTGTGTAGATGTCTGCCCCTTGACGCTTGAAACAGTTTCATCAGCTCTCGATGAGCTCAGCGTGCAGGGTAAATCTGTAACTCCCATTTTCATCTCCGTTGATCCGACACGCGATACCCCGAAAGTCGTGAAGGATTACGTGGAGAATTTTTCTCCCAGGATCATCGGGCTGACAGGTACGGCTGAGCAGCTTCAGCCTGTTATGGAAGCCTTTCATGTAAAGATGCAGCATCATTCTGGCATGGGACCTGAATACCTGATTGATCACAGCTCATTGCTCTACCTGATGGACGGTCGGAACCATCTGGTCGGAATGATACCGGTTGATTCCAGCGCACATCAGATTGCGACAGATTTAAAGCGTTTCTTACCTGCTCCCTCGTGATGCTTTCAAACGCGAAAGCTTTCCACCCCCTGCGATGCAGATCAGAGATATGCCCAACTCGGGTAACAGAATGCCAAGGATGCAAAGTACCCCGATCGTAATCAGACCCATTCTAGACGATGGGAGAACGGGCGGCGCTCCAAATTCCCCGTCGGGCCTACGTTTAAGCCACAGGACTGTCGCGGCACAACTCATCAGCAGGAGGCCGAGGGCGACCAGAAGGTTGAGCAACTGGTTTGCCCAGCCGAACAGATGCCCCTCATGCGCTGCAACGCCATATCCTATGACACGGTCAATGGCTGCCTTGTGGGAGAAAGGTTCTCTCGCAATAATATGCCCGTCTCCCATCACTTTCACACTTTCTCTGAGAGGCCGGTTCTGAGCGTCGGATCTAATGGTCCAGACATCATCAGGTTCAGCCGGGGGCGTGATAAGAACAGGAGCAGCAAGGGACAGCTTTTCTGCTGTTCGGATCACCTTATTCAGGCCGTCCAAGTGCACCTGTGACGGCATATCCTCTGACATGTCCATTCCGGGCATGTCTTCATGATGTGAGACCATTGGGTGGCCGGCTATCGTCTCTTGGGCCGGCACCGCTCCAATTTCCCAGTCTTTCACTGATGTGATGTGGCCGACAGTATTCTCGACAGAAAGAAGGACATGTCCCCAGACATAAGACCAGGGAAGGCCCGATATCAGAAACAGTGTCAGCACGATGGAAACCCAGACGCCTGTCACAGCATGCAGATCCCTCCAGCGTGCCCGCCCGGTCTGATGAAGGCGCGGATAGAGCACGCCAGCCAAGCCGCGTTGATTTCTCGGCCACCATAACCAGAGGCCCGATACCACAAGCACGATCGTCCATGATGCAACCATCTCCATGATAACTGAGCCCAGATTGCCCAGTAAAAGCTGCCCATGGAGTTTGAAAACCAATCGCTCAAACCGATCCTCTTCGAGCACGGTTTTCAGGACGGCATGGTGGTTCCGTTCCACATAAACTCGCACGGCCTCACCATTGGCACCATTGACCAGAATGCGGGCAGCACTGTGTGGGGATGTAGGAAGTTCATATGCGAGAAAACTGCCACCGGGCACAGCTTTCAGAGCAGAATTGACGTCCTCATGAGGCGATGAGGGTATTGCTGCTGGAAGATGATCGTATTTCCAGTCAATCCATCCTTCGATTTGTGGTTTGAACAGGTAAATACTTCCTGTAAGACACAAAAGAGCGACAAAGGGGAGACAAAACAGTCCCGCAAAGAAATGCCATCGCCACACCGTAAGGCGGTCTGGGCCAAGGGAAGCCAGATAATGTTTTATATTCATGCGCATCACAGTTTTATCCGTACGCCGCCGAAATATGCCCGGGGGGAACCCGCATAAATCGATCCAGTGCTATTCATCAGTGTGGCTGCCGTCGCTTCTTGCCCGTTTGCCTGCAGCTGATCGCTGATATTCGTGGCGCCTGACACATAGGTCTGGTTCGTGACGTTCTGTACTTCGAAATACCAGTGCAGGCGATGCGCCCATCCCATCCGCGCGGGGGGATCGTAATGCATCTCCAGATTTAGAAGTGCATATCCGGGCGCTTTCAGTCGGTTGGCATTGTCTAGCCAATAGGCATCACGCCAGGTGACTTCTGCATATCCCCCAACGCCCTCTAAAGGGCCAGAAGGCTGATCGTAAAGGAAGCGGGCATTCAGGAAGTTGGGAATGACGCCCGGGATGTATTTTCCACTCCGGCTGAAACGCTTTGAGGCAGTGCTACTGGAAAGAACTTCCGTATAGTTTGTGTAGACCTGATTATCGTAAGTGTAGCTGAGCGAGATCCGTCCACCGGGCACGGTATGGGGAAGAGGCGCCCAATCAGCCCCCAAAACAATGCCGCGATGCTGTGAGGCAGGGGCGTTGAATGTGTAGGCCCCAACGGCGTTGACGCCTGCAGACTGATTGACGAGCTCATTGTTGTAAAACTCGTAAAATCCCGTGACCTGAAGGTGTGTTGTGGCCGTAGGGTGCCAGTCTGCGCCGAGGTCAACTCCGACACTCGTCTGGCTCTTCAGTTGCGTATTATTTCCATATTGCCCTTGGGGCGTGATGAAGAAATTGGAAGATGACGGTGTGCCATAAGCTGTGCCAACGCGTGTATGGAAAGTCCAGTGTTCGCTCGGATCATAAATCAGAGCACCTTCAGGCGCGAGATTGAAGTAGAACCGGTTGGCGGTGACGTATTGGCTGTTCATGCCAGATGCTGAATATCCGTATAACGTCTCAGTGGCACCGATATCTGAGTATGTACCTCCTAGTCCAACAACAGCATGCCAACCGGGCGCAAAGTGCCAGTCTTCCTGGAAACGTGCGCCGATATTTGACTGATGTCCGTAGGAAGCAGAACTCATGGCACCTCGGGTGGCACCGCCTAACGGCATGACGTTGTACGTCTGATATCCGTAGTCGAGATAATCAAAACTCAGTCCGCCGAATGTATCGAGGGATGTGGTCCCGATCCGGGCGTGATTGGTAACGTCGCTGCTGACGTTATAGGAGTTGTAGGGACCTACGAAAGACGTTGGTGAAGTGGGTTGGTCTACGTGGCGCTGATCGTATGTGAACTGGTTGCGCCAAGTCGTCTGCTCGTTAAAATCATGCTCCCAACGAAGTCCTGTAACGGTACGGCGATCAAAGCGACCCAGACCAGCAGCCTCGGGACTCATGGCAACTTTACTGCCATACCGGCCATTAACCAGCAGGTTGACGGAAGCGCACCCAGCGCGGGAATTTGATGTATTGTAACACCCATTCTGATAAGGATTTGCGCGATACTGGTTTAAAGACAGACGAACAGGTAGGGACGCGTCGGTCACGTTGTTGACGAACTTCAGGATGAGACGGTCTGAAGATGTCAGATTGACCCGAAGTCGGACGTTTTCTGTTGACGTATTGTAGCGACTGTTAGCGATAAACCCATTTCCACGGACATCGCTCGCGAATACCATAAGGTCATAACGCTGGTTACCAAGTCCGAGCGTCGCGTAGTTGTTGAACATACCAAAGCTGCCGAAATCCGATCCTAATTCCAGCCCGTGGATGTCCGTGCCCTTGCGGGTTCGGAAATTGATTGCACCATTGATCGCATAATTTCCGTAAAGGGTAGACGCCGGCCCTTCAAACACGTCCACCCCCTGATAAGCATGGGGGTCAATCAGATCGGCTCTTGCGGTGCCGTCTGGTTGCGTCATGGGAAAGCCGTCTTCCAGCACCTGCAAGTTTTTTAGCCCATAGGATTGCCGATCTCCCGACCCGCGAACAGAAACGACTGTATCACGCGGGCCATTGCCTTGAGTGAAACTGACGCCTGGAATGGTAACCACCATGTCTGCGACGCTTTGTCCCACTTGATTACCAAAATTGCTGCGGTCTGAACTGTAAGTCGTCTGCCCGGCCGGATGGCTTGTCGCCGGCGCATGATTGGCTGCCGTGACGGTAATAACTTCTGGTTTGGTAAGAGGTGAGGATTGTTTAGGGAGAGATTGAGGTTTGCGGCGATTGTCTTTGAGAGACGTACCTCTCTCATGCCGGAGGGGGGCAGATATGGCAGGAGAGAAGCAGAGGACGGCGCAGGTCATCACGCCTGCAAGCAGGTGAGAAGAGCGATACATAGAGTGAGGCATTGGTCTGAACCTGGATAGACAGCACGAAAACCCGCGTGCGTGTTGCAGGCGAGTGGCTTTTGCAGTTCAGATCAGACGGGAGGGCCCTGGGGGCATTGAGAGGTGCGTTCGGGACTAGGTGGCCCGCGAATTGGCGCAAACATCCAGACGCAGTGAACGAACGCCATGCTCAACGCTATGAGCGTGCAGAAAGCGATTGTTAGCTGGAAAAGATCCAGAGCATCAGACAGCACGAACGCATCGTCCTGTTGATTGTTCTGATGATGATGTGTGCCTTGATCGGACGACGCGTCCTGCGGCGTACAGAAAATGCTTAATTTTTTGAGTTGGTTTAAGGAATCGTCAACGACTGACGACGTCGTTACAAGGCTACCGAACGTCAGGCGTGCCAATAAGGCAAGCAGTACCAAGGGCCAAAAGCCCAATAGATATGCTGAGTTCCTGATCCGGCGATCCATACCGGATGTGCTACTCTCTCTTTCCGGCTCTGACCAGATGGCTGCGTAAGATTTCCGTTCAAGGCCTGTTGGTGAGCGTATCAGAGAGTTTCTGGGCCTTTGCCAGCGCCTTTCTGGTTGTAATGGCAGAAAGCCCAAGCCCAAGAATTGCTGAAGCCACCATGCCCAAGGCGGCGCCCATAGTGCCAAGGTACGGCATTAGAACAGCAAGCGTTGCGAACAAAACCCCTGTTCGAGCAATGCGAACCTGAAGTGCCCGGCCTGCGTGGCCAGTCGCAATAAGGGCGGGTTCAAAGCTTACGCCTATAAGGTCCAGGGACGCGGCAATGCCAAGGGTCACGAGTAGAGGGAACGCCGTTAAATAAGCATGTCCGGCCACTAACTGCAGAACCGGACGCCCGCCGGCCGCAAGAGCTACCGCTATAACCACCGTTACGACGATTGCGAGACCGGTCGAACGGCGAAGTAATAGCCTTATGTTATCAGCTTCCTGACTGGCATGAGCACGGGCAAGCTCTGGCAATACCGCTCGGGAAAACATTTCTGATATGCGAACAAGTGCCTGACTCAGCTGGTAAGCCAGGCGGTAATGGCCTGCGTCAGTGGCACCTGTAAAAATACCGACAAGCATTAATACGATATTATTGCAGCCTGTCCCGATGATTGAATTCAGATTAGTAAGCCATGTGAAACGCCAAATCCCCGGGTTCTCTCGCGGGGCTTGCCACCCTTGCCGGAGATCACTCATGCGAAGAGATCGTGGCATGGTGCGCATGACGCACATCCAGTAAGCGATTGCTGTAATAATATCAGCGATAGCCCAAGCGATAAGAAAGCCTGTCACCGTTGGGTGCCACAAGGTTGCGGCAATCGCACCAACAAACCGTGCGATCGGGGTAACAGCATCAGCCATGGCTCCTACACCGAAACGGTCGTGCAGCCGCAGCAGACCAACAGCGGTGGACCGGACTGACAGTAGAATAACAAAGCAGAACGCAAGTGCGGCATTGGACAGGGCGTGGGACCAACCAAGCAGCGGACCCAAAAGAGTAACCCCGCCCCATGAAATGAGGCATCCGGCGATGCCCCCGGATACATCAAGGCCGATACAGAATCCTGTAAGGCGCGAAAGGGCGCTTTCATCCTGTGCCGTTACATGACGCACGCCATACCGGATAATAATTTGCCACGTCTGAAAACTGACGAACGCAGCGATGGCCTGGGCTGTGCTGAACACGAGTGTGAACTGGCCAAAACCTTCGCTCTTCAGCGTTCGAACGGCCAGTCCCAGATAAATCAGACTCAGAACTGCGCCAACGACTTTGCCTGCCAGGAGCCATGCAAGATTTGACAGCGTACGTTTCAGTAATCCGTTTTCTCGTGAAATGGTATTCAATGGTGCTTGCTTACCAAATGAGAGAAAACTATATATTTAGACATGAAGAACGTTGCATTTCTGTATATTACTGAATCTTATCAGTGTTATCACGCTGCAGCAATTGCTTCTGGAATTAGCTCAATCTGACAAAGTCAATATTACAAACTTTTACAACGATCCGGAAACACCATATCATCTAGAAAGAGTTCGTTACGCGGCGGGAGCTCCTGAAATGGAGTATCGGCCACTTCGTCGATCGTTGCCGACTGCTGCGATGCAGTCCATCCGTATCTTGGGAATGTTCAAGGATATGGTGCTGCGCGATAATGCTGCGGAGCTAGATCAATACGATGCCATTGTGACGGTTGAGGATACTGTTGCATCCGCGAGGCGACTTGGCATTTCGTCTCCTCAATTGATCTATATTCCACATGGCTGCGGTGATCGCGCGCGTGGCTTCACCAGCGAAGTCAAAGCATTTGATCATGTTCTTCTGTCGGGCCAAAAATCGGCTCAAAGAATGCTGGAAAACGCGCTGATCAAGCCTGAAAATCATTCAGTGATTGGATCAGTCAAGCTTGAGACCTGCAAGCTCTTTCCCGATGTAACACGGTTCTTTTCCATTCAACGCCCAACGGTGCTTTACAATGCTCATAAGGCGAGGGGGCTGTCATCCTGGAAACGGTTTATTGAGCCTCTGCTGGAGCAGTTTTCCGAGCAGTTTGATTTTAATTTGATTGTTGCGCCGCATACAAAAATGTTCAGGCGGCGCAGGTAATCAGTTCGGGATAGCTGGAATGGGCGAAGCAATTCTCAAATATTAATCGACACCGGATCTGAGCGGTGTGTCGATATGACGTACACATCTGCCGCTGATATTTACGTTGGAGATGTGAGTAGTCAGGTTTGCGAGTTTCTGGAAACACCTCGGCCGTGCGTTTTTCTAAATGCTCATCAGATTGACTGGCAAAACAACCCTGACTTTGCGCATTGGCACTTCGGAGATGTCGTTGATGACCCTAGGTTCAGGACTCATAGCCAGAAGAAGACGGTCGGGCATCTATCGTAGGGGGTTGCGACCCGCCGCAAGTCTTTGAGCCTTCCGAACATGATCTCGATACGATTGCGGCGTTTGTATTTTCGCTTGTCGTATTTGACTGGTTTTCCGTGAGATTTCCGTCCTGGAATGCAGGGC
>NZ_JOPH01000033.1:0-114557 GCF_002153615.1 Gluconobacter sp. DsW_058
CAAGCTGTTTCATAGCGCCATTCCCCCAATCAGATCCGGAGGAATGGAATCACATAGAAAGCCTCAAAACCAGATGGTTTTTGGGACCGTCCAGATCGTTGACCGGCGCCACAAGGAAGAGCCGCGTCGCTCAACATGGTGCCTACGTCCACGGGAGCGGCCAAGGCAATTGGTCTGGTTCTGCCGCATTTGAAGGGGCGGCTGGATGGCACGTCCATTCGCGTGCCAACGCCCAATGTTTCTCTGGTATCGTTCGACTTTCTGTCCCGCCGTCCACCGGAAACGGCCAAAGACGTCAATCGCGTTATGCAGGAGGCTGCTTCGGGGGCCTTAAAAGGTGTTCTGGCCTATAGCAGCGCTCCCTTGGTCAGTAGCGACTTCAATCATTCGCCCGCATCCTCGAATTTTGATGCCACGCAGACGGCCATCATGGAATGTGGTCGAATGGTTCGCGTCTGCTCATGGTATGACAATGAATGGGGCTTCTCGAACCGGATGATCGATACGGCTGTTCTGTTCGGCTCCCTGTAAACGGGTGACGACATTTGTTTCAGGATGTGTTTCGGCGCATAAAAGCACTTTCCTGACTGGAGAGTGCTTTTGATGATGTCCCGTCTGAGACTTCTGGCTGCGATGGCGTGTTTTGGTGCGCCACTTCCTGCTCTGGCACAGGCAGCAGCGCCGATGCCGGCAAGCTGTGACAATGCCAAATTCCTGAGTGACCAGCAGACCTTCGAGCAACGTGACGCCACCCGGACGGATCTTCCCGAGCATATTTGCGGGCGCGTCATCGCCATTGCACCCCATGCGAAGCGGACCCGCAGCGGATGGCATGGCTATTTCTACCTTGATGTAGGGCAGGGCGTGTCCATTCGGATTGTCTCCGGGCTTGATGAAATGATCGCCCCCCAATGGCCCTGGGTGCAGAAGGGCGACACCGTCGAGGTTCAGGGCCGGTACTACTACGACAGCCTGCGCAAGCAGGGGATCGACTGGACGCATCACGGCACCAGCCGCAAATGGCCTTGGCCCGGATATGTGACCGTTAACGGACACCGCTACGAATAAAAAAAAGCCCGTAGGAATGTCCTACGAGCTTTTTCGTGACGGGCGGCCTAGTTGGCCGCTTCGTCTTTCTTTTCGGCGCTACTGTCGCCTTTGACGCCGGTCCCTTCGATGATCTCGAAGTCCAGCACGTCGTTCTTGAGGCCAATCTTGACGGCCCCGCCTTTGGCCAGTCGACCGAAGAGCAGTTCCTCGGCCAGTGGCTTCTTGATGTGCTCCTGAATGACGCGTCCCAGAGGGCGTGCGCCATACAGGCGATCATAACCCTTCTCGGCCAGCCATTCCTTGGCAGCAGAGGAGATTTCGATCGTAACGTGACGGTCAGCCAACTGGGCTTCGAGCTGAAGAACGAACTTCTCCACCACGCGGCCCACCGTTTCCGGCGTCAGGTTAGCGAACGGAATGATCGCATCCAGACGATTACGGAACTCAGGTGTGAAGGTGCGTTTGATCGCCTCTTCATCCTCACCCGCACGGCTGGTCCGGCCGAAACCGATCGCTTCCTTGGACAGGTCAGCCGCGCCCGCATTCGTGGTCATGATCAGGATCACGTTGCGGAAATCGACTGTCTTGCCATTGTGGTCTGTCAGGCGGCCATGATCCATGACCTGAAGCAGGACGTTGTAAAGGTCCGGATGGGCCTTTTCGATTTCGTCCAGCAGCAGGACGGCATGGGGATGCTGGTCAATCGCATCCGTCAGCAGTCCACCCTGATCAAACCCGACATACCCCGGAGGCGCACCGATCAAACGGGAGATCGAATGACGCTCCATGTATTCGGACATGTCAAAGCGGATCAGTTCGATGCCAAGAGACGACGCCAACTGACGCGCAACTTCCGTCTTGCCGACGCCCGTAGGGCCGGAGAACAGGTAGTTGCCAATCGGCTTCTCAGCATCGCGCAGGCCCGCACGGGACAGCTTGATTGCCGCAGCCAGTGCGTCAATTGCCTTATCCTGCCCGAACACCATGTTCCGCAGATCCCGCTCCAGATGGCGCAGGGTCTCGCGATCATCCGCCGTGACGCTCTTGGGTGGGATGCGGGCAATCTTGGCGATTGCATCTTCCACATCCCGCAGCGTCACGGTCTTGCGGCGCTTGTTCTCAGGCACCAGCATCCGCGCCGCACCAACCTCGTCAATAACGTCGATGGCTTTATCGGGCAGTTTGCGGTCATGCACATACCGGGCGGCCAGTTCGACGGCGCCACGCAGGGCTTCGTCGGTATAGCGAACCTTGTGGTGCTTCTCGTAGCTGCCCTTAAGGCCGCGCAGGATCTTGATCGTGTCCTCGACTGACGGCTCAGGGACGTCAATCTTCTGGAAGCGCCGGACCAGTGCACGGTCTTTCTCGAAGTGCTGACGGAACTCCTTGTATGTCGTGGAGCCAATGCAGCGCAGCGTGCCTGCAGCCAGAGCTGGCTTGAGCAGGTTCGATGCATCCATCGCACCACCAGACGTCGCGCCCGCACCAATGACCGTGTGGATTTCATCAATGAACAGGATCGCACCGGGCGTCTGGTCCATTTCCGTCACGACAGCCTTGAGGCGTTCTTCGAAATCACCGCGGTAACGTGTGCCAGCCAGCAGGGAGCCCATGTCGAGAGAGTAGATCGTGCAGTCCTGCAGGACTTCAGGCACGTCTTTCTCAACAATACGCTTTGCCAGGCCTTCCGCGATCGCAGTCTTGCCGACGCCCGGGTCACCCACATACAGCGGGTTGTTTTTGGTGCGGCGGCACAGGATCTGGATCGTGCGTTCGATCTCCTGATCGCGACCAATCAGTGGATCGATCCGCCCTTCACGGGCACGGTCATTCAGATTGACGCAATAGGTCGCGAGTGCGCCGTCCTTGGCTGTTTCCTTGCGCTCTTCACGCTCGGAATTATCCTTGGATGCAGCGGCAGCCTTACGGCCAGCGCCACGGTCCGGCGCTTTGGCGATGCCATGCGAAATGAAGTTCACGGCGTCGAGTCGCGTCATGTCCTGCAATTGCAGGAAGTACACAGCGTGGCTTTCACGTTCCGCAAAGAGCGCAACGAGAACGTTGGCACCCGTAACTTCATCGCGGCCTGTGCTTTGCACATGGATAGCCGCGCGTTGGATTACGCGCTGGAAAGCCGCTGTTGGTTTTGGTTCTGTCGGACGGTCGGACGCAAGACCGGCAAGATCCTTGTCCAGAAAGTCCGTCAGGTCCGAACGCAGCTTGTCGAGGTCAATTCCGCAGGCGCGGAAAACCGTCAGTGCGTCGGCGTCTTCTGTCAGAGCCAGCAGCAGATGTTCGAGGGTGGCATACTCATGACGCCGATCACCTGCGAATGTCAGGGCGCGGTGGAGCGTCTGTTCGAGCGTACGGGACAGCATAGGGTGGCGCTCCTCTCGACCTCTCGTGGAAGAGGTATCTTGTCGTGGTGCAACACGTAACGCCAGTCAGAAACGTAAGGCTGAACAAGAAATTGTCCGATGCCTGTATGACTGTGGCGGGAAATCAGTCTTTTTCGATCGTACACTGAAGCGGATGCTGGTTCTGGCGGGCCAGATCCATAACCTGAGCGACCTTGCTCTCCGCAACTTCGTAGGTGAAGACGCCGCAGACCCCTACGCCCCGCTGATGCACATGCAGCATGATGGTGGTGGCCTCTTCCCTGTTCTTGGAAAAAAACCGCTCCAGCACGTGCACGACAAACTCCATCGGTGTGTAGTCATCGTTGAGCATGAGAACCTTGTACATTGACGGCTTGCGCGTTCGTGTACGAGGGCGAACGACAACGCTGATCTCAAGATCTTCGTCATCGGGCAGGCGTGGATTTGTCGGACCTTTTGGGTCCGATGATCCCGGCCCCATCCTGACTGGTCCGAAAATGGACTCGGCTTCAGAATGGGAGGTGGCTGGTGAAGGGAGATCGTAAGAAGACATGACTGGTATGATATGGGACGCTTCCCCCGACTTGAGAAGGGGGTAAGGATGAGTACATTTCGTGAATATCGCCATCTTCCTGACATGTTCTGGTCGGGTTTGGGTCATGCTTACGAAAAATTAAGCAAACTGCCCCAAACCTTGTGGACGGGCGCTTTTTGTTGCGCCTAGAGTAACGGGATTAAGGACTGCGTTAAACAGTCCGATGTTTCCAGCGTTCAATGTTTTGTTCAGAGGCTGCCACATAATGCGTTTCCCTGTCCGCAAGGCCCTTCTGTTATGCGCTCTGACTGCAGTTGGTGCGGGCTCTGCCAAGGCACAATACGCAGGCCACACGTCCAGTTTCGTGATGGATGCACATTCAGGCGCCGTTCTGTCCCAGTCGGACGCCGATCTTCAGCGGTATCCTGCATCCCTGACAAAACTCATGACGCTGTATCTGACCTTCCGTGCGCTGGAAGCACATCAGATTACGCTGGATCAGGAAGTTCCGGTTTCCATTCATGCTTCCATGCAGGCTCCGTCCAAGCTTGGACTGGTTCCGGGCACCCGGCTGACCGTTGAGCAGGGCATTCTGGCGCTTGTCACCAAGTCAGCGAATGACGCTGCCTGCGCTCTGGGCGAGTTCCTGGGTGGCGGCGACGAAGTCCGTTTTGCTCAGCTCATGACGCAGCAGGCGCGTGCGCTGGGCATGGCCAACACGACGTTCCGCAACGCCTCCGGTTTGCCTGACCCTGATCAGGTTACGACAGCGCATGATCTAGGGCTTCTTGCACAGCACCTGATCAACGATTTCCCGCAGTATTATCACTATTTCGGCGTGCCTTCCTTCTATTTCCATCGTCATCTGGTTCCAAACCATGATCCGATGCTGAAAATCTATTCGGGTGCTGACGGTATGAAGACGGGTTACACCGATGCTGCCGGGCGGAATCTCGTCACGTCTGCCATCCGTGGGAACGTTCGCCTGATTGGTGTGGTGCTCGGGTCGTCCTCGAATGCGCGCCGTTCGATGGAAATGGCGTCCATTCTGGACGATGGTTTTGCTTCAGAAGGCGTCGCGCCACAGCCTCTTCTTCATCCGGTCGCGCCGCGCACTGTCATGATCGCGTCTGCGCGTCGTGGTGGTCGTTTCGCTCATCATGGGACGATGGTTGCATCCAGCCGTCCTGTTGAAGTGGCGGATGCGCCAACGTCACCACGTCGTTATGGGCGTGTTGCGCATCATGCTGTCTCGGTTCGCATGGTCAGTGCGCATCATGTTGCTGCCCATCACAAGGCAGGTCGTCACCCGCGCGGGTGAAAAACTCGCCTCCGTGCCTTGCGATCCGCTCGTGACGGTCGCATTTTGTCCCGACCAGTTTTGAGATTGAGGATCGGGCGGTAGACATGGATGATAGTTCGCGTGGGATTGTTCTTTATGACAGTGAAGATTTCAAACATCTAAGAACGGTCGGTCATCTTGCAGCGGCAACGCTGGATATGATCACCGAGCATGTGCAGCCGGGCGTTACGACGGAAGAACTCAACACTCTTATTCATGAGTTCACTCTGGCTCACGGTGCCACGCCGGCTCCCCTGAATTATCATGGCTTCCCGAAATCCTGCTGCATTTCGATCAACCATGTTGTGTGTCACGGCATTCCCGGTGAGAAGAAGCTGGCCAACGGCGATATCGTCAATATTGACGTCACGTCCATTCTGGATGGCTGGTACGGGGATAATTCCCGGATGTACATCGTCGGTAAGGCCCCCAAGAAAGCTGAAAAACTGGTTGAGGTGACGTATGAGTCCCTCATGCTTGGTATTGAGCAGGTCAAGCCAGGCAAGACGCTGGGCGATGTTGGTCATGCCATTCAGGCCCATGCGGAAAAGAACCGCTTCTCCATCGTGCGCGATTTTTGTGGGCATGGCATCGGCCGGGACTTCCATGCCGCTCCGAATGTTCTGCATTATGGAAAGCCAGGGCAGGGCGTAAAGCTCGTACCGGGAATGGTTTTCACTATTGAGCCGATGCTGAATATCGGCAAACCTGAAGTGAAAATTCTCGATGATGGCTGGACAGCCGTCACGCGTGACCGGACGCTGTCTGCACAATTCGAGCATATGATTGGCGTGACGGACGACGGATGTGAAATCTTCACGCTGTCCCCGAAAGGTTACAACAAGCCCCCATACGGAGCTGGCGCATGAAAAAACTCTTTGCCCTGATTGTCGCGGGCCTGACGGGGGGCACAGCGCTGGCTGCTCCCACGGCAGCCCCTTTGAGCTCTGCCCATGATCCACTGGCCTTTGGCCCGGATCATACCTCTCCGGGCGTTCTGGTCTCTGGCAAGCATGGCATGGTGGTTTCTGCCCAGCATCTCGCTTCTGATGCTGGTGCCAAAATTTTGGCGGAAGGTGGCAATACCATCGACGCTGCGGTGGCCGTTGGCTATGCGCTTGCTGTCGTTTATCCCGCTGCAGGGAACATCGGCGGTGGCGGCTTTATGACGATCCGTCTGAAATCCGGGCAGACAGTGTTTGTGGATTTCCGGGAGCACGCCCCGGGTGCTGCAACAGCCACCATGTATCAGGATGCGTCTGGCAAAGTCATTCCGGGGCTTTCAACAGAAGGCTGGAAAGCAGTTGCCGTTCCGGGGACTGTCGCAGGCTTGGATACGATCCTTCAGAAGTGGGGGCGTTTGCCACGGGCAAAAGTCATGGCTCCAGCCATAGCGCTCGCCCGTGACGGGTTTGTGCTCAATGAAGGCGACGTGCAGCTTCTCGACACGTCCACGAAGTATTTTCGTCAGGACCCATACGCACGATCTATTTTTCTGCGTCCGGACGGATCGTCCTTTCAGCCTGGAGACCGGCTGGTTCAGAAAAATCTGGCCAATTCTCTTGAGTTGGTCGCCAAGAATGGTCCGAAAGCATTTTACGAAGGTCCGATTTCCGCTGAAATCGTGCGGGCCAGTGAAGAAGGTGGTGGCCTTCTGAAGCCGTCAGATTTCACGAACTATCATATCCGGTTTCTTGAGCCGATCCGCTGCACCTATCGTGGGTACACGATCGACACGGCACCCCCTCCGAGTGGTGGTGGCATCGCGCTATGCGAAATTCTGAACATTCTTTCCGGCTACGATATGCACGCCCTTGGCCTGCACACGGCGGCGTCTGCGCAGCGTGAAATTGAAGCCATGCGGCATGCGTACTCGGATCGACGCGATCTCGGGGACCCGGCATTCGTCAAGAATCCGATCGAACACCTGAATGATCCGGCATATGCCGCACAGGTCAGGGCAGGGATCCCCCTTGATCAGGCATTGCCGTCCAGCACCCTCCGCGCTGGTGAGGCGCTTCCGGTTAAAGCTGCCCAGGCTGCTCCTGACACGCAGGAAAAGCACGAGACGACCCAGTTCTCGGTATTGGACAAGAGCGGCATGGCCGTTTCCGCGACATATACCCTGAACGGGTGGTTCGGCTCAGGTGTCATGGGTGGCAACACCGGCATCTGGCTCAATGACGAGATGGATGATTTCTCGGCCAAGCCGGGCGCATCCAATATGTTTGGGATTGTGGGTTCAGAAGCCAACGCCATTGCGCCGGGCAAGACACCGTTGTCATCCATGTCACCGTCGATTGTCTCCAAGGATGGCAAGGTGATTATGGTGATCGGCAGCCCCGGTGGTTCCCGCATTCCGACGATCACACTCTCGGCCATTCTGGGCGTGCTCGATTACGGACTGGACATCCGTCAGGCCGTGGATTTGCCGCGAATCCACGAGCAGTGGGAGCCGTCTGCTGTGGAACTGGAACCAGGTGCCTTGACGGACGACGTTATGGATAAGCTGAAATCTGAGGGATATGCGTTGTCTCTGCACCGCCCATGGGGTGTAGCGGAAGGTATTCTTGCGTACCGTCCAAGCCTCTCTGCACATAAAACCGGGCTCATTTATGGGGCTGCTGATCCGCGTCATGCAGGGGGTGAAGCCGCGGGTGAATGATAGGGGGTTGTCAGACACCCCTATCTCCGTGTTAGGAGAGCGCCGGGAGGTCGGCTTTGGACGGATACCTTGCCAACCCGGTCAGGTCCGGAAGGAAGCAGCCGCAGTGAGTTTTATCCGGGTTAAATGTCCGGCCTCCTACCTAGTGCAGCCTGTGGGCGCGGCAGTTTTACTGCCAGGTGCCCCAGTGCAAGACCGACAGAGTGCGGTCTCATTCCCCGCTCTGACGGCTTTCCAGTTTCATGACTGACGATATCGACGATCTTCCCCTGCCGCCTGAGAGCGGTGGTGGCTTCTTTGGTGAAGCCCTGGCCGAGCAGGTTCCAGTTCCTGTTCAGGCAGAAAAAAGTACGCCTTATCGTGTTCTTGCCCGAAAATATCGCCCCCAGACACTCGATGACCTGATTGGTCAGGACTCGCTGGTACGAATCCTGCGTCGTGCGTTCGAGCTGAAGCGTGTGGCGCATGCGTTCATGCTGACGGGTGTGCGCGGCGTGGGGAAAACCACGACTGCCCGAATTATCGCACGCGCCTTGAACTGCATTGGGCCAGACGGGAAGGGTGGACCGACCGCGGAGCCCTGTGGCGTCTGTGCGAACTGCACCGCCATCCTCGCGGACCGGCATCCGGACGTGCTGGAAATGGATGCCGCGTCTCGCACGGGCGTTGATGATGTGCGTGAAATCATTGAGGCGACCCGTTTCCGCCCGATGCAGGCGCGCATGAAAGTCTTCATCATCGATGAAGTGCACATGCTGTCTCGCAATGCGTTCAATGCTCTGCTGAAAACGCTGGAAGAGCCTCCGTCACAGGTCACGTTCATTTTTGCCACGACGGAGTTGCGGAAAGTACCGGTGACGGTGCTGTCCCGCTGTCAGCGGTTTGACCTCCGGCGCGTGCCTCAGGCGCTGCTGACCGAACATTTTGGGCGTATTGCCGAAAAGGAAGGAGCCACTCTTTCCGAAGATGCTTTGGCGCTCATTGCCCGTGCAGCTGATGGCTCGGTCCGTGACGGATTATCTCTGCTGGATCAGGCGATTGCACAGGGTGCGAGCGACGCCGATGCCGTGTCAGACATGCTGGGTCTGGCAGATCGTGGACTGGTCTTTGATCTGCTTGATGCCCTTATGGCCGGCAAGGCAGCAGAGGCCTTGGATCTTACCGATCAGGCCTATGCGCGTGGTGCTGATCTCGGCGTTCTCCTGACGGATCTTCTGGATCTTCTGCATCTTGTTTCCCGTCTCAAGGCGATGCCGGGTCTTCGTGAAAGCCGGGACCTTCCAGAAGCCGAAAGACTGCGTGGTGGCGTGTTGGCAGACAGGCTCTCAACCAGCAGTTTGGGACGAGCCTGGCAGATTCTTCTGAAGGGTGTGAACGAAGTCGAATCCGCGCCGGATCGTCGTCAGGCGGCTGAAATGGTGCTGATTCGACTGTGCCACGCCAGCCTTCTCCCGACGCCTGACCGTCTGATCCGTCAGTTGACTGAAGGTGGGGTCGATCTCTCCTTGCCATCAGGCCCTTCGGGTGGAGCCGCTCCGTCCGGAGAGGTGTCGTCTGGGTTGCAGACTGCGCCTGTGCTGTCGACGTCCGTATCGCCCACTGACACGGGTGGCCCTCGTGCGCATGTCCGTCTGGTGGCCAATGGTGGCGAAATTATTGAGCCGGGTTATGCGGAGGCTGCTCCTGAGCTGGCGCCGGAACCCGAACTTCCTCCGCCCCCACCACGAACATGGCGCGAGATGGTCGCTCTGGTGTGGGACAAGCAACCGCAGTTGCATGGAGTTCTGCGCTCGTCGGTGCATCTGGTACGTTTTTCACCCCCCGATGTGCAGGTTCGCTTGGAAGACCAGCATACCAAAGCGGACCGTCTCCTTCAGAATTTTCTTGAAGAGATGTTTCCCGGCCAGTGGCGCATTAGTCTTTCCACAGCCGAAGGTGAGCCAACCCTGGATGAACAGGGTGCGGAGGTGGTGGCCATCAACCGTGCAATGGTTGAGGCACACCCGTTGGTCCAAGCCATTCTTGATGCTTTCCCCGGTGCGAAAATCGGCGATGTGCAAGATCACTCCCTTGATGAATACGGTCTTCCACCCGAAATAACCGCACCATTGACGGAGGACTCTCCTCCGGATCTGGAATTCGCGCCTCTGGACGCTGATTTCCTTGATGAAGATGATCTGAACTGAAAGACCAGGAGACGTTATGAAGAACCTTGCAGGACTGATGAAGCAGGCCAGCCAGATGCAGTCCAAAATGGAAGAGGCCCAGAAAAATCTGGCAAATCTGACGGTAGATGGTTCGGCTGGCGCTGGTCTCGTGACACTTCAACTTACGGGTAAAGGCGAAATGCGGGGTCTGAAAATTGATCCGAAGCTGGCCGATCCAAACGAGATGGAAATGCTGCAGGACCTGATCGTGGCAGCCTATACGGATGCCAAGAACAAGGCTGAAGCGGCCAGCTCTGAAGCGATGCGCGACGTTACGGGCGGTCTGGATCTGCCGCCGGGTCTGAAGCTTCCGTTCTGATCTGAACAGTCTTTCTGCGGGCGTCACATCATGATGATCAGCAATGACATCGAGCAGCTGATTTCCATGCTGTCTCGCCTGCCGGGGCTCGGCCCTAGGTCGGCCCGTCGCGCTGCGCTCAGTTTGCTGCGGCAGCCGGAGGCGCGGATGTTGCCTTTGGCGCATCTCATGGAACGGGCTGCCACAAGCGTCCGCACATGCTCCCTTTGTGGCAATCTTGACACCATCGATCCCTGCCACATCTGTACGGATTCAACCCGTGATGGCGGCCTGGTGTGCGTGGTCGAAACTGTGGGTGATCTGTGGGCCTTGGAACGTGCTGGCGTACATCGCGGGGTCTATCAGGTTCTGGGTGGGACGTTATCGGCGCTTGCCGGTCTTGGCCCTGAAGATCTGAATGTCTCGTCTTTGCTGGACCGTATTGCCGAAGGTGGCGTGAGAGAGGTCATCCTCGCTCTTGGCGCGACAGTCGAGGGAGCGACCACAGCGCACTGGCTTCAGGAAAAACTGACATCAACGGGCGTGGTCGTCAGCCGTGTCGGACATGGCGTTCCTATGGGGGGCGCTTTGGATGTGCTGGATGATGGCACGTTGGCCGCCGCCCTGATTGCACGACGCGCATTATGATTTCCGCTCTGGTCCCCCGTACGGCAATTGTGACCGGTGGCGCGCGTCGGATCGGTCGGGTGCTGGTTGAAATGCTGGCCGGGCAGGGTTTTTCTGTTGCCATTCATTATCGCGACAGCGAAACAGAAGCGCTGGATCTGCTCGATCACATTGGCGGCCGGGGATGTGTGATTGGGGCAGATCTGTCGTGTGAAGCGGATGTGAACAGGCTGGCTGCTGAAGCAGTTCAGCAGCTTGGGCCGATCGGTGTGCTCATCAACAACGCTTCAGCATTCATTCGTGATGAAGTCGGGACTGTAACTCGTGAAAGCTGGGACCAGCATCTTGAGCCGAATCTGAGGGCTCCGTTCGTCCTGTCTCAGGCGGTGGCAGCAGCCCTGCCGGCAGAGGCTGAAGGGCTGATTTTGAATATGCTGGATCAGCGCGTGTGGAATCTGACGCCACATTTTATCAGCTACACCGTATCCCGGGCAGGCTTGTGGACACTGACACAAACGCTTGCGCTGGCACTGGCACCGCGTATTCGCGTTAATGCCATTGGCCCAGGACCTGTTCTGCCAACAGTAGGTCGGCAGTCTCAGGAGCATTTTGACAAGATGTGCGCGCAAACGCCTCTGAAGCGCGGGTCGTCTCCTAAAGAAATCGCTGAAGCCGCGCTCGCGCTGTTTTCTCTCCCGTCCGTCACGGGGCAGATGCTAGCCATGGATGGCGGCCAACACCTGAACTGGTCGCCCGCGCGATAAATCAGGGCTGAGGTTTCAGCGCACCAGGTAGATAATCTTCCACAACCAGAGAAATTGGTGCGTTGTCTGAAGCGCGTCTGAGGACCGCACGGTTTTCGAGCACGATTCCTGTGGCGTTATTTGGAAAACGTGTTTCGAGTCGCTGGCGATGAAAATTCGTCTTCGAGACAGCTTTGCCAAAAGGCGTATCTGTTGTTTCCAGCAGATGGTTCATGTCATCTGTCAGGCGTTCCGGCACATACCAGTTCCAGGCATCAGAGAGCGGGACATCCCCACACAGAAGCTGAACGTGACGTGTGCGAACCTGCTGAGGGTCTGAGACCTCCAGAAGACGCAGGGTTTCCTGTGAAGGCTGTTCTCCAACGGGGAGGCGCACAACGCGAATGGGAACGGAGCAATGCTCCTGAAGAACTGCTGTTGCGCTGGGATGACGCTCCAGGCGGTCCTTTAATGCACGAACGGCTGCGCCATCCGGGGACAAGGCGTCTCCCGGACCGGCACAGCCGCTCAATACTGCTGCAAAGGAAAGAGCACGGACGACCTTAGTGGTCGTCGCGGTCGTCCTTGTCAGTCGAAACTTCGATGTCGTTCGAGAGATCATCGTCATCATCCAGATCGTCGTCTGCTGCGATGACATCGTCATCTGCATCATCGTCCGTGTCCAGATCGACGTCTACATCATCCTCGTTCTCGTCCTTCGGAGCGTTCGGATCTTTCTCCTCAGGCAGCGGTCCTTCGCTACGCTTGAGACGGCCGATATCGTTCGGCTGGGTGGTGCCACATTTCGGGCACACCGTAGGGACGCGGTTCAGGTCATAGAAGCGGGCGCCGCACTCAACGCACGTCCGTTTTAGACCGAGTTCGGGTTTTGCCATGTTGCGCAAGCCTGCCAATGCCTCGGATAAGGAACGCGGCCATGCCAGCTTGTTTCCGCCATGTCAAACTCCAAGTGTCCCGAAATCTGCATGAGGGGACGTATTTCAGGGTGATTGACACACAGGAATGACCCTCGCATGAAAGTGCACATGCAAGCGCGACCTCTGACAGTTTCCGCGTCCCCGAAGGGACTTTCCGGCCGTACCCTCGTACCGGGTGACAAATCCATCAGCCATCGTTCGCTGATGCTGGCCTCCCTCGCACATGGCCGTACGAAGGTTTACGGCCTTCTGGAGGGTGAAGACGTTCTGCGCACCGCAGACGCCATGCGCGCTCTAGGTGCGAAGATCACGCGTGACGGCGCTGTCTGGACCATCGACGGCCGTGGCGTCGGTGAGCTTACGGAGCCTGCAGACGTGCTGGATATGGGGAACTCCGGGACAGCAGCGCGGCTCCTGTCCGGTATTCTTTCTTCCCACCGAATGAACAGCGTCATGACCGGGGATGCTTCCCTGCGCTCCCGTCCAATGCGTCGTGTGATGGACCCGCTTTCGAAGAATGGTTCCGAGTTTTTGTCCCGTGAGGGCGGCCGTTTGCCGATGGCCGTGCGTGGCAATGGTCAGGCGACACCGCTTGAATACCGTCTGCCGGTTGCTTCTGCGCAGGTGAAATCAGCAGTTCTTCTGGCCGGGCTGAATGCGGTTGGCCGTACGGTTGTGGAAGAGCCTGTCGCCACCCGCGATCATACGGAAAATATGCTCCGTCATTTTGGCGTGGATGTTGATGTTTCCGTTCTGGATGCTGGTGGACGCCGAATCGAGCTGACCGGACCGGTGAAGCTCACCGCACGGGACGTGACAGTTCCGGGTGATCCGTCGTCTTCTGCATTCCCGCTTGTGGCTGCGCTGCTGGTTCCTGGTTCCGATCTGCTGATTGAGAATGTTGGTTTGAACCCGCTTCGGACGGGTCTGTTCACTACCCTGCTCGAAATGGGTGCTGATCTGACCATTGAAAACGAGCGTGTTGAGGGCGGCGAGCCTGTCGGCGACCTTCGCGCACGACACAGCAAGCTCAAGGGTGTGGATGTGCCGCCAGAGCGTGCACCTTCCATGATTGACGAATACCCCGTTCTGGCCGTTGCCTGCGCTTTTGCGGAAGGTTCCTCCCGCCTGCGTGGTCTGGAAGAACTTCGGGTGAAGGAAAGTGACCGTCTGGCTGCTACGGTTTCCCTGCTCAATGTGAATGGTGCTGAAACCGAAGTGGTTGGCGATGACCTGATTGTCCGTGGTTTTCAGAACCCACTAGGTGGCGGAAGCGTGACGACGCGCATGGATCATCGCTTGGCCATGAGTGGGATCGTGTTTGGTCTGGCGGCGCAGAAGCCGGTTCATATTGATGATACGGCCTTCATTGAAACCAGCTTCCCCGGTTTCGTTGACCTCATGAATGGTCTGGGTGCGGATATCCGGGCATGAGCCGTCCGCTCGTCATTGCCGTTGATGGGCCAGCAGCTGCCGGAAAGGGGACGCTGGCCAAGGCGCTCGCCTCCCGGCTGTCCTTGCCCTATCTGGATACGGGCCTCCTGTATCGTGCGGTTGCAAGGCGCATGATTGATGCCGGTCTTGACCCTGCGGGAGATGCTTCTGCACAGGCGGAAGCGCTTGAGCAGGAGGATCTGCGGAGAACCGATCTGCGCGTTCCGGAAATCGACCGCGGCGCCTCACTGGTAGCTAGCCAGCCTGCTGTGCGTGAAGCTCTTCTGGAGCGTCAACGTGTGTTCGCCGCCCAGACAGGGGCCGTTGTTGACGGGCGGGATATCGGCACAGTTGTTTTCCCGGATGCGGACGTAAAGTTTTTCATCACGGCCTCCCCTAGGGCGCGGGCCCTTCGTCGCCATCGCCAAGTTCACGGGGACGCAGTGATCACAGAGGCTGAACTGGACGCTGCGATCGCTGAGATCATCGCGCGTGACTCGCGGGATTCTTCGCGGGATACTGCGCCTCTGGTGCAGGCCGCAGATGCGCTTCTGATTGAGACGGATGAGCTTTCTGCAGAGCAAGTGCTTGAAAAGGCGCATGAAGAAATCAGGCGGCACATAACTCGGATCTGAGTTGCGGTATCCGCCCGTCTGACACCTGTTTTTTTATTGACAGAGCGCCTGTGGAAGGTGTTGTTGCGGGTTAGCACGTTGCCCGAAGGGGGAAAGTGTCGTCCGTCATGCGTTTTGCGTGCGGGCCATAATTTAACGGACCCGGTCTGACCTTTTGAGGCAGCGGGGAGTCGTCATGCCAGATTTCGATCCGCGTGGCGCAGACGTGGATGATCGGTTTCAGGCCGAAAATCCGGGAATATTGTATTTACATGGCTTCAGCCACACAGGCCCCTGCCGCTCACGGCATGGAAGATTTTGCAGCCCTCCTCGAAGAGACCCTGGGCCGCGACACCGGTTTTGACGGCTCCGTCGTCACTGGCCGCGTGATCCGTCTGACCGACGAATTCGCTATCGTTGATGTTGGTCTCAAGAGTGAAGGTCGCGTTTCCCTTAAGGAATTCGGCCCGCCAGGCGCTGCTCCGGACGTAAAGCCGGGCGACGTTGTCGAGCTGTATGTCGAGCGTTACGAAGACCGTGACGGTTCTATCGTTCTTTCCCGCGAGAAGGCTCGTCGTGAAGAAGCATGGACCGCTCTGGAGCGTGCATTCGGCAACAACCAGCGCGTCAACGGCACGATCTATGGTCGCGTCAAGGGTGGCTTCACGGTTGATCTGGGCGGCGCAATGGCGTTCCTTCCGGGCAGCCAGGTTGACATCCGTCCGGTTCGTGACGTCGGCCCGCTGATGGGTCAGCCGCAGCCGTTCCAGATCCTGAAGATGGATCGCGCACGTGGCAACATCGTTGTGTCCCGTCGTGCCGTTCTTGAAGAGACCCGTGCAGAGCAGCGTTCCGAGCTGATCCAGGGCCTGAAGGAAGGCATGATCCTTGACGGCGTCGTCAAGAACATCACCGACTACGGTGCGTTCGTTGACCTCGGCGGCGTTGACGGCCTCCTGCATGTCACCGACATCGCATGGAAGCGCATCAACCACCCGTCCGAAGCTCTGCAGATCGGTCAGCCGGTTCGCGTGCAGGTCATCCGCTTCAACCCGGACACGCAGCGTATCTCCCTCGGCATGAAGCAGCTTGAAGCTGATCCGTGGGAAAACGTCGCCATCAAGTACCCAGCTGGCGCCCGCTTCACGGGTCGCGTCACGAACATCACCGACTACGGTGCATTCGTCGAGCTGGAGCCGGGCGTCGAAGGTCTGGTGCACGTTTCCGAGATGTCCTGGACGAAGAAGAACGTCCATCCGGGCAAGATCGTCGCTACTTCCCAGGAAGTCGACGTTATGGTTCTGGACGTGGACAGCTCCAAGCGTCGTATTTCGCTTGGTCTCAAGCAGGTTCAGCGCAACCCTTGGGAGCAGTTCGAAGAAGAGCACAAGGTTGGCTCTGTCATCGAAGGCGAAATCCGCAACATCACCGAGTTCGGTCTGTTCATCGGCCTCTCCGCAGACATCGACGGCATGGTTCACATGTCCGACCTGTCTTGGGACGAAGCTGGCGAAGCAGCCATGGCGAACTACGAGAAGGGTCAGGTCGTTAAGGCCAAGGTCCTCGACGTGGATCCTGAGAAGGAGCGTATCTCCCTGGGCATCAAGCAGCTTCAGGAAGATCCGGCAGCCGACACCCTGTCCCGCATCCAGAAGGGTGCTGTTGTGACCTGCGTCGTGACGGCAGTTCAGGCAAACGGTATCGAAGTGAAGGTCGACGATCTGCTGACCGGCTTCATCCGTCGTGCAGAGCTGGCTCGTGACAAGGCTGAGCAGCGTCCGGAGCGTTTCGCAGTTGGCGAAAAGGTTGATGCGAAGATTGTTTCCGTTGATCGTGCTTCCCGCAAGCTCGCGCTGACTATCCGCGGCCGTGAGGTCGAGGAAGACAAGGCTGCGATCAGCGAATACGGTTCTTCTGACTCGGGCGCTTCCCTGGGTGACATTCTGGGTGCGGCAATCCGTCGTCGTACTACAGACGTCTGAAGAGACTGAAAATCAGATAACTCTATGTTGTCATGATTTTAGAAAAGGGCCGCGCAAGCGGCCCTTTTTTGTATTTGAGATGTAATGATCTTCTTTCTTGTCAGGGGCTTTTGTTGCTGTAAACCTTCAGGTAAGAATTGAGTATCGTGATGGCAGCGGTCTTGTGGTCTCTTGCCCGGAAGACTGATTGCGTCGGTTTGAGATGGGAGTGGGCGCTTTGCGCTCAGGAGATTGATGGCGGTTATTTACAACACAAATTATACCCACAATCCCAATTCCTACCTTACGCTGGCGGTCGAACGGGCGGCCCGATCTCTATTTGGTAATGACCAGGTTGTTGTCGCTGACAATATGTCCCTGGGCAGTATTGCTGCTTCTGGTGAACATGATGTTCTGATCTGCCTGGACGCACAGCGGATTAATCTTCCACTGATCCGTCGCGTTCGACCTGCATTCAAGACCTTGATTCTCTGGACGTTTGAAGACCCGTTCATGCGGGACTTCAATGTTGAAAATGCCGGTCTTTTTGATTTCGTCTTTACGAACGATCCGTCCTGCGCCGAATACTACCACGGCAAGGGGCACTACCTGCCTCTGGCAGCGAGCCGCTCCATTCATGAGCGTAAGGTTCTTCCGGCTGCTGAGCTGGAATATGATATCTTTTTTGCTGGCACGATGTGGCCGAACCGCGTTCAAACCCTGCGACGCGTGATTGCTGCCTTTCCGGATGCCAAGCTGAAGCTTGTTTGCCCTGGTAACGAATATCTGCCGCCGCTCCCCGCAGATCTTGCGGCTCTTGCGATCCAGCGCCCGATCAGCCACGAAGCGTTTATTGACTTCGCGAATGTCAGCGCTGTCACTTTGACGATGTTCCGTGATTACGCCAGTCATGGCGACGTCAGCCAGGCCACAGCTCCGGGGCCACGCTTTTTCGAACTTGCTCTGGGCGGTACGGCACAGGTTGTCGAAGCGCCGGAAAGCATGGGCAGCGAGCATTTCGATACGGTCGAAGGAATCAGCCTTGCGCGTGATCCTGATGGCGTCGTGGATGCCGTTGCCCGTATCCTGAACAACAAGAACACACGCCGTAAAGCGGCGCAGGCGTCCCAGAAGTCAGTACTGGCGCATCATCTGTACGAGCATCGTCTCGAGAAAATGCGTGATATTACGGGGGCTGATTTTGGCCGCCGCAAAGCCGCCGACATCGTGCCGGTCGAGCGTCGCCGTCGTCTGCGGGTGCTGATGTGCACGCATTCCACAATTCATGAGCAGGCGTGGGGCGGTGTTGAAGTTTACCAGCAGGCGCTTTGCTCCCTGCTTGGCCGCGACGTTGAGTTTTTCTACTGGCTGCGTCGTGGCACATTCTGCCGCCTGACGACTGCGAGTGGGCAGGAACTCGAACGCTTTGACGTGCCCGAAGTGGGCTGGCAGGACGCGATGTGCGATGCGCCTGAAGAAATGGCGTTTTCGAGCGTAATCAGTCAGTACAATATGGACATCGTCCATTTCCAGCATCTTGGACATCACGCACTTTCATTGCCCATCATCGCCAAGGCCAATGGTGTGGGCGTGGTTTTCTCCGCGCATGACTTCTGGCTGGTCTCGGCTCGTTACAACCTGCTGAACCACGAACTGCGTTATGTGGAAGATGAGGTTCGGTCAGTCCTGTCAGCAGATATCACGCTGAAGGCTTCCGAGAATGTGGATCATGGTGGTGAACAGACGCGTCGGGCCTTTGTCGCCAAGATGCTTCACTCTGTTGATGCCATCATGTTCGGGACACAGCACTCTCGTGATCTGACGCATGAGATCTATCCGATCCTCAACGAAAAAATCAGTCTGATCACGGGTATCCCGAGCCCTGAGAACACTGTGCCCGTCAAGCCGAAGAGCTATGCTCCGTTGGGTGACGCGCCGCTGAACGTTGCGATTGTTGGTAACTTCCTGCGAACCAAGGGTGCAGATACGATCCTGAGCCTGATCGAGATCGCTCATCCGGATCATTTTGTCTTCCACATCTTCGGTTATGTGCACCCAGAGTACGAAGCTGTTCTGAACGCAAGCAGCCGCTCGAATGTGAAGCTCTATGGCCGTTATGACATGGGTGACATCGAGGCTCTGAAAAAGGCTGATGTCGCGCTCAACCTGTCGATCTGGCCGGAAACTTATTGCATTTCCCTGTCTGAGGCCTGGCAGAACGGTCTGATTCCCATTGTGACCGATGTTGGCGCTCTGGGGGATCGTGTTGAAGACGGTGTCAACGGTTTCAAGGTCCCCATCAATCGCCCAAGCATGGTTCTGGAACGTCTCGAACTTCTACGTTCTTCTGAGCCTGTCCGTAAAAAGATTATGGCAAACATTGGCCCGCATCTTTGGACGCATGCCCGTGATTATGCGGACGGCCTGCTGAAGCTTTATCAGGATGTCGTACCACGTCGTCCGATGGGCGTTGCGGATCTTCGTCTGGATGCAGGGCAGGTGCATCTTCTGCCGCACGCATCATGGCGTCATCAGGCTCCGCCACGTCATATTTTTGATCCGCCGACCACGCGTGATCTTTCTGTCGAGCTCCCCATTCCGGTCTCGGACTGGTTCTCTATTCAGGGCGCCGAATGCTACATTGACGACGTTTGTCATCATGTCTTTGCCACGAACGAAGACGAAGATTTCAAGGGCGCCAATGAGTTCCATATCCGTGGCTGGTTCCTGCTTCCAGGTGTCAGCACTGCGGGGCGTATGCTGACTGTGCTGATTGAAGAAGGCGCGGATAGTCCGTTGATTTTCCTTGAATGCGAACGTGAAATTCGTGGTGACATTGTTGAAATGTTCAACGGATCCCCGCGTCGTTCAGGGTTCTCCGGTAAGACAGCCCTGCGTGGAAAATGGTGTGAAGGTCGTTTCCGTGTTGGTCTGATCAATGTCATCAACGGTCAGGCAGCTTTCCAGCTGACGTCTATTCAGATCGAAGTCGAGGGCGGCAAGATTGACGCGATCCATCGCTCAGCTCCTTCGAACGACGTGATTCTCTCTGACTTCAATCGTGTTTCTCACAGCGATGGACTGCTTCGCGGTATCAAGCTGTCTGGTTTCCAGAAGAATGAACTGCATCCGTATGGCAGTGGCATGCTGGAAAACTTTATTGACGAGTTTACAGGCGTCATTGGAGAGCCGGTCCAAGAGATTGAGCCGTTTGGAAGCATCTTTGTTCGCGGCTGGGCTTTCCTGAAGAGCCTGTCTCGTGCAGGGCAAATTTATGTTGGCCTGATTCAGACGGAGCGTGAGGAAGTGACGTTGTTTGCGACAGACCGCGTTGCGCGTCAGGACGTCGCAGGCGTGCATCGTGATGCTCCGCTCTGTGCAGGTTTCTCGGGTACACTAAGCCCAATGCAGGGTTATGCTCGCCCGATGGATGGCGTCTATCGTGTCGCGCTGATCAATGTGACCGGGGATGTTTTCGGAACACATATTACGGATCTGGTGGCGACGTTTGATGGTGGACGGATTGTATCGACAGGCCGTGAAGGTTTGACGCCGGAACAGGCTGAGCGTTCGGAGCGGCTTCTGAATGAGAAAGCCATAGCCTGAACCTGGGGGTCAGTTTTTTATGTCCGATCCGGTTCCTGAGTCTTCTCCCGCTGCGCGCGAGCCTCGCTGGCGCCAGTTTGATGCGCAGTGGTATCTGCTGCGCTATCCGGAGGTTGGGGACTGGATGCGCGATGAAGGCCATCAGGATCTTCATGCGTTTTATCTTGAGACGGGCCAGCGCTACGGCCATTCTCCTAACCGGTATTTCGACGAGATCTGGTATCGGGAAACCTATGCGGATGTCCGCCGGGACCTGATCCAGGAAAAATACCGGTCAGGCTTTGAGCACTATTGTGCCGAGGGCTATCATGGTCATTCGGCACACTGGCTGTTTGACGAAGTCGATTATCTTCGCCGTTATCCGGAACTGACCCGACGCTCCTTGCAGGAGCAGGGGTTCTCCAACGGCTATGATCATTATCTTGAAGTTGGCGAAGCGCGCTACTACAGCGGGCATCGTTTTTTCGACGATGAACTCTGTCGCCGGCTTGCCTTACGTTATCCCGATTATTTTGACAGCCGGATTGGCCTGTTTGCATCGTGGCTCAGCCTCCCGTCCGATATCGCGGATGCTGGGCGTGTCTCCTGGTATTTTGATCCGGTCTGGTATCTGGAGCGCTATCCGGACGTTCGGCGTGATATTGCTGAAGGGCGCTATAGCAGTGCGCTTCATCATTATCTCACCAATGAAACGCCGCGGCTCTTTGATCCGCAGGAAATGTTCTCCGAGCGCTTCTATGCAGACACTCATCCAGATGTGGTCGCCTGTCTGGACATGGGCTCTTTCCGCAATGGCTATGAGCATTTTTTGCTGTTCGGGGCTCATGAGGGGCGTGCGCCTGAAGCCGATGTGGATCTCGCCGCTCATCTGAGCCGTCCGCAGGTCCGTAACGATGTGCGGAACCATCTTTATGACAGCCCTTTTGCTCATCTGGTTGCGGCCAGAATGGGTGAGGGGCAGCGTGCTTCGCTGGTCGAAACCCCTGAGATTGAAGAAAGCCAGTCAAGGCAGGTGTTCGAGCGGGAAGCAAAAGCGCTTCTGCCGGCATTGGCTCGCCATCCGCTGGATTTCACGGTCGTGGGCGTGCCGGAACTCAGTGTCATTGTCGTGGTCTATGACCGGATTGCGCTGACAATGCAGGCTCTGGCCTCATTGCGCGCAAATTATTCCGGGGCCATACAGCTTATCGTCGTGGACTCTGGGTCACACGATCAGACACGTCGTCTCGACGAAATGGTTCACGGCGCCAAAATCCTGCGCTTCAGATATAACATTGGGTATCTGGAAGGCTGCAATATTGGTCTTGCAGAAGTTGATGCGCCGTTTGTTCTTTATCTGAACAACGATCTACGGCTCTATCCAAACAGTGTTGCACACGCTTTGCAGCGTCTGCGTTCAAGTGATGATATTGGTGCGGTTGGTGCCAAGCTCATTCGCTCGAATATGCGTTTGCAGGAAGCAGGCTCCATCATCTGGCGTGATGGCGCAACTTATGGATATCGCCGGGAAGACAGTCCCAACCTTCCTGAAGCAAACTTCGTCCGGGATGTGGATTACTGTTCGGCAGCATTTCTTATGGTGCGGTCGTCCATTCTGATTCAATTGGGTGGCTACGACCTGCGGTACCGTCCTGCTTATTTTGAAGATACGGATCTGTGTGTCCGCATTCTCAAAATGGGCGCGCGGATTGTTTATGATCCTAATGTCGTGGTGGAGCACCTTGAGTACGGCAGTTCCGGCTCTGTAGGATCTCAGACGCTGATCCACGCCAATCTGCGCATCTTTTCGCGTGTGCATCAGGATTTTCTACGGCATCAGCAGCCGGCTCATATTCGAAATGCTGTGCAGGCGCGGGAGCGTCGTTCAGATCGCAAGCATATCCTGTTCATTGAAGATCGCCTTCCTCTGAGGCGTCTGGGTTCAGGGTATGTCCGTTCCAATGATGTGGTACGGGCTATGGCGGGGCTGGGATACCAGGTCACCGTGTTTCCCCTCCTCCCTAGGGACCAGAGTGAACTGGACCTGTTTGGAGATTTCCCGGAGACGGTAGAGCTGATCGCGGATCAGCATCTTTCTACCTTCCCGGATTTTATTCAGGCGCGTGCCGGATATTACGATCTGGTATGGGTTGGCCGCACGCACAACATGGCGCGCCTCCTGCCTATCATGAACGAGGCCAGCCGCTATCTGCCGACAGCGGGTGCGGTGCTGGATACGGAAGTGATTTCTACGCCACGCACGCTGGAGCGCATCAAGGTGCTCAATCTGCCGAAGCCGGCATTGAGCTTTGATGAGATGCTACGTCGGGAACTGGAATGCGCTCATTACTGCCAGCAGATCGTTGCGGTCACTGAGCAGGATGCAGATCTGGTGCGTCGCGCCGGGTACGAAAATGTTTCCGTTCTGGGACATGAAATGCGGACCCGTCCGACGAAGGCCACATTCGATGCCCGGCGAGATATTCTTTTCCTCGGTGCGTTGCATGATGAAGGTGCGCCGAATCATGACAGTCTGGAGTGGTTTGTAGGGGAAGTTCTCCCCGCTCTGGATGATCTTCTGCCGTCAGACGTTCGGTTCACGATTGCAGGCTTCATTCATCCCTCGGTGGATGTGAGTGCGTTTGCGCGGCATCCTCGTGTGGATATTGTTGGTCCGGTGCATGATCTTGCACCGCTGTTCAACAGGCATCGCGTCTTCGTTGCGCCTACGCGGTTTGCCGGTGGCTTACCGTTCAAAGTGCAGGAAGCTGCCGCATTTGGCGTGCCGATGGTTGTAACGACCTTGTTGGCGGGGCAGGTGGGCTGGACAGACGATGTTGAATTGCTGTCTGCACCTGCCGATGATGCCAAAGAATTTGCGTCTGATGTCGCCCGTCTTTATCAGGACAGTACACTCTGGGCCCGACTGAGAAGTGAAGCGCTGAAGGCGGTGGAGCGGGATTGCGCACCAGCGCGGTTCCGACAGGATCTGTCCAAGATCCTTGAGGCGTGTATAGCTTGAAGACGCCACGCACCCGGGGCATGAAGTTTAAGGAAACAGGTGAGGCTATGTCGACAGAAGTGAAAGATCGTTCCTCTGAAACGGAGCGGAAAGTGTCTGGCCTGACCGGACGTGTTCTGGTGTGCAGTGGCGGCCGCTATGAAAGTCAGGCCAATGCCCAGATCCGTGAATCGATCATGGATGGATGGGGTGAGTGCTTTGGCGAAGAGAACGTTACGGCTGTTCACATTTCTGCGGCAGCAGCGTCCATCAAGATCCTGAAGCCAACGATTGTTTTCGCCATCGGGTCATATCTGCCGGAAAGCACCTATTTTGGTGAGGTCTGCCGTGAGGCCAAGAAGATTGGCGCTGTCACGGTTTTCTGGGCCACAGAAGATCCCTATGAGCAGGATGCGAACTATCGCATCGCCGATGACTTCGATGTCGTTTTCTCCTGTGATCGCTGGGGCCATAACTTCTATCAGCGTGATCTGGTGTTCCACCTGCCGCTGGCTGCAAGCCCGAGCCTGCATTACATGCCGATTGAAGAGAATGTCGAAAAGACGATCGATGTTCTGTTCTGTGGTGTGGCGTTCACGAGCCGTAAAGACATTGTCCGCAATCTGCTTCCGGTTCTGCGAAACCTGAACATTAAGATTGTTGGTCCTGGCTGGGGCGAGCTGGGCATTGGCTTCTCGGATGCCCGTATTGAAAAATCCCAGCTGGTTGAGCTGTATCGCCGTTCCAAGCTGGTGCTGAACCTTGGCCGTTCACTCCACTTCGAGAACAAGCGTTTTGTGATTGCTCCTTCCACGCCTGGCCCGCGGACGTTCGAAGCCGCTCTGGCAGGCGCGTTCCAGGTCTTTCATGAAGATACGCATGAGCTTCGTCGGTATTATAATGCAGACGAAATTCCGGTTTTCTCAAACCGGATCGATTTTGAGCGGCTTGTGGAGAAGTACATTGGAGATGATGAAGCCCGTCTGGCTATGAGCCGTAAGGCACAGGCCAGAACGATGGAGCAGCATCTTTACAAGCACCGTATCCAGCAGGCCCTGTCGGTTCTTCAGGCTGAGGGCTTCCTTGGCTGAAAAGCGACTGGAATTTGTGATTTTATTAAAAGCCGGGCTGTTGTGCCCGGCTTTTTTGTAAGGATATTCGGAAATGCAAACCATCTGGCTTATGGCGTTGTTGCTGATCGCTGCATTTCTGGAGGTCGGTGGTGATGCCCTCGTGCGAACTGGCCTGCATACAGCCGGTCTGGGGCGTGTGGGCTTTATATCAGCCGGTGCGCTTGTGCTGCTGATTTACGGAATAACCGTCAATCTTCCCGACTGGGACTTCGGGCGATTGATGGGCGTCTATGTTGCACTGTTTTTTATCGCAGCTCAGGTCGTGGCGTATTTTGCTTTTGGTCAGACCCTGACCTTACCTGTCTGCATCGGTGGACTGCTGATCGTCTCAGGCGGTGTTCTGATGACCGTCTGGCGTTGAAGGGATCAGGCCGGAAAATGATATCCCGGCCTGACGTTAGAGTGTTTACTTCGGCTGTGGGCCAAGGACGATCTGCGCGAGATCATCTGGGCGAACCCACTTGCTGAACGCGGCCTGCACCTGCGCAGGTGTCATGTCGTAAATCGCCTGAGCTGCTTCTGCTGGCGCATTTAAAGGCAGTCCCAGATCAATCAGATCCAGATAGCTGCCAGCCAGAGCGCCGAAGCTGGCGCGTGCCATGGGCTGGCGACGCAGCAGAGACGCCTTGGCCAGATCCAGACTTTCCTGAGAGACAGGCTGGCTGCGCATATCCTGCACATCCTTGATTGCCAGGGCGCGTGCCTTGTTCACTTTGTCCGGGTCCGCACCGAAGCTGATGCCGAAGGAGCCGCGGGTCCGGGAGTAACTAAAGGCACTTCCTGCCCCGTACACATAGCCCGTGCGAACGCGCAGATCCTGCATCAGGCGGGAAGAGAACCCATCCCCAAGAATTTCGTTTCCGACAGCCAGAGCATGACGATCAGGGTCAGTGACCTTCATGCCAATGGTCTCCACGAGTTTCACGTCATCCTGTGACCGTCCTGGATCTGCGACAACAGCCTGAGAGGCCTTGCTGAGAGGAATGGACGGCAGATCAACGACAGGGGCCGGGCCTTCAGCCTTCCAGCCGCCAAAAGCCTTTTCAACCTGTTCATGAGCATCTTCAGGGCTGATGTCCCCGACAACCACAATCGTCGTCAGGTCCGGGCGATATGTGGCCGTGTAATAGGCTTTGACGTCAGCGAGCGTAATTTTGCTCAACGTAGCTGGAGTGGCCTCGCGAAGGGTCGGGTCAGTTGCAGGGACGAGTGCCCGGCGCGTGGCACGGCCAAAGCGGTAGGTTGGAGACTGAAGCTCACCCGCACGGGCCTGAATGGCTTCCATCTGCGTGACATGGAAGGCCTTTTCCGGGAAGGCGGGGTGCAGTTCGTGCTCTGCCAGCAGGGACAGACCCTTGCTGAAATTCTGGGTCAGTGTGCTGAGACTGAAACCAGGGCCAGCGCTTTCGTCTGCCGAGATGTCATCAAGCGCGCTGGCCAAGGCCAGACGGTCATGGGAGGTGCTGCCATACAGGAACATGTCAGACGTCAGGCCAGCAACGCCTTCCTTGCCAGCAGGCTGCTGCAGGGATGCATTCTGCCGGATGGAGCCGATCAGCTCGACCGTATGGCTGACATGCTCGGGCTGGACCAGAAGGTGCAGACCATTCGAAAGTGTATAGGCCTTGGGAAGAGGGGCGGCGGCCGGAATGCTCAACCGTGCGAGGGCTTCTTCCGCCCATGCGGGGAGGCTGACTTTGCCTGATGGTGGCGTGTTGAAAGACTCTGCGCCACCAAATCCTTTACCGCCAATAGCTTTACCCTTTTCACTCGGCGTCAGGGTGGCGCTGATGGCGTGTTGTGGATCAAGGAGCGTTTTAGCCAGCTCATCCACCTGTGCCTTCGTGACGTTCCTGAAGGCCGCGATCATATCATCCGGGCTTTCAAGATGCTGGATGGCGACAGCTTGGGACCAGTTCTCTGCGAGTTCCGAAATGCTGTTCGCATTGAACTCCAGAGACGCAATCTCTTTGCGACGGGCGGCTTCGATCAGATCCGCGGGAATTCCGTTTTTGCGAAAGCCATCCATGAGAGACGCAAGCGTCCGGCGGAGCTCGTCCGGGTTTGCTCCCTTGGGGAATCCTGCGTAGGCGACAGCGAGGCCAGCCTGCGCATCCGGGTCATACATGAACCCTGCATCCAGAGCCTTACCGTCCGGCACCAGACCGAACAGGACACTGCGCTGGCTGGCAATGGCATCGGCCAGCAGGGTTACGGCAGCATAGTTCGGGTCACGTTGTCCCGGCATCCGCCAGGCCATGGTGACAAGGCCGATAGGTAGATCTGTATCCAACGACAGGGACTGTGCCTTGGCTGGCGTGGGTGTGACAGCCGCGCGGGCTGGAAGTGTAGCCGCTGCAATATTGCCAAAGGCTGCCTGAACTTTCTTCAGGGTGTCCTGCGGGTCCACATCGCCCGTAATGACGAGGATGGCGTTGTTGGGAGCATACCAGGAGTTGTAGAACTGCTTCAGCAGCGGGGCAGTCGTAGCATCGAAAGAGGGACGCGTCCCGAGTGCGTCATGCTCGTAAGGTGTGCCTGCGTAAAGTGCGGCACGCACCTGAGAGAGATAGCGGTAGATGGGGCTCGACAGGTCGCGTGAGACTTCCTGCTCAATGGCGCCTCTTTCATGGGCCCATTCTTTCTCTGTGATGTTCAGCCCGCGCATACGACCGGCTTCGATCCGCAGAAGGACATCAAGGTCCGCAGCAGGGGCCTTGAAATAGTATTGCGTGACGTCAGACGTCGTATCGGCGTTATCATTGTTGCCGAGCTGAGCGCTGATGGTGGAAAGCTGGTCCCGGGAGAGTGTTTCGGAGCCGTTGAACATCATGTGCTCAAGGGCGTGTGCCGTTCCCGGAAAACCTTTGGGTGCGTTGACAGAGCCCACTTCATAATTGAGCATCGTCTGTACGACGGGTGCCAGAGTATCCCGCACAATCACGACACGCAGGCCATTGGGCAAGGTGGCACGGGTGACGGAGGCCGGTGCTGCCGTGGCAGCCTGAGGCACCGCAGGGGCAGCATGTGCGCCCGTCAGGAGAGGCGGGGCCAGCATGGAGGCTGCGAGCAGTGTCACACGGGTCAGGCGGGAGAAACCGGGCATAGGTTATTAACTTCCTACGGGTAAAATGTTCTGCCAGGCAGTAAATCGACTGTCAGGGATGCTGTCTACCGAGGGAGGATTGCTGAAGGATGAATAAAAAATCATGTGACGCGGTCAATCAGAGGCCGCTAAGAACAAAACTACTATGACCGCTTCCAATTTTATCGTCCGCTTTGATGACTGGCTGATTGACCGGCTCTTTCAGCCCGTCGCAAACAGACTGCCGTCAGTTCTTCCCGTTGTGCAGTTGGGCATGAGCTTTCAGCTCGGTTCGCTGATGCTGAACGGCGCAGCGCTGCTTCTGCCGATTGTGCTGTTTGGCGCAACGATGGGCGGGGTGGTGGATACATCGCTGATCTGGTTCATGAACCTTGCATTCTTTCTGGGCATGAAAAAAACGATCCCGATGATCCGGCCAAACATGTTGAATCCTCTTCGCCCCATGATGCTGAGCATGCGAATGATCGCTATGGCATTCCTCATTTATCAGCTTTTCCGCAGCCTGGACGGGGTTGGCATTGGCTGGATTCTGTCTCAGCTCATGACACTGTCTCAGCTGACGTTTGTGATCGGTCTGTATTTTGTGGCCTGCCAGCCTCAGCCGCCCCGACAGCGGATGTCTTCGCGGACAGGCCCTATCATTGAAGGCGTCTGGGCCGGGAACGGTAGTATTCGCTAAAGGAGACGGGCAGTGAGAATCCTTCACTGTCTTCTAACGCGGGAGTTCGCGGGCACTGAGCGTCATGTTACTGAGCTCGCGAACCAGCAGGCTCTGACACATGATGTGACGGTGCTTCTGGAGCGCCATACCGCTGATCTTCGAACAGGCGGAGATATTGCACATCACTTTTCACCCTCAGTTCGTATCGTAAGGGCTTATCGCGCAGGATATTTGCCGACATTGACGGCGCTGGTATGGAAGGAGACCTTCGATATCATCCATACTCACCTGGGTAAGGCGTCGATCCGGGCAGGGGTTTTGAAGATTCTGGGACTGATGGGGGAGACCCCCGTCATCGGTACGCTCCACAATGCTTATCGTGCCAGAACTTATGGAAAACATGACGGCCTGATCTGCATCGCCCGGTGGCAACAGGCCAGCCTGCCAGCAGGTTGTCGAAACCAGAGCGCAGTGATTGCAAACTGGACCATTCCTTCCGTCCTCTGCCATCCGGAGCGTACCAAGCTTCGGGAAGGCTTCCGGCAGGAGCATCGCCTTCCATCGGAAGCCTTTGTGATCTGTGCCGTTGGAAGAATGGTGGAAGAGAAACGGTTTGATTGTCTCCTTCAGGCCTGGAGACAGGCTGTTCTGCCACCTGACACGTATCTTGTTCTGATTGGGGATGGCCCAGAACGTGCGCGACTTGAAAATGTCTGCGCAGAGTATAGGGATCGCATCATTTTTGCGGGCTACCGGTCAGATGTGCCGGACGTGTTCTGTGCGTTTGACGGATTTGTTCTGCCCTCCAGACGGGAGCCGTTCGGGCTGGTGCTGCTGGAAGCGATGGCGGCAGGATTACCTGTCTGCGCGACAGCAGCAGGCGGTGTTCTGGATATTCTTGAAAATGTATCGGACTGTCTGGTTAAGCCGGATTGTATCGACGCACTTGCCGCTGGGCTTGTGCGCCTGAGGCAGCAGCCGGGCAGAACATGGGACCTGTCCTTCCATGTTCTGGAAGAGCAGGCCTTAAAGACAGAGCAGTTCTATCGCCGTTTCTGCTGAGTATCGCGATCAGAGATCGTAGTGTTTGGAGACGTAGCTGGAGAGGCCATTCGGATTGTGCATGATGTGCCAGCTTTCTGAAAAAGAGGGCACGAACTGGAACAGGAAGACCAGCAGAGACAGGAAAAACAGCAGCATTCCTTTGCCGACAAACTGGATACGCCGCCAGAAATAGAGTGGCGGGATCAGGATCCAGAATGCAGAGCCGGGACGGAATCCTGCAGCAATAAGGGCGCGGCGATCTGTCAGCATGGACGTGAAGATGATCGCAAAGCTGAGAAGAACGGCGATGATGCTGGACTGGCGGTCAGGGATGTTGCCGAACCAGGCCAGAACATTGACGATCATGCTGCTGACGAAGGGCCCAAGAATACTCAGCCAGGCCCAGCGGTTCGAGACCCTGCTGGGGGGCAGAGCAGGCGGGACCCCTTCGGGCTGCGGCGGCCAGAACGCGCAACTGCCTGCCGGATGCCATTCCGCACCGAAGGCCTCGGTCCAGCACAGAGTTGAGTGCTCAATACTGCCGGTCGAGATAAGGGCACGCATACCATCTTCAGAAAGCGGGCCTTTGCGGCTTCCGTGTTCTTCGTAAAACCAGCTCACAGTCCGTCCTTGGTTTGGGCAGTTGTCATCATGCTGACAGAATGGCGGCTCAATCTGACTGAAAGAGATGTCTCAGGCAATACTGAAGGCTTCAATCTGCTGGGAAGGGTCAAGTGATGAGAAAATATTCGTTTGGTTTAATGGCTGTTCTTTGTCTGGGGATAAATCCAGCTTTTGCATCAAAGGCCACTAATTTTCAGATCAAACTCGCTTCTCCCACAACAGTTGACCGCCAGACAGTGCTTTATACCTGTCAGGGAAACGGTGATGCGGCCAAGGAGCTTTTCTCGCGCTTGCCGCAGAAACGCGTTGCGGTTCAATATATCAATGCAGATGCCGTCAGCTTGGCTGTCCTGCCAATTGAAGGGCACACGCAGGTGTTTTCAAACGTAATTGCTGCGGATGGCGCCAAATATGCTGCGGCACAGTATGTCTGGTGGAACAAAGGAAACGACGCGTTCTTTTCCAGTAAGATGGACGACAAAGCACTTGTAACGTGCCATGCCGTTTCAAAATAAAGATATCATGTCGGTATCGTTTCAATTTTCCAGCAAACATGCATGATGCGGGCTTATCACGACTGATAAGGAACGCAGGTCATGTCCGTTGTCTGCATGCAGGAATTTCTTGAAAAGCTCCCCAAGGCTGAACTTCATGTTCATTTGGAAGGAACGCTGGAAGCGGACTTGAAAATCAAGCTGGCTGAGCGGAACAATCATCCTCTCAGGCCCAGCTCTGCGGAAGAAATCCGACAAGGTTACATCTATCATGATCTGCCCTCTTTTCTGACGCTGTATTACGAAGGCGTCGAGCTTCTGCAGACCGAGCAGGATTTTCATGACCTCTGCTATGACTACCTGAGAAAAGTCGCGCAGCAGAATGTTCTTTATACTGAGATGTTCTTTGACCCGCAGCTTCACACTCGTCGCGGGATAGCGTTCGGAACAGTCATCCGGGGCTTCAATGTAGCTCAGGAGGAAGCAGAGAAGGACTTCGGCATCCGCTCTCACCTCATCATGTGCTTCATACGTGAAATGAGTGCGGATTCTGCCGACGAGACCTTTATTCAGGCTCTCCCTTATCTTGAAATACCGGGTCGGAGCCGCATCATTGGTGTGGGTCTGGATTCAGACGAGAAGGGTAATCCGCCAGCCAAATTTGCGAAAACATTCGCCCGCGCAAGAGCGCTGGGCCTTCACGTGACCATGCATTGTGATCTCGATCAGCAGAATACGCATGAGCATATCCGGCAGGCTCTTCAGGATCTGGGCAGCGAGCGCCTCGATCATGGATTGAATGTGCTGGAGAAGCCCGAACTGATTGCGATGGCTCGGGACAAGGGCGTGACATTCACGCTGTGTCCGTCTCCGAACGATGTCATCAGGCCGGGGCGGTCCCGTCAGGATATTCGGGACATGCTGGCAGCGGGACTGAAAATTACCATCAATTCCGACGACCCGGGTTACATGCAGAGCGTCTATATGACGGAGAGTTTCGCCAAGGCTCAAAGTGCAGCGGACCTGACACAAGACGAACTCATACAGATTAGCCGAAATGCCTTTCAGGCGGCCTGGATTTCGGACGACGAGCGGGCGCTTTATCTCGACGCACTGGAAACATTCGCGCGAAACCATAGGGTTGAGATGTCATCCTGAACGTGGAGCGCAGCGGCGTCCCCAAGATTTATGCCCTTTGCCACAGGGCATAAATCTGGAAGTTTAAAAATAAAATCAGAAATTATTATTTATTAAAAAATTAAAATATGTTTTATTATTTCTGAAAAATTACCAATAAAGTATAAATTGAGAAACTCAGGTATTAATTAGATACAAAACAAGAATTGATTATCTTTCTTTTAAAGCGACTATCGTCGCATGGCACCAATAGCTCCTGTTCTGTCCCGTCTGTCTCAGCATATGCAATCGGCAGCGCTATGGAGCGTTATTGGCCTCCTGCGCAGTGTGGGGCCGCAATACGCCTCGACAGCGGGCGGCTGGTTGATGCGGAATGTCGGAATGAGGCTCCGGGCAACCCGCATTGCGGATCGAAACCTTCAACTCGCTCTTCCTGATTTATCTTTGCCGGAACGACAGCAGATTATCCGGGATGTGTGGACGAACCTGGGGCAGAACGTGACAGAACTCCCCCATCTTGCATCCTTTACCCGTACGGAAATGGGACCGGGATGGGAGATCGAGGGTGAAGAGCATATCGATGCCCTAAAGGAAAACGGATCACAGGCTTTGTTTTTCTCAGGGCATCTGGGGAACTGGGAGCTCATTCTGCCCATCGCAACCAGTCTGGGTATGCCAGTTGCGGGTTTTTATCGGGCCTCGTCCAATCCGGTTATCGATCTTATGACGCAGACAATGCGACAGAAGGCTCTCGGCCCGACAGGGACCATGTTTCCTAAAGGACCCAAGGGGGCCCGGCAGGCCTTAACGCATCTTCAAAGCGGTGGCTCATTGGGGTTTCTGGTCGATCAGAAAATGAATGACGGGCTCGCCATTCCGTTTCTGGGCCGGGATGCCATGACGGCGCCAGCGGTGGCGCAATTGGCCTTGCGCTTTAATCTGCCCATCATACCCGTCCATATCGTGCGACTGGGGAACGGTCGGTTCCGTATGGTGTGTGAAGCCCCGCTTCAGGCTGAACGAACAGGCGATCATCATGCGGATATCCGGTCAATCTGCGTCGCCATGAACAAGACGCTGGAACGGTGGATCCGCGAAAGGCCTGGAGCATGGCTTTGGCTTCATCGCCGCTGGCCCAAAGAGCAGGTCGCTCTTCCCGCCATCTGAAAAAAGCCCCGCGGCCGGATGGCAACGGGGCTTTTGTGCTTCAGGGGAGAGGATGTCCGCTGACAGGAGCCTGTGGGCTGCCAATCAGATCAAGGATCTGCTTTTCAAGTTTCGGAACATTGATGCGCAGGACAACTTCGTTCTTGCGCTCGCCCAGCCCTGGCTCATAGCCCGGAGTCCAGGACACAACGTCTCCATAGCCGGGGCCAAACTGGCTGTTTACATCCACGAACAGATCCTGCTTTTCCGTGATGATGCTCGGGTCCAGCCAGACTGATGCTGCAATTTCATCCCAGAGCGGGAAGCCGCTCAGATGCCATTTCATGACATGCCCGACGGGCGTGCCTGTGGCTTCCAGCTTCTTCAGGAATTCCGGCGTGAGTTCGGTATCCGTTGAAGGATCGGCCGGAACCATCACGATGTGCTTCCATGGTGCGCGAAGGGCCGCACTTGCGCTTTCCGGGTCCAGACGGAAGTTGAATTCACGACGGGGGCTGTTCAGGAATTCACGCGCGAATTGGTGTGCCACTACGCCGGGCCTTGTCTGGCGCGGGTTCAGGCCACCGCCCATGTAAACGAGTTCTTTTGCAAGGCCCGCAAATTCCGGATCAAGCGTCTGGGCCAGTGCGATGTTGGTCATCGGACCCGTTGCGATGATGCTGACTTGTCCTGGATATTGGTGAACCATCCGAATGAGGAAGTCAGCTGCGCGCTCGGTTTCTGGCTTCTTGACCGGATTGCCATATGGGAGGTCCGGAACAACATCCGGGCCATGATAGTAGGGAAGTGGCTGCTCGGTCTTTTCGACCCATTTTTTCATCCACACCCCTTTCCAGATCAGCTTTCCATAAAGGGCTTCCCAGCGGTCCGTCAGCTTTTCCGAGTTCAGGAACGGGTAGGTTGCGCCCGGAACAACGGGAATGTCTGCCCGGCCTGCCACTTCCACGCCCCGCAGCGCGTCATTCGTCGCTTCTTTCTGCCAGACGTCACCCGTGACAGTCGTGATACCAAGCACGCGGACGTTGGGGGCCTTGATGATCATCCACTGGGCGATGCTGAAGCCGTCATCGTCAAAAATGACAAGGCGGGGGTCAGCTTTCGCCTGCGCGGAAGCCGCCAGCAGGCCGCCAGCGACCAGTCCAAGCGCCAACGTGCGGCGCAGGGCCTTCCGCGTTTTTCTAAAACGTTCCGGCTTCGGGGCAGTGGGGTGAAGGGGCATGGGCAGAGGGTTCCATAGCTGGTGGCAGGCAAGGACGTGACAATACCGCAAAGGAAATCATTGCACAGAGGCAACAGGGAGTTCCATGCGAACGCAATTCTAGAACGCGAGTGGCCCGTTGTCCTTGACTTCCTTGATGACAAAAAACGTCCGTGCCTGTCGCACCCCTGGAAAGGCAATGAGCTTTTCTGCGTGAAGCCGATTGAAATCCGCCATGTCTTCCACGCGGATCTTCAGCAGATAATCGAAATCGCCTGCGACCAGATGACAGTCCAACACCATGGGCATGGTTTTCACAGCCTCTTCCAGTTCTGCGAAGCTCTCGGGAGTGGACCGGTCCAGCACGACGCCGACCAGAGCGATCGTTCCCAGTCCGACTTTGACGGGATCAATCTCGGCGCGAACGCCACGGATATAACCGTCCTGAAAAAGTCTTTGGGTGCGCCGATGACATGTCGCGGCGCTCACGTTCACACGCTCGGCCAGCTCGGCATTGGACATACGCCCGTTGCCTTGCAGAAGGCGAAGAATGTTCAGGTCGATCGCGTCCAGATCTGGTGTGATAGAATCTTTCATTATTTCCTCAAGTGATAAAAGAAACATCCATTAAAATTCTATTTTAAGAGTAAAATACAGAAATTATTGCCTGAATTAGAAAGCACCTTCGAAGAATATTTCACTACTGCTTTCGGGTGTGAACACCTTGGGAGGCTGTCTGTGAACCTTGAAAAATTTGAGCGCTATCCGCTGACTTTTGGAAAAACGGCTATTGAGCATCTTCCACGTCTGAGCGAAGCCCTGGGTGGCAAAGTGCAGATCTATGCCAAGCGTGAAGATTGCAATTCGGGCATGGCGATGGGGGGCAACAAGCTCCGCAAGCTGGAATATATTGTTCCGGATATTCTGGCTTCTGACGCGGATACGCTCGTCTCCATCGGCGGCGTGCAGTCCAACCATACCCGCATGGTCGCAGCAACAGCCGCCAAGCTGGGCATGAAGTGCGTCGTCGTGCAGGAGAAGTGGGTGCCACATTACGACGCTGTTTATGACCGTGTCGGTAATATCCTCATGACGCGTCTTATGGGTGCTGAGTCCCGTATTGTGGAAGACGGCTTTGACATCGGTATCCGCCAGAGCTGGGAAGATGCCATTCAGTCCGTGAAAAATTCTGGCGGAAAGCCCTATGCCATTCCGGCTGGTGCCTCCGTTCATCAATATGGTGGTGTCGGTTATGCCGCCTTTGCGGAAGAAGTCGCGGAGCAGGAAAAGGAACTCGGCTTCACGTTCGATTACATTATCGTCTGTGTCGTAACGGGCTCGACGCAAGCGGGAATGATTGTCGGATTTGCAGCGCAGGGCCGTGCAGATCGGGTCATTGGCATTGATGCCTCCGGAACGCCGGAGCAGACGCGCGAGCAGGTGCGGGAGATCGTGGACCGCACAGCCGAGCTAGTAGAGCTTGGTCGGACAGTGCGGGACGATGAGATCGTGATCCTCGAAGACTACGCCTATCCCGCCTATGGCGTCCCGTCCGAAGAAACGAACGAAGCCATCCGACTGGCGGCCCGTACGGAAGCCATGATGACGGACCCTGTCTATGAAGGGAAATCCATGCAGGGTCTGATTGACCTGACCAAGAAGGGATATTTCCCGGACGAGTCAAAGGTTCTGTACGTTCATCTGGGCGGCGCACCGGCCCTGAACGGCTACAGCTACTATTACCGCAACGGCTGATGCAGCCATAAAAAACGCCGCGTCCCAGTCCGGGGCGCGGCGTTTCTGTTTTTCGACGGTGAAGCCGGATTTTAGCTGTTGTGACCGTTCAGTTCGCGCAGCACATCTGCCGGACGCATTGGCAGATGGCGCAGACGCACACCAATGGCGTTGAATACGGCATTGCCGATGGCAGGAGCCACAACCGTCACACCCGGTTCACCAAGGCCCGTAGGCTTTTCGGTGTTCTGGACGAATTCAATGTCCATGTCCGGCACGTCCGGAAGACGGACCGGCGTGTAGGTGTTGAGGTTGCTGTCCTTGATCGTGCCATTGACGATCTCGGTGCCTTCAAACAGCGCCATGCTCAGGCCCCACAGAGCTGCACCCTCGGTCTGTGCCAGTGCGCCACCCGGATCAACGATCGTGCCAGCATCCAGAACCAGCCAAAGCTTCTGACAGGTGATGACGCCGGTCTTGCGATCAACGTGGACCTGTGCCGCACCAGCCGTCCAGGTCGGCATACCGCGTTCCTGTCCGAAACTGGTCGCGATGCCAATGCCGGTATCCGCCGGAAGCTGCGTCTTGCCATAGTTGATCTTGTCGGCAAGGCGCTGAAGGGCTGCGGCCTGACGCTTGGCGCCGCCTACAGCATTGGGAGCGGAGCCTTCGTTCCGTCCTGTCGCTGTGAACATGGACAGGCGGAATGCCAGTGGGTCCTGCTTCGTCTGGTGAGCCAGTTCGTCGAGGAAGGACTCAAGCGCCCAAGGCGTCCAGCCTGCGGACACGGAACGCAGCCAGCCTGGACGGAAAGTCTTGTTGGCCAGATCGTTCGTGATGGCACGGACGCGGGTTGGCCCGGTTTCGTACCAGTGATCAGCGCCTGCAATCGCAAATGGATCGTAGGACTTGCCGTCTTCGCCCTTGGCCAGAAACGCCGGTGCCATGACGAGTGTGGGCCAGCCTGCTGTTGCAGCGTAATCCATCGCCACAATCTTCTTCTGGTCTGCATCGAGGGCAACGCGAACCGTCTGAAGAGAGGGGGAACGAATGGAGTCAAACGCCATATCGTCCGAACGTGTCAGGATCAGCTTGACTGGTGCGCCGCCAATGGCCTTGGACGCCAGAGCTGCCGGGATGGAATAGTCACCGTTCAGGCGGCGACCAAACCCGCCGCCCAGCAGGTAAGTGCGCATGACAACCTGCTCTTCAGGCACCTGAAGGGCCTTGGAGAGCTGCGGCAGAACGAGGGACTGCCACTGGTTGCCGGTATGGATTTCCCACATGCCATCAATATGACGGGCCACGGCATTGACAGGCTCAAGCTGGTAATGCGCGACGGAGGCACAGGTGTAGCTGCGTTCGAAGGAGTGTGCCGGATGGGCAAATGCCTCGTCCACACCCTTATCGTTGAAGACGCGAGCGCCAGTGCTCTGATCTGCAATCAGCTTGCGGCCATGCTCGATGATGTCTGCTTCCGAGACATTGATCGTCGGACCGGGATTCCACTGAACCTTTAGAACGTCCGCAGCTTTGATAGCGGCGGGATAGGTCTTGGCCAGAGCCACGACCCAGCCTGGAACGATGCCGGAGGGATCATCCAGAACAACATAGCGAATGTATCCGGGGATCTTCTTGGCTTCGCTGTCATCGACGGACTGCACCTTCGCAGCATAACGTGTCGGCGGCATCTTGGGGCGGCCATAGACCATCCCTTCGAGCTTCACGTCGATGCCGTAGATTGCCTTGCCGGTCGTTTTGTCCGGAATATCCAGAGCAGGAACCGGCTTGCTAATCAGGCGACGTTCACTGGCGGGCTTGAGCGGCAGCTTGGCCATTTCGTCAGCCGTGAAGCTGCGCGTCGGCTTGGCTTTGGAAACGATCTCGCCATAGGAGACGCTCTTGCTGCCTGCCGTGACCGTGCTGTTGCGGGCAACGCATTTGTCCGGCGTGGTACCGAGCAGCTTTGCGCCTTCCTCCAGCATGATCGTACGGGCAGCGGCACCAGCCTGACGGAACGTGTCCCATGTATCCCAGACGGACCAGGACCCGCCGGTCACGAACTTGCCGGCCCATTTCGGGGCGGTGTCCACTTCCGTGATTTTGATGTGATCCCAGTCGGCTTCCATTTCGTCCGCAATAATGCGGGCGAGGGCGGTGCCGACGTGCTGACCCATCTCGGCACGGACAACATTGACGTTGATGGAGCCGTCCGGCGCGATGGCGCACCACATGTTCGGCTCGAACGCGGCTTCCGGCGGCATGGCAGACGGATAGGTCTGCGCAGCTTCGGCCTTGCGGGCGAAGCCAAACATCAGACCTGCGCCTGCTGCCGTCATCAGAAAACTGCGGCGAGACAGGCGGCCTGCGTCGGATCTCTTGGCGATCTGTTCGATCTTAGCCATTGGTGACGCCTCCCTGCTGCGCGGCAGCTGCTTCCTTGATGGCCTTGCGGATGCGGACATACGTCATGCAACGGCAGAGACTGCCGCCCATGACGCCATCAATCTCTTCATCCGTCGGCTTCGGATAATCTTTCAGAAGGCTTGCGGCCTGCATGATCTGGCCGGACTGGCAGTAGCCGCACTGCGGCACCTGCTGGTCACGCCAGGCGACCTGCACGACGTGATTGCCTTCCGGATCGAGGCCTTCGATCGTGGTGATCGAGGCGCCTTCGATGGAGGAGAGCGGCGTGATGCAGGAGCGTGTGGCGCGCCCACCGACATGCACGGTGCAGGCACCACATTCGCCGATGCCGCAGCCAAACTTGGTGCCGGTCAGGTTCAATTCATCCCGCAAGACCCACAGCAGAGGGGTATCATCCGGTGCATCGACCGAAACGGGCTGTCCGTTGAGTTCAAATTTCGTGGTCATATTTCGTTTTCCCTGTCCTGCCCGGATCAGTGCGAGGCGTTAACGGGCGGTGCGGACAGCGTGGCGCGGGCAGCCGCGGCCTTCTTTTCCAGATCCGTCCAGGGGGGGAGGGTGGTGCGGGTGCGGCGGAGATACGCGGCAATGCGGGCCATGTCATGGTCCGAAAGGGCCGTGTAGAAGCTTGGCATGGCGATATTGTCCTGACCTTCGGCAGCGCCGATGCCATGCAGCATGACCTGGAACAGATTGTTCGGCTCATCCAGCCAAAGCGCGTTGTTCAGAGCCAGTTCCGGGCGGCCAGAGACCGGCATCGGGCCGGAATTGTAATGGCAGGCGCCACAGGCTCCCTGATACAGGCGCGCATCCGCATCCAGTGTCTGCGGGCCAGTCAGATCCGTGCCAGACATCTGCATGGCGCGAGCAATGGCAGCCTGATCGCCCTGAGAACGCTGGGCAGCCTTTGCGACGTCTGCATAATAATGAGCAATGGCATGCACATCGTCTTCCGGAATCTTGGACAGGAAGCGATGCGGCACCGGAGACATTGGGCCAGCAGCAGAACCATGCAGCGGAGCGACGCCAAAGCGCAGGTACTGGAAGAACTCGTCTTCCGTCCAGACAACCGGCGTTGGGTTGTGGTCGTTCAGTGGTGGCGCAATCCAGCCATCAATGACGGCACCGTCATAAGCATGGCTCAGCTTCTCGGCACCCAGAAGATTACGCGGCGTATGGCAGGCACCACAATGGGCGTTACCTTCGGCCAGATAGGCCCCGCGGTTCCATTGTGCATCATGCTTTGGGTCGTTCTGGTAGCGGCCTGGTGTAAAGAACAGGAGCTTCCAGAAACCCTGACCAATCAGACGGATGTTGATCGGGAAGGGAACCGTGTTGTCACGCGGCTTCAGGTGTACGGCCGGACGCGTCATCAGATACGCATACAGGTCCGAGACGTCCTGATCGTTGACCTTTGTGAAGTGGTCGAACGGGAACGCCGGATAAAGCTGTGAACCATCACGGGCAATGCCCTTGTTCATGGCACGCTTGAAGGCTTCCAACGACCAGTTGCCGAGACCCCATTCCGGGTCAGGCGTGATGTTGGATGAAAAGATGTCACCGAATGGGGTGGCCATCTTGAAGTCACCGGCCAACTCGGGGCCGGGGCTGCCATCCACGCGGGTGTGACATTCGGCACAGTATCCACCGGCTGCAACGATTTCGCCACGCTTGATGGCGTCTGCGGAAAAAGAGGCCGCAGCGGGAGGGGAGATGGGGGCGATTGCGGGGTACCACGCATAGGCGAGGAAACCGAGGCCGCCCACTGCACCGAGGCCCACAATACTGGCGGCTATCCGTTTGAGCATTCTTGTACTGTCCCGGCACTGTTTGAAAAACTGCCGTCCACAACGTGACGGATGATTGTTCCCCTCAATATGGCACGGGCGCCAGAAAGGGAAGATTGAGATAACTCAAAATTCGGCCTGCGCGTGGTCAAAGTGCAGTTTTCATTGGGGGGCGGGTTTCAATGTCACACAAATGGGGAGGGTGTTCACTCAAATTTACGAGATGATGCGCCAATATTCATATTTCAAAATAGGGATTTTATTAGTCCTATATCGGCGTGTCATTGTCTGTTCACTCTTGAAAAAACGATTCGGAGCAATTGAATATTTTGTCACTCGGTGCCAAAATGAATTCGTTCTTCCGGGGCTGTTCGCAATCCTGTCGCATGAAAAGAAGAGCCGCCCTGTTTCCGAGCGCATCTGAGCCGGAGTAGAGTGGGGCAGATCGTTGTGTGAAAGGGCGGCTCATTATCATTCGTCCGACTTATGTCCGGAGCCTCGCTGGAGGGGCTCTGGTGCTGTCCATTGTGTTGGCCCTGTGCTGCGGTCGTTACCCGCTGTCTCCGCATCGTGTGGTGATGGTGCTTGGGCGGTTACTTCACCTCTGGGGAGGGCAGGATCCTGTTGCTGATGCTGTGGTCCAGCAGGTTCGGTTGCCGCGGGTTGTGGCCGGAATTCTGGTAGGAAGTGCGCTATCCTGCGGTGGCGCAACCTATCAGGCCGTTCTTCGAAATCCCCTTGTTTCGCCTGATCTTCTGGGTGTTCTGAGTGGCTCCGCTTTTGGGGCGGCACTCATGATTGTTCTGGGTGCGTCACCTGCATGGATTCAGATCGGTGCGTTTGCTGGCGGTGTCGTGGCCGTGGGGTCTGGAATTTCCATTTCCCGTCTGTTGCCACAGGGCGGCCTCCTGACATTGCTGATGGGTGGCCTTGTGGCCAATGCCGTTTTCACAGCGCTTTTGTCTCTTGTGAAATATACCGCTGACCCGATGGATCAGTTGCCTGCTGTTGTGAACTGGCTACTGGGGACACTGTCCCAAACGGGATGGAAAGAGCTTTCCTGGCTGACCGTTCCAGTGCTTGTTCTGGTCGCTATACTGGTTTTACTTGCTCCTTTACTGGATGTACTTTCTCTCGGAGACGATGAAGCGCGGAGTCTTGGGGTTCCCATTCAGATTATGCGGCCTTTCGTCATTCTGCTTGCAACACTGGCCTGTGCCATGACGATCTCCATGGCGGGTATTATTGGCTGGGTCGGGCTTTTGGTGCCCCACATTTCCAGAATGCTGGCGGGCGCAGAGCATCGGCGGATGATGCCGGTCTGTGCCTTGTTGGGAGCCGCCGGTGTTCTGCTGGCAGATACCGTGTCGCGCAGCCTGACCTCCGGAGAAGTGCCACTTGGGATCATGACCGAGCTTTTCGGTGCCCTTGCCTTTATTCTCGTGCTTCGGCGTCTCCGCGGGGACGCGACATGAGTCGGGCTTTTCTCTCCTGCCAAGGTATTACGCTGAAACGATCGTCTCGATCTGTGGTGCTGAATGATGTCAGCCTGACGTTCCGGCGTGGTGAACTGATTGGGCTTCTTGGCCTTAATGGTGCGGGCAAAAGCACCCTTTTGCGCATTCTGATGGGATTGCTCAAACCGACGTCCGGTGAGGTTTGCCTTGAAGGTACGCTGTTATCGTCTCTGCGGCCTTTAGACGTGGCGCGGCGTCTGGCGTATGTGCCTCAGGCACACGCGATGACGTTTCCTTACACGGTCCGGCGGATGGTTGAGCTGGGGCGTATTCCCCATCATGGCGTGGCAGGGCGCCTCGGAGTGGAAGACCGGCTCCGCGTTGATCAGGCCATGGATCGTCTGGGACTCCTGCCCTTGGTAGAGCGTCCGGTGACGGAGCTGTCTGGCGGCGAAAAGCAGCGTGTCGTGCTGGCGCGAGCCCTTGCGCAGGAAGCTGTCGGGCTTCTTCTTGATGAGCCAATGAGCGGTCTGGACTATGGTCATCAGCTTCGTTTGATGAGTCTGCTTGCAGAACTGGCCGCTGAAGGACATCTCATTCTTCTGACGTCCCACCGGCCGGAAGAATTCTTTTCCGCCGGCCATCGCGCCCTTATTTTGGAGGAAGCGCAAATTGTGGCGGACGGCCCACCCGAGCTTATTGTGACGGCTGAACGGATGTCCCGTCTTTATGGTGTTCCTCTGGCGCAGATTGATCATGCCGGGAAACGTTTTTTCCATCGTGAGGAGAGTGAATGATGAGACTGTCTCGATTGGCTGGAGGGCTTCTGGGTCTTTCGCTCATGGCCACCACAGCATTTGCTGCTCCTCCCACACGTCTGGTGGAGGGATGGTATGCCCATAACGCCACGCTCATTATGCTCGGCGCGCAGGACAAGATCATCGCGACGGTCGCCAAGCCATCAATCATGCCGTGGATGTTCCGCCTGGTACCGTCTCTGTCCAAAGCTCAGCCTCTGGACCCGGGAAATCTGAACGGAGAAGAGCTTTTACGTCTTGCGCCGGATCTGGTGTTTGTCACGGCGTCGAGCCATTCCGTCGCGGCGCTCTCCAAGGTTGGCCTGCATGTTGTCCCTGAGGGCTTTGACCGTTTCATCGGGCTGCTGGAATGTGTGGATAGCACGGCAAACCTTCTTCAGACGCCCCTGGCGACGCAGCGTGCGCAGGCGTATCGTGTGGCTTTCCTCAAGGAAATTTCGCAGGCCGCAACCAACCCGCAAGGGCCCAAAGTCCTTCACGTTGAATCCCTGAAACCTCTGCGCGTGGATGGAGATCAGAGCATTATCGACCAGTGGATCCGTTCTGCTGGTGGACGCAATGCGGCTGTGGGCGTGCATGGGAACAAGCAGCCTGTCTCTGTCGAGCAGGTGCTCTCCTGGAACCCGGACATCATTATTGTGGGTGCCAATGCAGGGGATCCTGCCCAGCTTGCCAGCGATGGTGTCTGGTCTCAGCTCGCCGCTGTCAAAGCTGGCCGTGTTTACCGCAATCCGGCGGGAATTTTCCCGTGGGATCGGTACAGCCCTGAATTACTCTTGCAGGTCGACTGGGCCCGTCAGATTGTTCAGACGGGCCACGTGGATGAGGCAGGAATGATTGCAAAGATGCAGCAGTTCTATCGTCAGTTTTACGGAATTACGCTCCGGGCTGAGGATGCGCGTCGCATGCTTGCAGCTCTGCCGCCGGAGTGACACGATACGGCAGAGTGATACGGTGAAAATCGTTTCAGATACTGATCCGTAACTGCAAGGAAGCCTTGAATGACCCGGACCACGCCTTTCCCTTATGGTTCTTTCTGGAAGAAAGTGTGTCTGGGGAGTGCTTTGCTGGCTGGCACGGTTTTTGGAGGCATGGCCCAGGCGGCACCTGCTCTGATGCCTGTGCCGCAATCCGTCTCGGCGTCCAATGGTGTGGCATCCCTTGCAGGAGGTGTCCGGATTGTCTGGGCCACCCCGCCGTCTCCTCTTTTGCAGAGAGCCGCAGCCCGTTTTTCTCAACGGCTTGGTGCTGTGACAGGCGCACTTTTTGCGCATGGTGGCCCGTACGTTCTGCATATCAGTGCAGCCTATGATCCGGCCTATCTCACGGTTGGGGCCAAGGAGCATTATGCTCTTACGACATCAGCGGATGGCGCCCATCTGGAAGCTGATGGACCGGCAGGCGTTGTGCATGGGCTGGCCACATTCCTGCAGCTTGTTCAGAAAACATCAGATGGGGTGGTGGTAGAACGGCTGCATATTGATGATGCGCCACGCTTTGCATGGCGTGGCCTTCTGTTGGATGTGTCCCGGCATTTCGCCTCTGTAGAGACCGTCAAACGCCAGCTTGATGCCATGGAGCTACTGAAGCTTAACGTGCTGCACTGGCATCTGAATGACGGGACCGGCTTCCGTGTGGAGAGCCGTGTCTTCCCGAAGCTGACGAGCGTTGGATCGCACGGGCAGTATTATACGCAGGCTGAGGTTCGAGACATTGTGGCGTATGCTGCGGATCGCGGTATCCGCATTGTGCCTGAATTTGACGTGCCGGGTCATGCACTTGCAGTGTTGCAGGCCTATCCGGAACTGGCCGCCCAGCCACTGCCAGAGGTCAACGCCGTTGGTGAAAACCTGAACAACCCGGCGATGGACCCGACCAATCCCAAAACGCTGACATTCATTCGTGCGCTGTATGCGGAAATGGAAACACTCTTTCCGGATCATTATTTCCATTCGGGTGGTGACGAGGTTCTCGGCACTCAGTGGACCAGCAATCCAAAAATTGCGGCCTATATGAAGGTGCACGGATACAAGGATGCACCAGCCCTTCAGGCAGCCTTCACGGCGCAGGTGGAAAAAATCCTGTCCAGCCAGGGCCGCGTCATGATGGGGTGGGACGAAGTCAGCGAAGCGCCAATTCCCAAAAATGTTGTTGTGGAAGGGTGGCGCGGCTCCAAGTGGACGGGTTCTGCCACACAGGCCGGGCATCCGGTTGTCGTGTCTTCGGGCTATTATCTGGATATGTTGACGCCGTCCCGGACGCATTACGCCATTGATCCGTATGACACCAAGGCGAATGGCATCACGCCAGAAGAACTGGCGGAGACACATCCGAAGATCACCCCGCTGCTTCAGGCTTTCATCCAGAACCCGAATGCAGCGCCTTTGACCGATGACCAGAAGAAAATGGTTCTGGGTGCAGAAGGCGCGCTCTGGACAGAAGTTGTCTCCGAAAACATGTTGGATGCCCGTCTGTGGCCCCGTACTGCAGCTCTGGCTGAGCGGTTCTGGTCTTCTGAAAACGTGCGGGATGTGGATGATCTGGAGCGCCGCCTACCTGTGGTCATGGCAGAACTCCAATCAACAGGTTTGCAAGCGGCGCAGCATGAAAATGCGTTGAAGGAGGCTTTGGCACCTGCGCATACTGGCCCTCTCTCCACGCTTTTGAGCGTTACGGTTCCGGTGCGGAATTACGCTTTGAATCGTCTGGCCTCCAAAAGTGGCGATGCCATGCTGTCGGCTCCGGTCGCGATTGCCGATCCGGATGCTTTTGAGGCTATCCGCTTCAACGACATGGCTAAACGGTATGTCGAGGGAGAAAAGAGTCTGAAGGCTCCCTTGAAGGCCATGCTGGCAAGCTGGGCTGCCAATGATGAAGCTTTTGTCGCAATTGCCGCAGATGTGCCTGCCCTTGAGGAGGTTACGCCCATATCTCACACCGTTGCGGCCCTCTCCAATGCGGGATTGAATGTTCTGAATGGAGCTTCAGGAACAGCCTGGCGGCTGGATGCGCAGCACCTGATTGCTGCACAGGAAGAGCTGTTTCACAACTCATCCAATCATCTGTTGTCCCTGAGGCGCGAGCAGCCTCCTGGGGGGCTGCTCATTGCCATTCTCCCTGGCATTAAAGCGCTTATTTCCAGCCAGAATTAAAGCCTTTTTCCATACCCCGCTTTTCTGCGCGAGGTATGGCTCTTGGCGTCCAGGTCGTTTCGACTGTAAACTTAAGTTACAGGCCCGCGGACGGACCAAAAGGCCTGCCTGTTTTTCACATTTAGGCCTCTCATATGCATCAGAAGAAACTCTCCCCCAAGGCTGCTTTGCTGCTATCCGCCAGTCTTGGCCTGGTAGTGCTGCCTTCGATTGCGTCTGCCAAGCCCGCAGCGCCTCAGATTACTTATGACCAGTATGGTCTGGATCTGGCCGGGCGGGATGTGAGCGTCAAGCCGGGAGACAGTTTCTTCGATTATGCCAATGGCAGCTTCCTGAAAGCGCTCGAAATTCCGTCGGATATGAGCAGCTACGGCCCGTTTAACGCGCTGGCTGAAGCATCCCGCCAGCGCATTCAGTCCATTCTGAAAGACCTGTCCGCGCATCCGGTCGCTCAGCCTCAGACGATCGATGAGAAGCTGGGCACCTATTATGCGTCTTTCATGGATGAGAAGGCTGTCGAAGCATTGGGTTCTAAGCCGCTGGATGCTGAAATCGCAAGCATCCACACAATTACGGATCTGAAGGCATTTGCGCAGTTTAGCGGGGCGTCGTCCGATACGTTCGGATCATCGCCGTTCGCGCTGGACGTGGATGTGGATGCGAAAGATCCGACGAAATATGCGCTCAGTGTCGATCACGCCGGGCTCGGGATGCCGGATCGGGACAATTACCTGAAGCCGGAATTTGCATCCAAGAAAGCGGCCTATCAGGCATATGTCACGAAGCTTCTGACGCTTGTTCACTGGGCTGATCCCGCCAAGTCAGCGGCAGACATTGTGGCTTTTGAAACCGAGATTGCCAAAGTTCATTGGGCGCGCACGGAACTCCGCGATCCGGACAAGACCTACAACCCGATGACGGTAGAAGCGCTGGTCAAAAGTGTTCCTTCTTTTGACTGGATGACATGGTTGCGGGCGTCAGGTGTGCCTGAGGCCGGGCTGGCGCAGCGGATTGTTATTGTTGGTGAGCCTTCCGCCATCAAGGCGGAAGCGGACCTGATTGCAAAGACAGATCTGAACACTCTGCGCGCCTGGCAGGCATTCCATACGGCGAGCAATGCTGCATCGTTCCTGCCGGATGCTTTTGTGCAAACGCGTTTCGCCTATGTGAAGGCTATGTCAGGCCAGCCTGCTCTGGCAGCGCGTTGGAAGCGTGGTGTGGATTTCACGAGTTCCGCCATGGAAATGGCGCTCGGTAAAATCTACGTGGAGCGCTATTTCCCGGCTTCGGATCGTGCGGCCATGCAGACGCTGACGGGTAACCTGAAGGCAGCTTTCCACAACCGCCTCGAACACAACACATGGATGAGCGCGCAGACGCGTGAAGCCGCGCTGAAGAAGCTGGCCAGCTTTGAAATTCAGGTGGGTTACCCGAATGAGTGGCGGGATTATTCCGATCTGGTTGTGAAGAAGGGCGATGTGTACGGCAATGCCGAGCGCGCTTTCGCTTTCGAATGGCACTATCAGTTAAGCCATCTCGACAAGGTTGTTGACCGCAACGAGTGGCTGATGTCGCCCGCAACGGTGAACGCCTACAACAATCCGCGTTTTGTGGAGGTCGTGTTTCCTGCGGCGATCCTTCAGCCGCCGTTCTTCAACCCGAAGGCTGATCCGGCTGTGAATTACGGGGCGATCGGTGGTGTCATTGGGCATGAAATGACCCATTCCTTTGACGACAAAGGCCGCAAATACGATGACAAGGGGCGTCTGCGGAACTGGTGGACAAAGGAAGACGAAGCGCGCTTCCAGAAGCTCGCAGATCGGTTTGGTGCGCAGTATGACGCGTTCGAGGTTCAGCCGGGCGTGCATGTGAACGGTAAGCTTACGATGGGCGAAAACATTGCCGATCTTGGTGGCCTGACCCTGGCGCTGGATGCGTATCATGCCTCTCTGAATGGGAAGCCAGCTCCGGTTATTGATGGTCTGACGGGCGATCAGCGCGTGTTTATGGGATGGGCACAGGTCTGGCGTGAGAAGGTTCGTCCAGACACGGAGAAGCAGATGGTTGTTATCGACCCGCACTCGCCGCCGAAAGCTCGGGTAAACATCCCGATGCACAACGTGGATCTCTGGTACAAGGCCTGGAATGTACAGCCGGGTGACAAGCTCTATCTCACACCGGATCAGCGCGTCAAAATCTGGTAATTGCGTATGATGGGGTGGTGATTCACCCCATCTACTCGCTGGTTTACGGACGCATATAATGGGCTGTCGCAACCATGTTGAGGAGCGCAGCTTTCGTCTCCGGCCATTTGCGGGTTTTTAGTCCGCAATCCGGATTGACCCAAAGGACATCCGGGCTGATTGTTTTGCTGGCAGCTCGAAGCAGGTCCACCATTTCCTCGACAGACGGCACGCGTGGGGAATGGATATCGTAAACGCCCGGCCCGATTTCCGCAGGGTAGCGATAGGCTGCGAACGCATCGAGTAGTTCCATGCGGGAGCGGGCGGTTTCAATCGAAATCACATCCGCATCCATTGCGCCAATGGCGGCAATGATATCGTTGAATTCCGAGTAGCACATATGGGTGTGGATCTGTGTGGCGTCCTGCACACCCGAGGCTGAAATGCGGAAGCTCTCCACGGCCCAGTCCAGATAGGATTGCCAGTCTGCGCGACGGAGCGGCAGGCCTTCACGCAAGGCGGCTTCATCAATCTGGATGATGCCGCCCCCGGCTTTTTCCAGATCGCACACTTCATCCCGGATCGCGAAAGCGATCTGTCGGCATGTTTCCGCACGCGGTTGATCGTCTCGCACGAAAGACCAGTTCAGGATCGTGACAGGCCCCGTCAGCATACCTTTCATCGGGCGGCTGGTGATGGACTGGGCATATTCCCACCATTCAACCGTCATGGCTTTCGGGCGTGACACATCCCCGAAAATGATGGGTGGCCGGACATAGCGGGACCCGTAGGACTGAACCCAGGCGTGCTTCGTGAACGCAAAGCCGGAAAGCTGCTCCCCGAAATACTGCACCATGTCATTGCGCTCAAACTCGCCATGCACCAGCACATCAAGATCAATCTCTTCCTGCCAGCGGATGGTCCGGGCGGTTTCTTCCCGCAGGAAGGTTTCGTAAGCCTCGGAAGAGAGCTCTCCTCGTGCATGATCTGCACGGGCTTTGCGGACTTCCGGCGTCTGGGGGAAGGACCCGATTGTTGTCGTTGGGTAAAGCGGCAGCCTGAGTTTGGACTGTTGCAATGGACGGCGCGCGGGGAAGGGGGAAAGGCGCTGGGTGAGAGCTGGGTTGCGATCTGCAGAGCGTGCCTGAACGGCAGGATCGTTGATTTTCGTGGAAGAGCGACGTGCCTGAAGAGCCGCAGCGTTTTCGGCTAAAGTGGCTTGCACAGCGCCCCGGCCTTCATTCAGGGCGCGTGCCAGTGTGTACAATTCTTCGATTTTCTGAACGGCGAATGCGAGCCAGGATTTCACATCCGCGTCCAGATCTGTCTCCCGTTCCAGATCAATGGGTGTGTGGAGGAGAGAGCAGGACGGAGCAAGGATGAGGTCACGCTGGCGCGCCAGTGGTTCAAGATGGTCCAGAAGCGCGTTCAGGTCGGCCTTCCAGATATTCCGCCCATCCACTACGCCCAGAGATAGCAGCAGGTCAGGTCGTGCTTTTTCCAGAATGGATGCAAGCTGTTCGGGAGCGCGGACAAGATCCACATGCAGGCCGTGAACTGGCAGGCTTAGGGCGATGTCCTGATTGTTTCCGAGCGCACCGAAATACGTGGCGAGCATCAGTTTGAGGTCTGGAACAGCGGCTGTCAGAGTGTTGTAGGTCGTTTTGAAAGCTGCGGCAGCATTGTCCGGCAGATCCAGAACAAGGCAGGGCTCGTCAATCTGAACCCAGTCTGCGCCTTCTGCGCGGAGGGCGTTCAGAACCCGTTCATAAATGGGCAGCAGGGCAGGGAGCAGATCAAGGCGATCAAACGCCGGGCCGTCACATTTTCCCAGAAGCAGGAAGCTGACAGGTCCGAGCAGAACGGGGCGTGTCTCAATCCCAAGCGCCTTGGCTTCATGATATTCCTCCACCGCTTTTGTAGAGGCGAGGCGGAACGTCTGGTCTGCTGTGAATTGCGGGACAAGGTAATGGTAGTTCGTGTCAAACCACTTGGTCATTTCGGCGGCGGGAACGTCCTGAGGTGCGCCATGAGCATGACCGCAGCCACACTCTTCGGATGTCGTTTGGGAGCCGCGCGCCATGGCGAAGTAGGTTCCCAAGTCCACCTTGCCCTGCACGTTGCCGTAAATGGCGGGAACAGCACCGACCATTGCGGATGTATCCAGCACATGATCGTAAAGCGAAAAATCGTTGGAAGGGATGATCTCTGCGCCGAGGTCTTTCTGGCGCTGCCAGGCTGACGCCCGAAGGGACGCGGCGGTGGAAAGCAGATCATTGGCGGAAGAATTTCCTGCCCAGTACTGTTCAAGAGCGGTTTTCAGTTCACGGCGGGTGCCGATACGCGGAAAGCCCAGAGTTGCGACGCGGACGGTCATGAAAGCCTCGACAGGTTCGTGGCAGTGCGCTCGCAGGGCATGCAGGATCATTCACGCCCCGAACAGGAAATGTGCGGCGTGGAGACATGCGTGACCCGTCCGGAACGCCCCGCCGGAGGATGTTATGTGTCGTGGCAGGTCTCCTGGCTTACGGGTCTTCGCGCTGATTCCGCCTTCCCGGACTTTCGCCCAGTGGCCTGTGTGGAATCGGCACTCGCCGCTGACAGTTGCGGGGGCAGCGCCGGCTTTGCACCGGCTTCCCTCTTAGCCACGCCGGATGCGTGAACATCCGACGTGGAACCATGACAAGCCTTATGACTGCCGCATGTTCCGAAAAAGAGTCAATAGCTCTTGCTCATATAAAGAACTCCTTATATGTAAATCCATATGGAACAGGCCCTCATCATTTTCCAGGCACTGGCAGACATGACCCGTCTGCGGATTTTGGCCCTTCTGCGCGAGATGGAACTGTCCATCGGCGAGGTGGCGCAGGTGCTCGGGCAAAGTCAGCCCCGCGTGTCACGGCATGTGAAGATCCTGGCAGATGCGGGATTGATTGAGCGCCGCAAGGAAGGAAGCTGGGTTTTTTTGACTTTGGGTGTTCTGGAACGTCTGGAGCCTGTCTTTATGGCGCTGGATCGATGGACTGCGCGGGAACCGGCGGAAATCCGTGCGGATCGTATTCGCTTGCAGGCCATTCGGGATGTTCGTGCGCTCGCGGCGGAAGACTGGTTTGAAACCCACGCGGCAGAATGGGACGCGTTGCGTTCCTTGCATGTGTCCGAACAGGAGGTCGAAGCAGCGATCGTAAAGACGCTTTCAGCATCTCCGATCGGCCGGCTCGTGGATATAGGCACGGGAACAGGTCGCATGATGGAACTGCTGGGAAGCGGCACCCAGACAGTCATCGGGTTTGATCGCAGTCCCTCCATGCTGCGGTTGGCGCGGACCAAGCTTGCGGAAGTTGGTCTTGAGCAGGCTGATCTGCGGCAGGGGGACTTTCAGGCCCTTCCGCTGCCGGAGCATTCAGCCGATGTCGCAGTCATGCATCAGGTTCTGCACTACGCACAGCATCCGGCTGCTGTAATTGCGGAAGCCGCGCGTATTCTGGATGCCAACGGTCGCTTACTAATTATCGATTTTGCCTCCCATAACCGGGAAGAACTTCGCACACGGGATGCGCATGTCCGGCTTGGGTTTACCGATGCGCAGATGGCGACGTGGTTTCGCGCTGCTGGTCTGGTTCCCGCAGAGCCAGTGGCTCTTGAAGGCGAACTGACTGTGAAACTCTGGCTCGGCCAACGCCCCAACTAAGCTGAATTATTGAATAAGGAGCTGGCGTGATGCCCGCACAGACAGGGCCTCTGCCCGCAATTTCGTTCGAGTTTTTTCCTGCAAAGTCGGAAAAGGCAGCCGCCACGCTGCTGGAAAACGCAAAAACGCTAGCTGCTTTTGGTCCGCAGTTCATGTCCGTGACGTATGGGGCAGGTGGGTCAACACGGGACCGCACCCTGGCCACCCTGAAAGACATGGTTCGGGAAACTGGCGCGCCAATGGCTGGGCATCTGACCTGCGTGGGAGCCTCCAAAGAAGACGTCAATGCCGTGGCGCAGGCGTACTGGGAGGCCGGTGTGAAGCACATCGTGGCCTTGCGTGGTGATCCGCCGCCGTCAGCCGGGGGCGTCTATGAGCCTCATCCGGAAGGCTACGCGGGGGCTGTGGATCTGGTGCGCGGATTGAAGGAGATTGCGCCGTTCGAAATCTCCGTTGCGGCATATCCGGAAACGCATCCTGCCGCGCTTAGCCCGCAGTCGGATCTGGAGCATCTGCGAGCGAAGATTGATGCGGGTGCGGACCGGGCTTTGACGCAGTTCTTCTTCGAAGCGGACACATTTCTACGCTTCCGGGACCGCGCTGCGGCCATTGGAATCGAGCGGCCGATCGTGCCGGGTATTCTTCCGGTTGGAAGTGCTGCGCAGGCCTGGAAGTTTGCCGATATGTGTGGTGCAAACGTGCCGAAGTGGATGCGCGACCTGTTCGATGGATTGGATGAAATGCCCCAGGCGCGGGCGTTTGTCGCGGCCACGATTGCAGACCGGCTTTGTCAGACACTGAAAGCTGAAGGGGTGGAGCAATTCCATTTCTATACGTTGAATCATGCAGATACAGCATCAGCCCTTTGCCGCCTTCTCGGGCGACGTCCGATCTAAAGCGGAGAGGGCTGGATTTCCTGCTTAAACGGGGTGACAAAAGAGAATGACAAGATTCCCGATCGTTCTTCTCGACTACGATGGTACTCTGGCGGAAACGCAGCCGGCCATTCTTCGCAGCCTGAAGGAAGCCTTTGAAGCCAGCGGCTACAAGGGCCCTTCATCAGACGCCCTGAAGCATCAGCTTTCAAAGGGTGGGACCCTTCAGACGCTGTTTCAGGCGATCGTTCCCGACAGTGATGTTGATGATGCACAGGCTTTTGTTCGTCATTATCGGGCTTATTACCCTAAAGCCGATCAGGAAGAGACCGTCCTGTTTGACGGGGTGAAGTCAGTGCTCGACGATCTTAAGGCTGACGGGGCAACGCTGGTAATTCTCAGCAACAAGCATGCTCCAACTGTTCATGCCAGTATCGAGCGCTTCGGGCTTGGTGGGTGGATCAGCAATGTGATTGCGTCCGAACCAGACTACCCGCACAAGCCGGATCCCCGGGTCATGACAGACCGTGTGCGGCCGTTGTTTCCGGAAGTCCCCGCATCGGATTTTCTGATGGTTGGCGACACGGCGGCAGATCTTGGATTTGCCCGCAATAGTGGCATTGCATCCTGCTGGGCGAGTTATGGGCACGGGTCTGCAACGCAGTGCATTGACCTGAAGCCGGATTTCCAGATCGACAGTATTGCCGGGCTTCTGAACGTCGCCCGCTAATACAGTGTGGTTCAGCCCTTGGGGGCTGGACCAATGCTGCCGCGAGCGACGAGTTCTGTTTCCAGAATGACGTTCTTGTTCTGGCGGCCGTCCTGCTGGGTCAGGAGACGGACTGCCTCCATACCTTTGCGCTCATGAGGCTGGCGAATTGTGCTGAGGTCCGACAGGGCAGCGGCAGGAATGTCATCAAATCCAAAAATCGACACGTCTTCAGGAATGCTGAGACCCGCCGCACGGATTGTCTGCATGGCGCCAATTGCAACGCGGTCGCTCATTGCCAGAATTGCTGTCGGTGCATTCTGCCGGTTTAGCAAGAAGCGCGCGCCTTCAGCACCGGACTCTTCAGAGTTGATCGGAATTTCCCAAGCCGGCACGTTTTCAGGGGCAATGCCAGCTTCCTGAAGAGCTGTTAGGTACCCTTCCAGACGCATGGCAATCGTGCTGTGTGCAATATTGGCGCGACGCTTGGCTGTCAGGATGCCGAAATAATCGTCATGGGCTGTTTTGAGAGACAGGATACCGAAGCGACGGTGTCCTAGCTCAAGCAGCGTTTTTGCCGCGTTGTAGGCGGCTCCACGGTCATCAATGCCGACATATGGCACGTTGTCCAAACGGGGCTGGTCCACCACAACGAGCGGAACGTTCCGCTGCTGCGCCATCAAAACGCACCGGCTATCGGGGGCCACGGAATAAAGGATGTACCCGTCGACCGCAGCATTGCCGAGCGAAACAGGTGTGTTCATGTTACGGAGGCTGCTGCCTGCTGAAATCAGGGCCAGATCCGTTTCCATTTCGTCGCAGCTTTTCGCGACGCCGTTCAGGACGGCGAGAACGGCAGGATCAGAAAATGCGTATGGGAGATCTTCACTGAAGAGAAAGCCCAGTGCCCCGGAATGCCCGGTTGCAAGCTGTTTCGCTGCTGGATCAGGGCCTGTATATCCAAGCTCCTGGGCCGCTGCGAAGATCTTTTCCCTCAGCGCAGCCGAGAGTTGGCCCGGCCGGATATAGGCATTCGAGACTGTCGTGTGGGACACCCCGACCTGTGCCGCTACATCCTTGAGCGTAACCTTGCGACGACCGTACTGACGGGTTGTTTTCATATGTTATCCAATAATGAAAACGCTGCCTTCGTGCAATCCTGACGGAAGAACGCGAAGGCACCTAATATGCAGGTGCCTCAGGTAAATGCTGGTCTGAACGTTGTCTGCCCATCTTCACGATTACGACAAGAGGGTAAACGTCTCAGTTTTTTGGCTTTGTTGTCGCAGTATTTTTCTGCGGAGCTGGTTCAAACATCGCCCGGCATTTTGGGCTGAGCTTATCCATCTTCTTTCTCATACAGGCTGTAATCTTGGCTTCGTTAGGGATGGCAAACGTGCACAGGCGGATGGCATCACCTTGGCAGGCCTGTTTCTGCTCATCGCGTGTCGCGGCTGACGCCGAGCCAGACAGGGTGGCAAAACCAGTTAGGCAGGCCAGAAGCATCAGATATCGGGTCATGGGCCTTCTCCTTTTCCATCTAAAAGCGTTTGAAAAGCAGCACAGTTTCCGTTGGCTCGCACGGTGAAACAGGGTGCGGTGCAAGCCGGGTTCTGGTCATCGGGAGAGCGGACGGACGATGCGCGCAAACCTTGCGCCTTCCAGGGAAGAGCGTTGGGCACCGGGTTTGCGTGAAGGGGCTGTAGCTGTTGGTGAGACTGCCAGTCCGTCAGGGCGGAGTGTCATGATGAGCATTCTGGCGCGAGCGGCATCAGGCGTATCAGCCATGCAGTAGCTGATGGCGCGGGACTCTCGCTGAGACTCAATCAACCCACTGCGGCGGAGGGTGCCGAGGTGCTGGCTCAGTGTTGGTTGGCCAATACCTGTCATGGTTTCGATTTCACTGACAGCATGTGAGCTATCGAGCAGGGCCGACAGGATCATGAGGCGTTGAGGCTGCGCGAGCAGGCGCAGCCATTCAGCAAGATTTCGGCTTTCTTCGAGGGCGAGAAGAGTCATGGGCGCGGCTTCTTCGGCTGAAGGAACCAGTTCGGACCTGCTTTCTGAACTGCTTCCTGGGTCTGAAGAGGGGGGGCAATAGCGGCCTGTCCAGGCTGCCAGCCTTCCGGTGTCAGCACGTTGGAGCGATCTACTTCCTGCAAGGCGGAAAGCATACGCTGCAACTCGGCCACTGACCGGCCAACGCTGGCAGGATAGCTCAGGATGGCGCGAATAATTCCCGTCGGATCAATGAAAAAGACGGACCGTACCGTGGCGCTGTCCTGTGCTTCCAGATCCATCATGCCGTAGGCGCGGGCGACCTCCATGGAGGGGTCTTCAACGATCGGGAAAGGAATGCGGACATTGAAGCGTTCTTCAATGGCCGTAATCCACGCCAGATGAGCGGGAAGACTGTCTGCGGAAAGCCCAAGGAGCATGCAGTTCCGTTCGCGGAAAAAGGTCTCTACTTTGGCAAAGGCAATGAACTCGCTCGTGCAAACGGGTGTGAAGTCCGCCGGGTGGGCGAACAGCATGACCCAGCGTCCTCTTAGCGAACTCAGTACGAATTCACCGTGGGTCGTGCGTGCCGTAAAATCGGGGGCCTCGTCGCCTATGCGAAGGGGGAAAAAGGCGGAGTCTTCAGTGAGTGGGCCTGTCATGATGCTGTATCCAGCCTGTCCGGGTCTTGACTGTTGATAGTTTATTACTTTATTAAACACATAATTGTTTTCTTGGAAATGTGTAACTCCAGAGGTGAAAACGCCATGCCTGATGCTGCCATTGACGCTGCAACTGCCCAGATTGGACGTGTGCAGAGTGGTGAGGTTCCATCCCCTGTAGTTTGCACGTTCTTTGATGAAGCGACAAATACAGCCAGTCACGTTGTTCACTGCCCGATTACCAAACGCGCTGCGATCCTCGATAGCGTGCTGGACTATGATGCTGCTGCGGGTCGGACATCCAATGGTTCTGCACAGGCGATTGTAGAGTATGTGCGCCGGGAAGGGTTGTCTGTTGACTGGCAGCTGGAAACCCATGCGCATGCCGACCATCTGTCTGCAGCGCCTTGGCTTCAGGAGCAGCTCGGCGGAAAACTGGGAATTGGCGCGAACATCGTGCGCGTCCAGAATGTATTTGGGAAAATCTTTAACGCGGGTACGCGTTTTGCGCGGGACGGATCGCAGTTTGACCATCTTTTCCAGGATGGCGAGACATTTTCCATTGGCGATTTGCCGGTCACGGTCTTGCATGTGCCAGGTCATACGCCAGCAGACATGGCGTTCGTGATCGGAAACTGCGCCTTTGTGGGCGATACGATCTTCATGCCGGACTTCGGGACCGCACGTGCCGATTTTCCCGGCGGGGATGCCCGTCAGCTTTTCCAGTCCATCCGTCGGCTTCTGTCCCTTCCGGAAGAAACGCGCCTCTTTCTTTGCCATGACTATAAAGCGCCGGACCGCGAGGACTACGCATGGCTGACCACTGTGGCTCTGGAACGTGCCCATAATATTCACGTTCATGATGGTGTGAGCGAGGACGATTTCGTGGCGATGCGCACAACGCGTGACGCCACTCTGGCGATGCCGAAGCTTCTGATGCCGTCAGTGCAGGTCAATATGCGTGGCGGTCATATGCCAGAACCAGAGGCTGACGGCATCAGCTACATCAAGATACCCGTCAATCGCCTCTGAGCCGGTTGACCGATTCAGATATTTTTGTCGGAGAGCACGTCATGCCAACCACGTCTTTAACGGATCGCTACGCTGTTTCCCCTCAGGTCACGCCGCAGGATGTTGCGGATCTTAAGGCCGAAGGTTTTCGGAGCATCGTTTCGTTTCGCCCGGATGGTGAAGCGCCGGATCAGCCGGATGCGGCGGCCGTCGAAGCTGTCGCAAAGGCGGAAGGTCTGGCGTTTATTGCAATTCCTGTGAAGGCGGGAACGGTGCCAAGCGATGCTCAGGTTTTGCAGGCCAGAGAGGCACTGGCGTCTCTTCCGGCTCCGGTTGTGGGTTATTGTCGGTCAGGAACACGGGCTGCCCAGATCTGGGCTCTCGCAGAAGCTGGTACGCGTCCTGCTGCGGAAATTCTCGCAGATGCCGCGCGTGCCGGTATTGATCTGGGTGGGTTGAAGTCGCGCCTGGATGCTGTGCCAGCTCCGACCATGGCTGCACGTGAAGGCGCGCGGCATTTTCAGGTGCTGGTTATCGGCGGCGGTGCGGGTGGCCTTTCCGCCTCCGCCAGTCTGCTCAAGCGCAATTCTGCTCTGGCTTTGGGAATTGTTGAACCCTCAGAAGAGCATTTCTATCAGCCGGGTTGGACCCTCGTAGGGGGCGGCGTTTTCAAGGCATCCCAGACACGTCGTCGGGAACAGGACCTGATTCCCAAGGGTGCTGTCTGGCTGAAAACGTCCGTTGAACTTTTCCGCCCCGAAGCGCGTGAGGTTGTCCTGAAGGATGGCGCGGTTCTGTCCTATGATGCGCTGATTGTAGCGACAGGCATCTCCTTGAACTGGGACGCTATCCCTGGCCTGAGCGAAACGCTGGGCAAGAACGGGGTGACGTCCAACTATCGCTTTGATCTGGCGCCTTACACGTGGCAACTGGTTGAGAAGCTCAAGAGCGGCAAGGCTATTTTTACGCAGCCGCCTATGCCTATCAAATGCGCCGGTGCTCCACAAAAAGCCATGTATCTGGCCAGTGACGCCTGGCGTCGTCGGGGCGTTCTGAAAAATATTTCCGTCGAATTCAACACGGCCACGCCGGGTCTGTTTGGGGTGAAAGAGTTTGTTCCCCCTTTGATGGATTATGTGCGGGATTACGGTATCGCCCTCCATCTGGGATCAAAGCTGGTTGAGGTAAATGGTCCTGCCAGAACTGCTGTTTTTGAGCGGAAGACGGACGCAGGCGTGGAGCGTGTGGAGAGCACGTTTGACATGCTGCATGTCGTGCCACCTCAGGTTTCCCCCAAGGTTGTCAGGGAAAGTGCCATTGCTGGGTCGGACGGTTTTGTTGAAGTGAATCCGGAGACGCTCCAGCATGTTCGGTATCCGCAGATCTTCGCTCTTGGTGACGTGATTGGAACGTCCTGCGCCAAGACGGCAGCTGCTGTGCGGGTACAGGCCCCTGTGGTTGCAACGAATGTTCTGGCTTTCTTGCAGCGCAAAGATCCGGTGTCTGGATATGACGGATATGGCGCATGCCCATTGACCGTTGAGAACGGCAAGATTGTTCTTGCTGAGTTCGCTTATGGCGGGAAGCTTGCGCCGACATTGCCGAAGTGGCTGCTCAATGGCCAGAAGGCGACCCGCCTCGCTTGGTGGCTCAAAAAATACGTCATGCCGGCTCTTTACTGGAAAGGAATGCTCAAGGGGCATGAGCTCTTCGTTGCGCCAAAGTCCCTGAAGTCCGGTAAGAAATAAGTATCGGCCAGACTGATGCAAATTGCGCTTGAGCTGTTCTGTGGTGTCATTATTGGTTTTACGCTGGGGCTGATTGGCGGTGGCGGATCAATCTTGGCTGTTCCGCTGATGGTCTATGTCGTGGGGGTGAAAAATCCCCATGTCGCGATCGGGACAAGCGCCATGGCTGTTGCCGTCAACGCACTGGCGGGGCTTGTCAGTCATGCGCGACAGAAAACCGTCAAATGGCGGTGCGCAGCAGTTTTTGCGCCTTTTGGTGTTGTCGGGGCGCTGGTGGGTGCTGCGCTAGGTAAAGCTGTTGACGGGCAAAAACTGCTGCTTTGCTTTGCAGTCCTGATGATTGTTGTCGGTATTCTGATGCTTAGGGGACGTCGGAACCCTGGCATCGCGGGCGCTGCCTGTAATCGCGACAATATGCCCAAGGTCATGGCCAGCGGAACGGCTACAGGGCTCCTGTCGGGCTTCTTTGGCATTGGTGGTGGGTTTCTTATTGTGCCCTCGCTGGTTGCCTGCACGAGAATGCCCATTCTGAATGCGATAGGGACGTCTCTGGTCGCCGTCGCTGCTTTTGGGGCCAGTACTGCTCTCAGCTACATGCTGTCTGGGTACGTTGACTGGACAATGGGCGCGCTTTTTGTTCTTGGCGGTGTGGTGGGCAGTACGCTTGGGACCTCAGCAGCCCGACGTCTGGCGGGAGCCGGTGGTACTCTGACTACGTTCTTTGCATGTGTGATCTTTGTGGTGGCTACGTATATGATCTGGCGGAGTCTTACTGCCATCTAAACTTGCATATTGGATTTCTGGCGACGTCCATCATCTGTGATGTGGTGCTGAGGCATTCATAATTAAATTAATTATCCCGTTTTATGCAGGAAATACTACGCTTCAGGAAGAGCTGAAAGAAACCTGTGAGGGGTTTTTGAACGCGTCTGTCAAAACGAGGTCACCGGAAAAGTAATTTGCCAGCATCTCATTGGTGTATCGGGCTTTTTTCATGTTCCATTCCTCAATCGTTATGACATACTGAGATGTAATGGTCAGACGATTGGGAGAATGAATGGTGACGGATGTTGGTCAGCGGTTGCGGCTCGTTCGTGTTGCAAAAAATCTTTCCCAGCGTGAGTTGGCCAAGCGTACCGGTGTCACCAATTCCACAATTTCCTTGATTGAGTCGGGGGATATGAACCCCTCAATCGGCACTTTGAAGCGTGTTTTGGACGGTATTCCCGTCACCCTTGGCGATTTCTTCAGTTTCGAAACAGAAGGGCAGGAAAAATACTTCTATCTGGCTGATGATTTAACTGAAATCGGGCAGAGTGGTATTTCTCTGCGGCAAATCGGCGGGAACCTGTTTGGTCGCGCACTCCAGGTCCTGCACGAGCGTTATGACCCTGGGGCTGACACCGGTGTCGCGTATGCGCATGACGGTGAAGAAGCTGGCGTTGTCATTCGCGGTCAGGTGGAAGTGACGGTGGAGAACCAGTCCCATATTCTTGGGCCGGGAGACGCCTATTACTTTGACAGTCGCAAGCCTCATCGCTTTCGCTGCATCAGCGACGAAGCTTGCGAAGTGATCAGTTCGTGTACACCTCCGACGTTTTAAAAACGCCGCAAGCGCTAATGGCTCTATGCCGTCAGAGCGCGCTTTTCCCTGAAGCCGTCGCGTAGATAATGTTGTAGCGGGCCGATTGTGTAGTGGCGCCTTACATCGCGATGGGCAGCAAGATAGGCCTCACTGTTCCACAATGCCGTGGCTAGTCCCGGCCCCTCAACGAAAGCGAGCTCTGTTGAGCCACTCCCAATGAAAACGCGCACGCTATCATCATACAGATGCGTGTATTCTTCGGCTGTTACCAGAAGAGCCTGAACAGCATGAGCGCCTTCTGCATGAGGTTTGGTCAGGTATGCGCGGAGCGCGGCCTCATCATCAGCATCAACAAGCCCCGTCACCTTGTTTTTCAGACGATCTCTCCAGGCCGCATAGGGAAGGTGATGATCATGCAGATAAGTGAAAACAGTACTCTTGAACTCATCGCGGATCGCTGAGCGCAGCTCATGTTGCCCGTCATCACAGATGGAGATTGTCTGTGGATCGACTGAGGCATTATCGAAAATGGTGAGGTTTTCAAACCCGAAGAGCCAGGTGTAATGCGTGATCCATCACGCCAGTGCAGACAGGTCACGCGTCTGATCGCAGTGTCCGGCTCGTGTTCATAGAAATATATAAAGAGATCGGACCCACTTCGCTATCCCGTCCAAAATGGGCAGAAATGATTGGCCCTGAACTTTACCGTTCACTGCTCACAATTTCATGAGGGGTGTTTTTTAGGAGAAACGCACCAATCTTAAGGCTTGTGGAAAGCCTCTCGGTTTCGTTAAGGCTAGATGCAAGACCTTATTCAATCAGGGAGGCAGGGCATGTCCCAGTCATCATCTTTAGCGGTAAAGGAAGCTTTTCCGCCGCATCTGGCAGATATGAGGGTCAGTCGCTCACCGGGCAGGCCTATCAATCTTCTGCTGAAGGATACGATTCTTTCAGCGATTGCCACGGTCCTGACGGAAGAGGGCTATCAGGGCCTCACGATCGGAAAAGTTGCCAAGCAGGCAGGTGTTTCTACCGCGACGGTCTATCGCCGCTGGCCTACCAAGCAGGCGATGTTCTTTGATGCCATCCGTCAGTGGAAGTTCAGCCTCACGCCTGAAATCGATACGGGCAGCTTTCTGGGAGACGTCGACCAGTTGATCGAAGCGCGTATTCGCTTCCTGGCAACTCCGCTGGGTCGCACATATGGTACGCTCTTGGGTGAAGCCGTGCATAACCCGGAGTTCGGCACTGTGCTTCGCGAAGTCAGTATTGAGCCGGCCCGACAGCAGATGCATCGCTTTCTTGAGCGCGCAAAGAAGCGAGACGAAGAGGCTTTCTGCTATCCGGCAGATACGGTTCTGGATGTCATTCTCAGCACCATCCACTTCCGTGCCATGGATACGCTGTGGAACAAGAGCATCGAAACGGAAGTCAACATCCGTGACCTGAAGGCTTTGACCCGCTGCCTGATTGGGACGCGCCAATAGGGGCGTGTTTCAGAAACCGCAGGAGACGCGGCCGCCGATGAAACGTGGTGTGCCGGGAATGTAGAAATACGTTGTTGTCGCCATTCCTCCGCTTTCGAAATACTGGCGGTTCAGGATGTTCGAGGCGTAAATCGTTGCTTCCCAGTGCCCGGATGAGGGGCGAAGGGTCGCATGGGCGCCGAGTAGGAAGTAGGGAGGCAGGCGATAAAAGCCGGTGCCTCCTACGGCAATGGCCTGGCTGCCGCGATAAGACCAATCCGGGCCAATATCCAGTCCCAGATGGTCAGTCAGTGCCTGCCGCCACTCTGCCTGTCCGTTCAGGGTGAGTTTTGGCTGGCCGTTATCAACGCCAGCGAAGTTATTGTTAATGGCCTTCCAGACACCGGTCTTGGCATAATAGGCGTTTGTGGCAGCCCGATTGACGTTCGGAAAATCCTGATAATTGCCACGCTGCCAGCCAATGTTCTGCGTGACAAAGACATGCCGAACCGGGTGCATTTCCACCGTACCCTCAAAGCCCCAGCTCTCGGACTTGGGGACATTGGTGATCTCGCTGAGTGGGCCGTAATTCGGGATCATCACGGTCCCGACAACCTGCTGTCCGTGGAAATCATTATAGAATGCCGCACCATTCAGGCGGAGCTTTCCCGGGATTGGATCACTTTTGAAGCCAACCTCGTGGGTCAGGACCGTTTCCGGGCCAAACGGATCGAGCTGCGCCTGAATCTGGGTATTATTGGCGCTGAACCCGCCAGGTTTGAAACCTTTGCTCAGCTTGTAATACACCATCGTGCTCTGCAACATCTGCCAAGACACGCCGACCTGTCCTGCGAACTGAGCCGAGGCAGTGCTTTCAGGCTGAAAAATATGTGTCGAGCCACCAAAAATTTCTGATTTCAGACCTGTCAGAGAGCGGTCGTCGATCTCGTGCAGTAGGCCCCCAAACAGCGTGACGTTATGCGGCAGACGATAGCTGATGTGACCGAACTCGGACGTACTTTCCTGGTTCATTCCAAAGTTGGTGGACATCATATAGCCACGGGCCGAGTAGTCTGTGTAATCGAACAGGAAGCGCTGTTTCATGCGACTGCGCTGATAAAATGCTCCGACAACCCATTGCAAACGGCTGTTTGGGTCGTTTGAAGACAGGCGCAACTCCTGCGTAAATGCGTTCGCACTGATCGTTCTGTACGTATCCGCCTGTGACGCAGATGTGCCGTCCTGATCCGTATATTCCCCTTGGCGTTCCGTCTCGAAAGCGCTGATGGATATGATTTTGGCAAAGCCAAGATCACGGTCCATATGCAGGTCAAAACCCCAGAACTGGTTGTGCTCACTTGGTTTGAGACTGCGAGGCCGGCCGATCAGATCGGCGAACTGAGGCTTGAGAGACCATTCAGCTTGCTGTCGTCCCAGTGAGGGCAGGCCCTGTGAGCCGATCAGACGATAGACCGGAACACCCGTGACGACTTCGCTGTTATCCTGCACGAAATGACCGGATAGCATGATGGTCGTGCGGCTGTCGGGGTGCCAGCGGAGCTTGCCGCGCAGGGCCCAGGAATCTGCGTCCCCCAGATGTGCCCCCGTGAGAGGATTGGTCTGCCAGCCACCACCCTGTCGCGTCTGACCGGCAAGACGGAAATCCAGTCCTTTCGCCAAGGGGCCGGACACATAGGCTTCGCTCCGGCTACGGGCGTAGGATGCTATGTCTTCGCTCGCGCCATAGTGCCAGGTGCTTGTTGGGTCCGCTGTCCGAAAACGGACCTCGCCGCCTGTGTCAGACTGTCCGTGCATGGTGCCGACTGGGCCAGGAGTGACAGTTGCATCTGCCAGATCGAACATCAGGCCACTGGCCATGGTTGAAAACGCAAAAGGCACGTCATCGAAATAGGTCAGAACGGTCGGAATGTTGTTTTGTGTGAAATCGTTGAAGCCTACGCCGCGAAGGTAGAAGTTTGTGGAAGCCGTTCCGTTAATGGACTGGATCGTCAGGTTGGGGGCCACGCGTTCGACATCCCGTAACGTGACAACGCCACGTTCGATCAGCCGCTCGGCAGTCAGGCGCGTGTCTGCATCAGGCTGTTTTTGTGCGGCCTGGAAGGCAAAATCCGTTCGTTTGACGCTGACTTTGATCGTCTCATCAGCCTGCGCATTAACTGATTTCGGGTGTGTGTGCCGGGGTGTCTTGTCATGCTGTTGTACGGCAGGCGCTGCCCACAAGGCTGATGGGAGGCCAGCAAGACTGGCTCCGAGAAGAAGAACCCTGCGGAACGACATGGGGACACTGGTCTCCGGGAGCGGAAGAACGGGAAGTTGTGGCTTTTATACCGCACGTGAACTGCAGAGCCAACAATCAGGAGGGAAAAGGTCCAGTTCTGCTTGATTTGTTATGATATAACATAATAAGGAGTCGCACTTAGAACCTTCTTCGCCTTCTGAGGACAACATGCTGCCTTTTGTGTCTGCTCGATCTTTTATTCTGCTGCTTGGGTGCACGACTGCCCTGTGTGGTACGGCATATGCTCAGGACGCAACGACAGGCACGACAACCGATACGGAAACGTCCCGTTCCAGCTTCGGTCATTCTGACGACCAGCACGGCACAACCGTGACGGAAACGAGCCGCCAGGGTGAAGACAATATTGTCGTCAATGCCCATCTGGAACGTGCCCGCGACGCGCTTCAGTCTTCCACGGGTGCCACGACCTATCATTTCAGCCGTCAGGATATTGAGACCAATCCGGGTGGTGACAATGCCCCGCTCACGTCCGTTCTGCTTCAGGCTCCGGGTGTTGCGCAGGATAGTTATGGCCAGATCCATGTTCGTGGCGACCATAACGAAGTTCAGTTTCGTCTGGATGGCGTTGCCCTACCGGAAGGCATGAGCGTCTTCGGTCAGGCGCTGATGACCCGCTTCGCACATTCCATGTCTCTGACGACGGGCGCGCTCCCCAGCGAGTACGGATTTCTTCAGGCTGGTGTGATCGATATCAACACCAAAAACGGCTATTCCGATCCCGGTGGCAGCATCTCCATCTACGGTGGCGCGCGCGACTATTTCTTCCCGTCACTTCAATATGGTGGTCACAAGGGGAAGTGGGACTGGTTCGCTACGGCTGATTATGTCCACAACCGCGTTGGTATTGAAAACACGACCCCTAGCTTCAATGCGATTCACGATCTGACCAATCAGTATCACTTCCTCGGTCACGCCCGTTACACGGTTGATGAAAATACCCGGATCAGCCTGACCGCCGGTGTTTCGAATGCCGAGTACCAGCTCCCGAACAATCCGGGTCAGCAGCGCCAGTTTGCCAATCCGTCCTATACGGGCAGCACTCTGTCCCAGAACCAGTATGGAAACGGCGATAGTAACAGTCTGAGCGAGCACCAGAAGGAAATCACGGATTTCGGCATGTTGTCCCTTCAGAAGGACATGGGCCGCCTGAGCTTCCAGACGTCTGCCGTGCTGCGATACAGCTCCCTGCGTTACTCGCCTGATCCGTTGGGCGATCTGGTTTATAACGGTATTGCACAGCGCGCAGCCCGCTCGGTTTTCTCAACCGGAAACCAGACGGATGCGACCTGGCAGGCCGCGAAGAACCATACCGTCCGTTTCGGCTATCAGGTCTATGTTGAGCGTAATACGTCCAAGTCTGATTCAACCGTTTATACGCAGACGGGTGAAGATGATGACGGCAATGCCGTTTACTCCGGCGATACGACCAATATTCATGATGGTTCTGGCCGGACTGGCTGGATGTACGGTCTGTACGCTCAGGATGAATGGCGCCCGATCAAGAACCTGACCATCAATTACGGTCTGCGCTTTGATGGTGTGGATGAATACACCCATTCAAAGCAGGTCAGCCCGCGCATTAATATCGTTTATAAGCCTTGGCATGGTGGGACCTTCCACGCGGGCTATTCCCGTTACTTCACGCCGCCGCCGTTCGAACTCGTGACCGGAACGGCCCTGTACAAATACACCGGCACATCTGCACAGCCTGCGAACTACAAAAACAGCACAGTCAAGGCTGAGCGCGATCATTACTTTGACGCAGGCTTCTCCCAGACGATCCTGCCAGGCTGGCATGCGTCGTTTGATGCCTACGTCAAGCTGGCGAAGAACATGATCGACGAAGGGCAGTTCGGCTCCCCAGTCATCCTGTCTGTGTTCAACTATCGCCGTGGACAGGTTCACGGATACGAATTCTCAACGGACTACACACGGGGTGCCTTCAGTGTTTACGGCAACTTCTCCTGGTCGCGCGCCATCGGCAAGGATGTGGTGTCTGGTGAATGGAACTTCGATCCGGAAGATCTGTCGTATATCAAGAAGCACTGGGTCCATCTTGATCATGATCAGCGTTGGACGGCTTCTGCGGGGACGAGCTACACGGCTTTCTATAGAACTGGTCATCCGCTGCGTCTGTCAGCAACGATGGTTTATGGAAGTGGTCTGAGAGCGGATGGGGCGACGCCGAATGGTGCTTCTGTCCCGCAGTACGCGACGTTCAACCTGTCGCTGGTCCAGTCTTTCAAGGATCTGTTCCACGTTCCATTCCTGAAGCAGACGCAGGTTCGTCTGGATGTAACGAACCTGTTCGACAAGACCTATCTCCTGCGTGATGGCAGCGGGATTGGCGTCGGTGCGCCACAGTATGGTCTGCGCCGTACAATCCTGACGGGTATTGATCAGCGGTTCTGATCGTCGGAACTATCCAGAGTTAAGAGCGGGGGCAGCTGCGAAAGCAGTCTGCCTCCGTTTTTGTATGGAACGCAGCTGAAAAGGCCTATTCGGCAACATCCATTTCAGGGACGATTGATTCACTCCTGATCCAGGGTGGGCCGTCCATGTTCAGAACGTGTGGGATTTGAGACAAGGGAACAGCTTTTGAAAAATGCCAGCCTTGCAGGAAGTCACATCCCATCAGGAGCAGTTCTTCTGCTTGCTCAGCTGTTTCGACGCCTTCCGCGACAACAACACGGTTCATGCTGTGAACAATATCGATAACACCTTGGATAATGGCCGTATCGATACCGCGTTCCGTAACGCCTGAGGTGAAGACGCGGTCGATCTTGATATGATCGAATGTCACAGTTCGGAGATGGGTGAGAGATGCAAAGCCGGTTCCAAAATCATCCAGTGAAATCTGGACGCCGGCGCGATTGAGTTTCTTGAGTTCATCCAGAATATGCTGGTTGTGCTGGCCGAAGAGAATTTTTTCCGTAATCTCGATTGTCAGTTTTTCAGCCGGGACAGCATATTTCTTCATTTCACGGAAAAGCCGTTCCGTAAAATTATGATCCCGGAAATCATCTGACGTTACGTTGATGGAAATGCGGTCAAAAGGAATTTTGTGTTGCAGCAGATACCGGATGTCCGTGAGAGCCTGTCGCAGCACGAAATTCCCAATTGCAATACTGAGCTCGGCATCGTCAAAAGCATCATAAAAATATTGCGGGCTGAGAAGACCGCGCTCTGGATGATCCCACCGTAAGAGAGCCTCGAAAGAGGGGGGGCGTTCCTGATTTAAGGGGAGGACCAACTGATAGAAAAGTTTGAACTGCTTCTTTTTCAACGCGGCCTGCATGGCTGTCCGTAGTCGGGAACGACGCTCCGTTTTTTCTTTCATGAAAGGAGCATATTTTTTGATTCTATTGCGGCCGTCTGCTTTGGCTTCATAAAGTGCAAGGTCTGCACAGCGCAGAATTTCGCGTTTCCGACTGTCATTCAGTTTTGAGACGGCATATCCCAGACTGGCACTGCATAGATGCGTCAAACTTCCGCTACGAAACCGAAATCGCATGGCCTCAAGAATTTTCTGAAGCTTGATTTCAAAGATCTGTGGATCGTTTGACACCATGATGATGGCAAATTCGTCGCCGCCAATGCGTGCGATGAAACAGTCGGTCGACTGAAAGGTCTTCAGACGACCTGCAATTTTTTTCAGCAGGCGATCACCGGACTCATGGCCCGATGTATCATTAATGATCTTGAACGTATCGATATCGAGCAGGCACAGGCAGAAATGCCGGTTGTCCGGATGTTCCTGTGCGAAAAGGACCTTCAGATACTGTGAAAATGATGTGCGGTTGGAGATATTGGTCAGGAAGTCAGTGTTGACGGCTTCCTGCAGTTTCAGCCGGTTTGCTGTCAGGCGTTGTTCGGCACGTTTACGGGCGGTGATGTCAAAGCGGATTGCCACATAGTTGATGACTTTCCCTTTTTCATTGCATCGGGGAACAATAGTCGTATCGACCCAGTATAATTTTCCGTTCTTCTTTTTATTGCAGATCTCACCGTGCCAAACGCCACCTTGTGCGATGGTGCGGTACATCTTCTGGAAAAAATTAGAATCATGAACGCCTGAATGAAGCATTCGATGATCTTGCCCAATCAGTTCAGCCCTGGAATAGCCACTGATTTCAACGAATTTTTCATTAACGGAAAGAATTTTTCCTTTAGTATTCGTTACGGCAACAATAGCCGAGCAATCAAGAGCATGGAGAACAAAGGAATCGTGAGAACTTTCGGACCATGCCTGAAGTGATTCAAGATAAGTTCCGAAATTCTGTTCCTGAAAAGTGTTCACTAAGCCTGTCCCGCTTGACCATAAATCCGAGTGTCGCGAGAAAACACTAAAAAAATACTAACAACGTTCTTTTGTGTGGGTATATCTGAAAGATAATATCACAAAAAGACCTTTTTTCAGGTCATAAGCGTTAAGGCAAAAGCGTTCTGTTCGCCAGAAATAGCTTTCTGGGAAATACAGAAGGTCTTTAGCGCACGGTATTTCATGGATTTGCTGAATATATCCTCAGCAGAGGATGCACCGAAAAGGTGTCAGATCTGTCGTCCAGCTGGTGAGACGCCGAACGACAGAATGTCGGATTGGAAATATCCGGAGTGTTTAAAGAGAGCCTTCCCAACCGCCCCCTAGAGCGCGGTAAAGATGTGTCATTGAAACGGAAACGCCTGCTCTGGCCTCGGAAAGGGCGCTGCGTGTTGCAAGAAGCGCGTTTTGTGCGGTGAGAACATTCAGGAAGTCGCCCGCACCCTGGCTGTATTGTAGCTGAGCAATGTGAACGGCCGTTTCGTTCTCGGTAACGCTTTCTTCCAGCCGTTTCTGGCGGTCCTGAGCTGTACTAAGGTCCGTCATAGCATCATCGATTTCTTCCCATGCGCGGAGGATTGTGCGCTGCAGAGCAATGGCGGCTTCTTTCTGCTGGGCCTTGCGAAGGTGCAACTGTCCTGTCAGGCGGCCGCCCTCAAAGAGGGGCAATGTCATGGTTGGGCCAAAGCCGTACTGACGCGACGCCCATGATCCAAGTCCGCTGAACTGGAGTGCCTGAATATCTAGGCTGCCAGACAATGTGATGCGCGGGTAAAAGTCTGCAATCGCCACACCGATACTCGCCGTTGCAGCATGCAGGCGTTCTTTGGCCGCGCGAATATCCGGTCTCCGGTCCGCGAGCTGAGATGGCAGCCCCGTTGGGATGTTGGTTGGGACGGGCGGAATGATACCAGGTTTGTTCAGTGTACTGGCCAAGGCACCGGGTTCACGTGCCACAAGGAAACTGAGGGCATTGATCAGATGCACGCTCTGGCTTTTCAGAGGGGGCAGACGGGCTTCGAAGCTGTGCATCTGTCCACGGGAATAGGCGACATCCAGTTTGGTGGCAGTTCCCTGTGTAAAGCGCAGCGTTGTCAGGTCCACGCTGTGATGGGCAATCTCGATGCTCTGCTGGGTAATGGCAATCTGAGCCTGCACATTTCGGAGCGCAATATAGTCCTGTGCGGTCTCCGCCATGAGGGAGACAAGCACGTTGCGCTGCATGTCTTCCGTTGCATGCATGGCCGCTGTGGCGGCTTCAACCTGCCGCCGGACATGCCCCCAGAAATCAACTTCCCAAGAGGCACTCAGACCGTACTGGGGAAGGTTGAAAGAGGGATTGCCCTTCGCGCCATCAGCGGCGGCGGGGCCAAATCCCTGCGCACCACTGGCAATATCGCCGGGACTGGCCTGCTCGGTTGTTCCCAGAAGTCCAAGGATACCGTTGGTGCTGGCGCGCTCCCGTGCGTAGGACGCTGCTCCATCCAGGCGGGGCATTTGCGCGGCACTGGCAATCCGTCGTTCTGCGGAGCTTTCAGCCAGATTCAGGGCTGCTGTTCGCAGATCAAGGTTGCTGCGAGCCACGTCAGCTTCAAGCTGTGTCAGCACCGGGTCGTTGTAGAGACGCCACCATTGTGGATTGAGTGCAGTCTGCGTCGGATGATCCCCGGCTGGTGTGACGCTCTGATGATATTGCGCAGGCGCGTGATCTGGTGGGGCGTGATAGTCCGGACCGACCGTACACGCAGTCAGGGCCGTGACGGACAGCAGGGCCGTAACCCGAGAGAAGAAAGAAAGGCGCATGGGGTGTCTCACTGCCAGGCGTAACGGTTGTCGCGGGCGTGGGGCCCCTCAGGCTGTGAGGCTGTATCGACTTCCGCTTCAACAGACATGCCGACACGGACCTTGGCGGCGAGAGGCTGACCTGCATCGAATGTGAGTTTGACCGGGACGCGCTGGACCACCTTCGTAAAGTTGCCCGTTGCATTATCGGGCTGGATTGCCGCAAAGGCCACGCCAGTCGCAGGAGCCAGACTGTCCACGTGGGCATGGAGAGGATGACCGGGGAAGGTATCGACCCAGATGGTTGCCCGCTGACCTGTTTGCATTTTGGTCAGCTGGGTTTCCTGGAAGTTGGCGAGGACATAAGCGTTCTGTACCGGCACCACAGCCAGCAGGCCTGTGCCGGGATGCACATAGGCGCCCACGCGTACGCCACGCTCACCGATAATGCCATCAACCGGGGCAGGAATGGTGCAATAAGACAGATTGAGTTCGGCCTGATGTTCTGTGCTCTGTGTCTTGAGGAGAGCGCCTTGAGCACGCTGAATCTGAGCCTGAAGAACGGGAATTTGTTGTTTCGCGCTGTCCACGCCTGCTTTGTCGCGCGCGATGGCCGCCATGGCTTCACGAAGACGGGCATCCGCGCCCTGTTGCTGCTCCAGAGTGCTGGCACCCCCGGCAGACAGATTGTGGTAGCGCGTTGCATTCTGCTGGGCGAAGACAAGGCTGGCCTCGTCGGCTTTGACGGTATCTGATGCGGCGGCGATCAGGCTGTCCTGCCGTGCGAGGGCTGCCTGTAGATTACCAACTTCGCCTTCGGCTGCGGCTACATCGCCCTTGGCTGCTGCAAGCGCTGCGCGATAGTCGTCGTCTTCGATGTGGGCGAGTTCTTCCCCCGCGTGAACGTATTCGTTGTCTTCCGCCAGAACGCGGTCGATACGGCCGGCCACCTTCGGGGCGACGGCTGTGAAGTCGGCCGTGACGTAAGCATCATTAGTCTTCTGGTGCACGCCATCACCCACGAAGAAGCGATCGGCGCTCCAGGCCAGTCCGGCTAGCACCACGACAGCACATCCGGCGAGAAGAAGAGGTTTTCCATAAATCATGTCTGAGAGATCCGGATCTTAATGGGCGGGGGCGGAGAGGGGAGCCGCCGGTACAGAGGTGGGAGCGGGTGCAGGTTTGGGGGCCGGGCCTTTGCCGGGCGGATAAACGCGCTTGGGCAGGATAATGGCCAGAACGACGTAAGCTGCGCACAGCACTGCAATAACGAGGTATATGTCTGCCAGAGCAAGCACGACGGACTGTTCATGCACATAGGTATGGAAGATCTGCAGTGCGTTCCGTGAGACATGCGCACTGTCAGGTGAGCTGTTCTGGATGGCGTTCTCGATCGGATTTCCCATGCCTGACAATGCCGTCGCATTGTTGCCGGAACGGTCGAGCAGCATGTTGGAATGGTATTGCTTACGCCGTCTGAGCAGGATTTCGAACAAGGCGGCAGCAACAGCATTCGCCATGCCCTTGAGCATATTCACCATGCCGGAAATGAACGGTCCATCTGCCGGTCCGAGAGACATCGTGGCCAGCATCAGGACGGGAATGACCACCATTGGCTGCCCCACGATCTGGAGGCCCTGTAGAAGATAGAAATTGTCCCGTACCCAGTCCGGGGTGAGCCACGTTCCAAGGAATGCAGCCAGTCCGAGGCAGCTCATGCCGATGCCGAGCAGATACCGGCAGTCCACTGAACGCATGTTGCAAAGAGCCGCCGTCAGCGGAAGCATGATGAGCTGTGGCAGGGCAACCATGAGCGCAATAGGTGCCGTCTGCGATGGGCGATACCCCCGGACTTCTGCCAGATAGGTGGAGGGAACCTCCATCATGAGGCTACAGATCACCAGGACACCCACAAGCGTGAGCATCGCCATGGCAATGTTACGGTTCTTCCAGTACTGGAGCCGGAAAAATGGTGTGTGATGGTGCCATTCGTGGAACAGGAAGCCCAGAAACAGGGCACCTCCCCAGAATGTCAGATGGGAAATAATGGGAGAGCGGAACCAGTCCAGCCGGTCTCCCTGATAGAGAACCGTCACGACACAAAGAATAGACGGCACACCAATGAAGAACCCGCGCCAGTTGAACTTCATGAAACGTTCGAGGTGTACGGGGTCTTTGGGAAGGCCATAAGCCATCATGGCAATGGCTATCGCGCTGAGAGGGATGACTTCCCAGTAAAGCCAGTGCCAGCCGAAATGCTCGAACCATAAGGCTTCCAGTGGGCCACCCAGATTAGGTCCAAAGGTCGCACTCATGGCGTAACCCCCAATACCAAACACCTTGATGGGCGGCGGCAGATATTTGAGCATGACCGTCATCAGGACAGGCGGCAGACATCCCGCGCTCAGGCCTTGTGCCGCGCGCAGAAAACACAGGGAAATCATGTCCGGCATGAACGGCAGCGGAATGGACAGCAGGGCAAGAACTGCCGTCATGAAAATCGAAAACCGGTAGATCGAGAACGTCATGTAAAACCATGGCGTGAAGGCCATGGCGGCAATGTTGAAGGCTTCGTAGGTCGAGATGAACCAGGTGCCTTCATCATGGCCGATATGCATGGCGCCACGAATGTCCGACAGTCCGATTTCGGTGATGTGTTCGTTGAAACCCGCAACATGAACGGCCAGCAACATGCCAAGGCACCCGATCAGGGTGCGCATCCCGAAGGGCGGCATGTAAGAGGGTTGCGCGGGTGGCGCTGCGGTTTGTGAAGGTAATGCCATCAGCTGCTCTCTTGGTGTCTGAGCGCATCTATCGAGGCATGGTGGCCGCAGAAAACCCTCACTTCGGGTAAGTGAGGATTCCATTTTTCGGAAGGGTGAGCGAGAAGTCTTTCATTTCTGTATGTTGGACCGCATCGTTCCTGTTTATGCTCACAGGAACGTTTGCCGTTACTCGCAGGAAGGATGTCGCATGTCAGACAAGCAGCCTCTCGGACGCCGTTATGATCTGGATCTCCTGCGTTACCTTCAGGTGCTGGTGGAGGAGCAGAGCGTCTCCCTTGCGGCGCGCCGTCTCAAGGTGAGTGAGCCCGCCATGAGCCGGCATCTCGCGCGTTTGAGAACCGTGTTCGGGGATCCGATTCTTGTCATGTCAGGGCGACGTATGGTGGCGACGGCCTTTGCGAACCGTATTCGGGATCGTGTGCAGACGCTCGTTCGGGAAGCGGATGACCTTCTCAATGATGGCGCCCCGCTGAACCTGAAAGCCATGTCCCCGAAGTTTACCATTCGGGCGAATGATATTGTGGTGGGAGCATTCGGGCGCCCTATTCTTCAGGCGCTGCAAAAGGAGTGTCCTGACTGCCGGATCGTGTTCTCACCGGAATCGGAAGGGACGGCCAGTGAAGCTCTGCGGGGGAACAAGATTGATCTTTATATTGGCGCGACGGATGAACTGAGTCCGGAAATCATGCGACAAACCCTGTTTGAAACGTCGTTTAGCGCGCTGGTTCGGAAAGGGCATCCTATTCTGAAGGATAAGATAACGCCTCAGTCTCTGGCCGCGTACGACCATGTGAGTGTGTCCAGAAAAGGCCGCTCGAACGGACCGATCGATGCGATCTTGAAGGAACGCTATGGGTTGTCACGCCGGATTGCGATGGTTGTGCCGACCTATCATTCTTTGATCGCGGCTATTGGCGAAACTGATCTCATTCTGCCTTTGCCCAGAACTGTTATTGAGCGTTTTCCGCTTGAACGCATGGGGTTGGATAGCTTCGAATTTCCGTTCGAACTGCCGCCCGTTCGGCCTTTTCAGGCCTGGCATCCACGCGTTGACATGGACCAGTTGCACCGTTGGCTGCGTGAAACCGTGCACCATGCCGTGCGGCAGGAACTGTGGCGAATTCGCACTGTGTGAGATGTGTTAGAAGAATATTTTATATTATTGTTGAGAATAATTTGCATTAGCACTTTTTCTGAGGAAGATAGCGCCAGTTTTGGCATGCAGATGTGATGTGCATGGTCTTGGAGGAATGCATTTCTCGAATAAGCCGTCCGTTTGAATGCGGTGATGGCGGCGGGATCGTTCAGGGTGATCAAGGCTGGCGACTGTTTCGTCTGTGTGCTGTCGGCCAATCAGTTCAGGTGGTTTCATGCTTTCGAAAAACGAACATCTCAGCCCGCGATCTCTGACAGATAGCCTGATTTCCACCGAGGCAGGTCAATCCTCCACCGTCAAATGGCAGAAACTGGCGCTTCTGGCTCTGGGGGCGGGGCTGGGCGTGACGGAAACCGGAGAAGCAGACGCCCAAGATGCCGGGGCTGCCAACGATGCGGCGTCCGTCAGTCTTCCTGCTGTCAAGGTTCACGGACAGACCGACACGGCTGCGCCGGAACAGACCAATACGAACAACACCACACTCGATATCGGGCGTATGCCGGATACCGTTCGGGAAACGCCTCAGATCATCAGCGTTGTTCCCAAGGCGTTGATCGAACAGCAGCGTCTGTTCACGCTGGATCAAGCTCTGGCGAATGTTCCGGGCATCACCATGTCTACCGGTGAGGGGAACGGCGGCCTGAATGGCGATCAGTTCCGTATTCGTGGCCAGCAGGCCCGCGGCGACATTTACGAAGATGGTTTGCGGGATTTCGGCACCTATGTGCGTGACACGTTCAACACAGATAGTGTTGAAGTGGTCAAAAGCCCGAGCGGCGAGTATTTCGGTGTGGGTAACGTGGGCGGTGTGATTAACCAGACGCTGAAAAAGGCGCATCTTGGAAATCATTACGCGCTGGATCAGTCCATCGGAAGCGGGATGCAGTATCGCGGTTCCGCAGACGTCAATTACCAGCTTGGCAAACATACTGCCCTTCGCGTGAACGGCATGTACAACAAGCAGGACGTGACAGACCGGAACAATGTTCGGTCAGACCGTTATGGCGTGGCGGCTGATCTTGGTTTTGGCTTGGGAACGAAAACCACTTATCACCTGGACTATCATTGGCTCAGAAGCCGCGGAACGCCGGATTACGGTGTGCCGATGATCCAGATTGGCAATACGTACACGCCAATTACCGAACACGGATTGAACCGAAACACGACATATACGCGCAATTTTGACCGGGATAATTCCAATATCCACATGGTCACGTCGAAATTCGCAACTGAAATTGCAAAGTGGCTGACACTCAGCAACGACACGCGTTTCAGCCATTATCATCGTGATTACGCAGCGACCAATCCCAGTGCCTGTTCCGGCGCCTGTGCTTCCAGTTTCCTTGCCGGAGGAAACCCGTCTTTGGCCTACGGCGCAGGCGGTGGTGCTGCTTACCAGCAGGATGGCTGGGGCATTCAGAACGTTATGATGACGCGTTCGAAATTTGACACGTGGTTCCTGAAGCATGATCTGCGGGCTGGTGTGGATATCAACTACACCAAGGACGACCGGATCATGGGCACGTATGTGAACCGGACGAACAATCAGACCATCCGCAACCCATACTACTCTTCGCCGGGCACATATATCACCTGGCCATCCAGCGGACATCGGACCGCAGATTTCCGTGATCTGGGCCTGTTCCTGGCTGATAAAATTCACCTCACCAAGAAACTGTCCATTTTCGGAACGTTCCGTTGGGATAGCTATAAGAGCACGTACTGGAGTGCTGCGGCTGCCTCTTCTGGTACACAGGCGCAGAGCTCCAACAAGTTCAGTCCGTCTGCCAGCATCATGTATGACATCACCAAAGACGCGATCGTCTATTTCACGTTTGCTCGCTCTTACAAGCCTGTCGGAACCGATGTGTCTTCCCAGATTACCAATCAGGCCAGCGTCGGAGACGTTGCGGTCAATGGTCGTGATCTGAAGCCGCAGCGCAGTGATCTGTTTGAAGTTGGAAGCAAGCTGGATTTCTTCAACAAGCGCCTCGGTGTGACGGGAGCTCTGTTTCAGATCAACCAGAACAACTCTTACACGTATGATGACGATGGCAGCATCATCACGGGTTTCCAGGATGCTGGAACAGGCCGCCGGATCCGCGGTGTTGAGTTGAGTGCGACCGGCAAGATCACGCAGGCCTGGGATATCTATGCCACCTACGCATATATGGGCGGCAAAGTGACGAACAGCGCTACGATGTATGGCAATCAGGCGCCTCAGCTTCCGCACAATACGTTCTCGGTCTGGAGCACCTACAACCTGTCGCATCTGGTGCTGAGAGCTGGTCAGGGTACGCTGAAGGCTGGCGGCGGTGCACAGTATAGCTCCGGCTACTGGGCTAACGAGGCCAATACGGCGCGCATGCCTTACAACTTCTCGCTGAACGGCATCGTGTCTTACGACTACGGCCGTTATCATGTGCAGTTTAATGCCAATAATCTGACTAACCATCTGAATTATGGTTCAGCGTTCAGCTCTAGCCGCGCTGTTCCGATGTCAGGGCGGACGTTCATGGGAAGCTTTGGCCTCAATTTCTGAAGCGAGCTTCAGACAGAACTGTTTGCAGCCCTTCCGGTCATTGGCCGGGAGGGTTTTTATGGTGAGTATCGGTGAAATATCATGGCGTCGTGCGGACAGCCCGTTGGTCCAGATTTTGAAAACGAAATGACAGTGGTGAGTTGCCCTCCGCAGGTACAGGCCCAATTACTTTTGGGCCAAATGCATGTGGACAGGGGGTGGCTGGCTGAAGCTTTTCCATATTTTGAAGCGGCTGCACGGAGTGGTCATCCGGTTGCCGTGAATATGCTTGGTCGCGCGTATGAAAGAGGGTGGGGCGTCCCGCGTAACCCTGCTCAGGCCGCCGCATATTTTGAGACAGCCGCCGCCCTCGGAGAAACGTGGGCCATGTTCAATCTGGCGGATCTTCTGCTGCTGGGAGACGGGGTTCCAAAGAACCGCGCGCGCCTACCGGCTCTATGTATCGTCTGCCGAAAAAGGCAATGTGAAAGCCCTCAATATGTTGGGGCTCCTGCATGAAGACGGCATCAACGGGGCGCCTGATCCGGAAGGCGCGAAAGTTTTCTTTCAGGCCGCATCGGAAGGAGGGGACTGCTGGGCAGACTTTAATCTCGCACGTCTTGCGCTGGCACAGCAGGATGTCCCTGTTGCGGTATCCTGTTTCCAGAGGGCTTTGCAATCCGGTTTCTCGGATGTTTCCCAGGCTATTATTGGTCTGATTGGGCGTAGTGAAAATTCTGCTTTGCATGCCGTGAAAGCACAGGCCATCCGGCAGCTTGCACAGAAAGAGCAGCCCCGCATTGTCTCCACCACATTCGATCAGCTTTCGTCCGGCGAAAGATTATGTGCGGAGTAGCGGCGTCTGCATAGGGCTTACAAATTCATACACTTCTGTCGCAGCGCGGGACGGGCAAGCGATGTCATATGATCGGGCTATTTAAACCTTGTTCATGGAGACGTGCGTCTTGAGGTCTGTTTTCCAATACTGTCCACGTCCGGTGTGGAGCCTGCTGGCCGCGATATTTCCGATCATGCTGGCTCTTGGGATCGGGCAGTCTGCAAAGGCCACCTCCATTGCAGGTCTGCTTCCGGTTGCGCCTGTCATATCGTGTGAAATGCTTGGAAAAACGGATTTGGCACCGTTTGTCGGTGCGTCTGTTGATCATCAGGTTGCGGTTGTTCTGGAAACGCCAAAAGGCAAGTTCTGCAAGGTTACCGGGCAGATCGCTCCGACCATTTCCTTTGAAGTTGACTTGCCCATGGAACACTGGACGCAGCGGTTTCTGCTGGGCGGTTGCGGTTGCGGTGGCTTGTGTGGCATGACGCGCATCGGTGTCAGCAATGCTGGCGCCTGCGCTCCTGCTTTGAATAGTGAATTTGTCATGGCCGGTGATGATCTGGGTCACACTGGTCCCATGATGGGATTGCAGCAGGGCTTCTTTGGCAAAGATCCGCAGAAGCGGATTGATTTTGCATATCGCGCCAATCATCTGACAACACTCGCCGCCAAAGCACTGACGAAAGCGTTTTACGGGCAGGCTCCAAAATATTCCTATTTTGTAGGTTGTTCGGATGGCGGACGCGAAGCGCTTATGGAGGCGCAGCGTTTCCCGGATGATTTTGACGGTATTTCCGCTGGTGCTCCGGCCGCACTCTTCACAGTCCAGAACTCATTCTACCATGCGTGGAATGTCCGCGGGAACCAGCGCGCTGATGGCACGAACATCCTGCTACAGGATCGTGTTTCCATTCTGCATGACGCGGTTGTCAAGCACTGCCCGACATTGTCGGGAGTTGCGGACGGTATTCTGGAAGAGCCGAGAGCCTGTCATTTCGATCCTGCGTGGGTGCAGTGTCCGGCCGGTCAGGCCAATACGTCTGAGTGCCTGGCAGCGGAGGAAACACAGGCAGCACTTCGGATCTATAGCGGGGCAACTGATGCGTCCGGACGGTCCTATATCCTGCACGGACCATTCCCCGGTTCTGAAACGCAGTGGGCGCTGCCTTCGTCCCCAACGGGTGAGAGCATGAGTAATGGAATTGCCGCGTCTGCCATTGCCTATGTCATTTCACCAGAGGTGAACGAAAAGGCCATGGATCTGACGCAGTTCCAGTCCGATCATGCGATGTTCGACGTCATGAACGAACTGGCACCGCTCTATAATGCTGAGAATACGAACCTTCATCCGTTTCAGCGCCGGGGCGGCCATCTGATCCTCTGGCATGGACTGGCCGATCAGTCGATTTTCCCCGTCAACACGATTGCCTATTATCAGGGTGTGCAGAAGGAAATGGGACGTACCCTGACGGACCGTTTCCTGCGTTTCTATCTGCTGCCGGGTGTCGGGCATTGTGGAAATGGTGACGGCTTCCCGCAGGTGGACTTCCTGTCTCCGCTGATGGCGTGGACGGAAACCGGAACTACACCAAATGCGATCATGACGGAAAAAATCGCACAGTCCAATATGTCCATGGAAAAGGCAGGAAGCGCAGGGAAAGTCGGGGGCGGTCAAATCCATGCAGCGGTGATGCCCAGTCAGCCTTATGCCCGGGCATCACCGCTGCACCAACTGCCAGTCGGCCGGTTTATCCTTACCCGTTTATCGCCCGCTATACAGGGCATGGCGATGTGAATTCCGCTGCGAATTACCATCCTGTGAAGATATCTGTCGCCCTGCCAATGACGTTTGACAGTTACTCCAACTCCCTGATCGGGCCCGATAATCAGAAGGATTACACGGTGCGCGACGGCAAGCTGGCCGTACAGGAGCATACTCATGGATGATAAACTGAACGCCGTTCTGGATCTTTATTATGAGCTGATCCTGAAAGAACGGCAGGACCATGCGGACGGGATTTCCCGTCCCGCGTCCGAGCGTTTTATGGCTGTAGGCCCGCAGACCGGGCAACTGATCAACATTCTGGCGCGCAACCTCAAAGCGCCGACGATCCTCGAACTGGGAACGTCTTTTGGCTATTCCACCCTGTGGTTGGCGGAAGCGGCACGCCGGACGGGTGGCCGGGTCATCACCATGGAGCTGGAACGGGAGAAGGTTGCTTTCGCCAGAGACATGGCTGCGCGTGCCGGTGTGGAAGAACACATTGAGTATCGTATCGGGGATGCGGTTGAGATGATTTCAGAGTTGAAGGACGGCATTGATTTCGTCCTCCTAGATCTCTGGAAAGATCTCTATGTGCCCTGCCTTGAAGCCCTGAGGCCGCATCTACGGCCGGGTGCCGTTCTGGTCGCGGATAATATGGTTATTCCGGGTGGTGAAGACGCCCGGCGCTATCAGGAATTCGTTCGCTCACAGCCGGGGATTTTGAGTGTTCCGCTCTCCGTCGGGACGGGGCTGGAAGTCAGCCGTTTTCTCCCCGGCTAAATTTTTTATTCTCTAACAGGGCGTCTGCGTCCCTTTCTGGAAAGCTCAATGTTCAGAACTTTCATGAACCGTTACGGAACCCCACTGACGACAGGATTTTTCCTGATCTCGGCTATTACCGGGGTGGCACTTTTCTTCCACTGGGGACCCGGAGCTTTCCATCCGATGCATGAATGGCTGAGCATGGTCCTGCTCGTGCCGTTCGCGCTGCATCTGATCAAGAACTGGACGTCACTCGTCAATTACGCCCGGCGCGGAACACTCTATATTCCGCTTCTGGTGGCACTGGCTTCAACAGCCTATTTCTTCCTGCCGCAATCGTCCTCAGGCCATGCTGGCAACAAGCAGGTTGCCTTCATGCTGGTACCGCTGGTGACGCAGGCTCCCCTGTCTCAGGTCGCTCCACTTGCGCATATGGACGGGGAAATGCTGGCCCATAAGCTCTCTGCGCATGGCCTGACGGTGACATCTGAAGACCAGTCGATTGCGCAGATTGCTGAAGCGAATGGTAAGAACACCAACGATGTTTTGGCCATGGCGTTTCAGAGTGGTGGCCATGGACATCAGCATGGCCCATCAGAACACGACCATCACGAGCATTGATAAACGCTGGATTGCCCCGTTCAGAAAACGGGGCAATCCAGCTTAAAGCTCAGCCCATTGCCGCAGAAGGTTGTGGTAGGTTGAGGTCAGACCCAGAACCGCTGGGTGATCATCGGGAAGGGCCTTGCGGGTCTCGATGATGGAGCGGTCAAAATCGTACATAAGAGCGCGCTTTGTATCGTCGCGGATCATGGATTGCGACCAGAAGAACGATGCCCAACGGCTCCCGCGCGTAATGCGGTTAACGCTGTGCAGGCTGGTAGACGGATAGACCACCATGTCGCCCGCAGGGAGTTTGACGTTCTGATTGCCGTACGTGTCCTGGATGACGAGTTCTCCACCGTCGTAATCTTCTGGGGAAGACAGAAATAGTGTGGAGGAAACGTCCGTCCGGATTCGGAAACCAGCGCCTGGAATAGGGCGGATGGCATTATCAACATGTGCGTTGAAATGCATTCCGGTATCGTATCGGTTGAAAAGTGGTGGATAAACTCGCAGCGGCAGGGCCGCGCTATTAAAAGTTGGGTTGCGCCCTAAAGCTCTCAGAACAATTTCTCCAAGCTCACGGCATACTTCTGAATCCTGCGGGATCTGAAGGTTTAACTTTGCCTTTGCAGACTGCTCCCCCGCTGTAACACGCCCATCTGTCCACTGCGCCGTCTCAAGTTGGTCGCGGCAATAGCGTACCTCTTCAGGAGACAGGACATTCGGAATGTGGATCAGCATGGGTGTGGTCTTCCTAAGACGGGTCTTGGGGCTTTTTTCAAAGCGGCTGAGAATCCTGCTTGTAATTAAGAATGACTCTCATTATCGTTCTTTAAAGCTCTTTGCAGACTAGTGCAATCCATGTGGCGCGTGTTGCCCGGATTGTGCGCGGCGACTGTCGGTTTGTTGCAAGGACATCGTGTTTCAACCCCGAGACAGGAGGGCGCAGCGTGTCGCCCCGACAGGCACAGTAATGTCTCTTACCTTCTCCCCCTGGCAGATGTTTCTTGGCGCCGGGCCGGTTGTCCGCTGCGTCATGACGCTTCTGGCGGCGGCATCCGTCGTCACATGGACGATCTTCATTGCCAAAACTGTTGAGCTGATCCGTTTGCGGGCGCAGCTCAAAAAATCAGAAACGGCGCTGGAAGACGCAGACACACTGCATCTGGGAGAAGAATGGACGCGCGATGGTGCGGGTATCGCTCATGCCATGGTGCTGGCCGCAGAAGCGGAGCGCCGCCGCTCGGAAGATATTCCTGCCGATCGTGACGGCATCAAGGAGCGGATTGTCCTGCATCTTGAGCGTCTGGAAGCTGCTGAAGGCCGTCGCCTGATGAGAGGGACCGGCGTGCTCGCCACGATTGGTGCGACGTCTCCCTTCATTGGCCTGTTCGGAACGGTATGGGGCATCATGTCCTCCTTTACCGGCATCGCCGCCGCTCATGCGACCAGCCTCGCTGTTGTTGCTCCTGGTATCGCAGAGGCCCTGCTGGCCACGGCGCTTGGTCTGGTCGCGGCTATTCCTGCTGTTGTGATCTACAATCATCTGGCTCGTCAGACGGCGGCCTGTCGCGCCTGTGTCGCGGATCTAACGTCACTTGTGATGCGTCTGGTCTCCCGTGATCTGGCCCGCGCGGCGCTTGCAGCAAGTGGCAATGTCGTGCGCTTCATGGCTGCTGCGGAGTAATCGCACGTATGGCTATTCATATTCGTCATGCCGATGAGGCGGTGCTGGAAGCGCACGAAATCAACGTGACGCCGTTTATCGACGTCATGCTCGTTTTGCTCGTGATCTTCATGGTTGCTGCACCTCTGACGACGGTCAACGTTCCGGTTGATCTGCCATCTTCTACTGAAACGCCTGCTCCCCGCCCGGATGAACCGGTGTTCCTGACCGTCAAGGCTGACCATACGCTGGCTCTGGGCGAAGATGCCGTCAGTTCGGATCAGCTTATTGATGCACTCGGAAAAGCCAGTAAGGGAAACAAGGAAGAGCGCATTTTCCTGCGGGCGGACAAGACCGTCGATTATGGAACGCTGATGGACGTAATGGGGCAGCTTCGGAAAGCTGGTTTCCTCAAGGTCGCGCTTGTCACGCTTCAGGGGCAGGAGGCTGGGGAAGGGCCGTGAGTTCTTCACCCGCGTCTCTCCCCACGACCTTCCGGGACTGGTATCAGTGGTATCAGCAGACCGAAGACCAGCGGAGTGTCCGTGGCTGGGGCCTGTCTGGTGCTGCCATGACTGTTCTGACAGGCGTGGCACTCTGGTGGGCCGTGACACATGCGCCACCACAGGTTGCGGCCCCAAGTGCTGCCCCCCCGCCTGCCATTGCAATTGACATGTCCCCCATGCCGACACCTGCGCCGGCTCCTCCACAGGATGTCGATCCCGGGCCGCAGCAGATGGTCACGCCGCCGGAACCGCAGCCAGATACGCCTCAGCAGGTGGATGCCCCGCCGTCTCCGGCACCGCATCCGCCCGTGCCAGTTCCAAAGGTGGAGAAGGTCAAGGTTCACAAGAAAACAGCAAAAAGCCCGCCTCAGCCGGTGAAACCGGTCCCGATGCAGGCTCCTGTTGCCGACAAGATGACAGCGCCGCCTGCTGCCGATAGTACGCCCTCCCAGAGCAGCAGCGTGGCGTCTGCGTCTCACGCGAGTCACTCCAGCAACGCACCCGTGACTTGGCAGGGCGATATTCTGGCGCGTTTGGAACGTTTCAAGCGTTACCCGGCAGACGCTCTGGCGCAGCATCAGGAGGGAACTCCTGTCCTGTTTTTCGTCATGGATCGACGCGGGCATGTTTTGTCTGCAAAAATCCGGAAAAGTGGTGGTTTTGCATTGCTGGATGAAGAAACATTAGCGGTTGTCCGGCGTGCAGAACCGTTCCCGCCGCCGCCGGAAGAGATTGCAGGGGCGACAGTTTCTCTCACTGTTCCTATCGAATTTTCGGTCGAGAACCAGTAAAGGGAAAAGCTGAAGGAATGCTCCAGTCAGATCGTGGCCGGAGATGACATCGAGGCTAGACGTCTCCAGTTTCCGTAAGCGTTAACGTCAATCAACGCACAGAACCGAACAGCCCCTGCGCTGTGCCGGGCCTGTGCGTCTGTCGTCATGCAGTCCTCAGACCCGTTGCTCAGGGTTAATTCAAGGATGAGAAGATGACCGTTACTGACACTACAACCATTGCTCCCCCGGAAATCCGTCGCGTCATGCACGAGCTGAAACGCCGTGATCTGACCGTAGTAGACGTCGAGCGTGTGACGCCACACATGATCCGCATCACGCTTCAGGATGACAGCCTTCGGGATTTTCCAAGCGTATCTCCGGATGATCACATCAAGATATTTGTCCCGCAGGGTGACGGTGACATGGCCCGTCGGGATTACACGCCGCGCGTATTTGATCGCGCTGCTGGGACGCTGGTTCTGGATTTTGTGGACCATGATGGCGGACCGGCGGCGGACTGGGCCCGGAGCGCCAAGCCCGGCGATCATCTGGCCATTGGTGGCCCCAAAGGATCGCGCGTCATTACGGGAGATATTCGCACCTGGCTTCTGATTGGGGATGAAACCGCACTTCCCGCTATTGGCAGGCGCGTCGAGGAACTGGATGCCGGAACGCCTGTCACCACACTGGCTGCGGTGACAGATGCCTCTGAGGAACAGTCCTTCGAAACGAAGGCGTCCCACACATCTGTCTGGGTTCATCGTCCAAGCGAACAGGCGCATCAGGCCGAGCCGTTCTTACGCGCCCTGAAGACCATTCAGATCGTGCCGCAGACATTCATTTGGGTTGCGGCGGAAGCATCCGTTGCACGCGCCATTCGAAGTGTTCTGGAAAACGAGCGTGGAATTTCGCCGCAGTGGATCAAGGCGTCCGGGTACTGGACGAAGGGCTGAAAATGGAAAAAGCCGCGTGTGTTGAACATGCGGCTTTTTGTGCGGGCGTGCGTTACTGAAAGGGGAGGTAGCGGAAGTCGAAGAAGATCTGGCTCATACTGGTGTGCGGATCGCCGCCGATGCCTTTCCAGATATCCCGCCGTGCATAAGCGAGCTGAGTGCCACCTTCAACGGTACCAAAGCGACCTTTGAAGAACCTCCACCAGGCACCGATCGTCGCTTCTGAAACGCCGCGTGTATTGGCGGAACAGGAGAGGGACGAGAGCTCCTGGAGGCAGCCCGCATTTGAGTACAGCGGGTTGCCGTAGCCGTAAGACGACCCTTCACTGTTGAAATAAGCATGTCCCACGCGCTGTGTGCCAAAATATCCATACACATCAATATGCGGGTTGGGATGTGCAATCAGGCCTGCCTGCGCCTGAAGACCGAAGAGGGGCACCGGGTCTCCCTTGGCATTCAGGGTCGCATCCGGAAGCAGCACGGAACCGTAGCGGTTGATGCCCCATCCCGCGAGGCCGGCCGCGCGGAACTCCAGCTTGCCTGAAATGATTGGCAGGATCAGCGATCCCCCTGCGCCACCCGCAATGGCGGTGTTGTTGTGGCCTGTATGATTGATGGTCACGCGATCATGCGGGAAATGCAGAATCCCTTCGACTTCGTAATGGCCCCAGCTGGGATCGTAAGCCAGTTTGCCAATCAGATCTGGCGCGATTTCGTTTGAGAAGTTTGCCGTGTCATTCGTCAGGCCAACGCCGTTCTCGCCAATCGTGGCCGTGTTGCCGTTTGGCAGGGACACCGTGCCGTTGGTGGTCGCGAAGCCGGTGGTGTCATATAGGGTCGCCGGGTTTTCGATCGAAAAACCTGCCCAGAGGCGGTGGTCCATGAAATCCTTGACGACGCGGACCTGCCATTGGCGAGCCCATGTCTGACCCGCCAGCATGGAGGCTTCAATGGTTTCCGGAAGGCTCTCCTGACGGGCCACGATACCAATACGGCCGGGCGTCAGAAGGCTCCAGGCCTGTCCGCCAAGGAAATGCCAGCCAGCTTTGTTATCATCATAGGCCAGATAGGCCTGACGCATCCGGAACGCATAGCTGTTGCTTTCATACGGATCTGTCGTAACCGCACCAGCACCGAAATCTGATTCAAAGAAGCCTGAAATAGTGGCTTCGGAATTGATGTTGCCGCGTGCCAGAAGAGAGAGGCGGCTATATCGGGCGCTCCCTTCGCAATTGTTGGTGTGATACCGCGGTTCATTCGGATACGGCATGTCCTGCCAGTAATTGAATGTGCCGGACGCGACATGGCGGTTCTCAAGAACGGCTGCCATGTCCACAAAGCCACCGAGCATGAGCGTGACAGGGCCAAGGTGAAACACGCCATGGTCGCCTACGGCGCCTGCGGCCTGCGCGCCGATTGTTTCACGCGCATGTGGGTCGACACCATTTTCAGCGAAGCGCACCATGACATCTTCTGTCCGCTTCCCGACCACGGCCAGTTCAGATCCGGTGCCAGATTCAGTCACCCCGTGGTCGCGACGATCTCGTGCAACACGGTCTCTTGAGTCTGATGAGGGGAGAGCGCGGGAGACGTGTCCTTCAGGCGAGTTGGCATTGGATGCGAATGTTGCTTCTGAAGTAAGTTCTGTTGGGTGCTGGGACGAATGGAATTGTGGCGCGTGAGGTGCAACTCCATGAATGGCGGACCTCGAAGGCGTGCCGCGAGCGACCATTGTCGTGTTCGTCGTTGTCTTGTCTGCTGGCTGAACCGTGTGATGATGCTTGGCTCATCTCTGAGCGCAGCATGACAAGATCGCGATTGATCTCTTCCTGTTCCTGCTGAACATGGGCCTGCGCTTCCTGAAGGCGGTGCATTTCCTTTTCCATGCGAGACATCACATCGTCATCTGCGTGTGCCTGTGAATGTACTGCGAGCAGACCGAACGCTGTGCTCATCATCAGGAGCCCACGGATAGAAAAAACAGTGCTGCAGGCCATGCGCAGAGGGAAACGGGACAACTACGTTTTCCATGTCAAAAGATGTCTGATCTATGACACGGAATCGTGATCTCAAGAGTTAAAAAAGGTTTCAGACTCATGGAAAATCCAGAGCCGGAGCAAAATTTGGGGGAATGTATAAGATTGGAATGTCTGAACATTCAGCTTCATTCAAAACGCTGGGCACAAACAGAAAATTCCAGCTCTGAGACCGTACAGAGTACGATCAAAGCTGGATATCTGCGTCATTTCATTTTGAGAAATGTGCCTGTAAGCTTTTGAAAAGCTTGGTGTCCCGTACGGGATTCGAACCCGTGTTGCCGCCGTGAAAGGGCAGTGTCCTAGGCCTCTAGACGAACGGGACTGGAGGCGTGAGCGGGTGTATAAGGGGGTTCATTTGTGCCGTCAAGCACTTGAAACGTCAGAAATGAAAAAAGTTAGATTTTGTCGTTCCTGCCAGGTTTCCACCCTCAAATGCCCTGCCAGATGCAACAGCGGCATCGTCCGATCTTCCAGCAACGGGACAAATGGTTTGTCCCCTGCACGGAAGACAAGTGCCTTCAGGCGTGTCCCGCCGTCTTCCCCCTGGAACATCACGCGCAGGGTGTTTCCGTCCTTGCCAATGCGATCAGTCTTGACGCATCGCACATTGCTGATTGCCAGAACGGGCTCTTCATTGCCGGGTCCAAAAGGAGCCAACCGCGCAAGCTGAGCAGCGACTTCAAGCGAGGCTCCTCTGAGTGTGGTGAGGCCATCGATCCGTAATGCGTCCTGAACCGGCAGAGCACGTGCTTCGGAAAGTGTGTTGTCCAGTAGTTCATGGAATGTGGCAGCATTGCCTGCTTCCAGCGAGAAGCCGGCAGCCATGGCATGGCCACCACCGGTCAGAAGAAGCCCGGACTGTCTGGCCGCGATGATTGCAGCACCGATATCCAGTCCAGGAACAGAGCGGGCAGATCCTTTGATAATTCCGTCCGCGAGAGCGCCGACCAAAGCCGGACGATTGAAACGTTCTTTCAGCCGCCCCGCAACAATGCCCACAACACCTGGGTGCCAGGTTTCACCATGCAGAAAGATCACCGCATGATTGGCTTCGATCTGCTGTTCAGCCTGCTCCATAGCCTGAGCGAGAATGCCAGCTTCGACGCTCTGACGTTGCCGGTTCACGTTGTCCAACTCATCCGCAAGAGCGCGAGCTTCTACGACGTCTTCGGAAAGCAGAAGTCGCAAACCAAGATTGGCCTTGGCAATACGGCCTCCCGCGTTAATGCGTGGCCCCAAAGCGAAGCCACAAGCCATCGCGCTGGCTTCTTCCTTCACGCCCGCCACAGAAGACAGTGTGGCTAGTCCCAAGCGCTCTCCACGCGCCATGACGCGCAAACCCTGCATGACAAGTGCACGGTTCAGCCCGGTGAGAGGCATGACGTCACAGATCGTGGCAAGAGCCGCAAGATCCAGACGCTTAAGAAGGTCAGGGGCAACGCGTCCATCCGTAAACCAGCCGTCTCGCCGAAGAAGACGGACGGTGGCGACCATGGTCAGGAAAGCGACGGCGGTTGCGCAGATTGCGCCGAGACCAGACGTACAGTCGAGGCGGTTTGGGTTAACGACAATGCCGTTCGGCAGGATCGAGCCATCCGGCTTGTGATGATCAAGGACAATGACGTCCGTTTGGCCGTGAAAGCCGTTCAGAATATCGATCGCAGCTGTGCCGCAATCGATGCAGACGAGCAGGGTTGCCCCCCCGGAAACCAGCTTTTCGAGTGCTGGTGTGTTGGGGCCGTAGCCCTCGGTCATGCGGTCTGGGATGTGTGTGCTGACGGTACAGCCAAGTTCCCGGAGGGTGTCACAGACGAGCGCTGTGCCGCAGGCTCCATCCACATCGTAGTCGCCAAAGAGGCCGATATGTTCATGCTTGCGGACGGCTTGAGCAAGTCTGTCAGCAGCTTTGTCCATATCCTGCAGGCAGGAAGGGTCGGGCATTAGATCCCGCAGACGCGGGTCCAGAAAAGAGGCTGCTTCCGTGGCTGTGACACCACGGGCAGTCAGGATACGGGCCAGAAGTTCCGGAATGGCTGCTCTTTGAGCCATTCCAAGAGCAAGGCGGTTATCCGCCTCTGCCAGACGTGGATCGCGCCAGATCCACCGACGGTTGCCTGCGCTGCGGGATACGCCGAGTACCAGGCCCGTATCGTCTTCTAACATGCTACTCCATTCAGGATGGTCGATTTGTCTTCAGGCTGAAGTCGTGATGGCTCTCAATATAGCGAACTGTGCCAGATTTTGAACGCATAACGATCGAATGCGTCTTGGCGCGGGTTGGGCTGACCCGTTCCACCCCCCTCAGCAGAGAGCCGGTGGTGACGCCTGTAGCGCTAAACAAAACGTTACCGGCGGCCATGTCGTGCAAACCAAGAAGACGCGTTGGGTCTTTGCCGTCTGCCATCTCGCGGGCGCGTTCACGCTGTGCATCGTCTTCAAACAGGAGGCGGCCCTGCATCTGACCATTCATGCATCGGATTGCAGCTGCTGCCAGAACACCCTCGGGAGCACCGCCGGAACCTGCATAAAGATCTACGCCGCCGCCATCGATGCAGGTTGCGATTGCCGCAGCAACGTCACCATCGCTGAGAAGCTGAACGCGGGCACCAGCCTGACGGGCACGGGCAATCAGTTCTTCGTGGCGTTCACGGTCCAGCGTACAGAGCACGAGGTCGGACACGTCGCGGTTCTTGGCCTTCGCAAGGTTGCGCAGGTTTTCTTCGATGGAAGAGTCCAGATTGACGACATCGTACGGCAGGTCCGGGCCGACGACAATCTTTTCCATGTAGATGTCCGGGGCGTGCAGGAACTTGCCGCGCTCGGCGAGGGCGACCACCGTAATGGCATTCGGCAGGCTTTTGGCGCACAGGTTCGTGCCCTCAAGCGGATCGACCGCGATGTCCATGGCTGGGCCGCCGGAGCCGACCTTCTCACCGATGTAAAGCATCGGTGCTTCGTCCATCTCGCCTTCGCCAATGGTGACGACGCCATCAATGGCAACCGTATCAAAGGCGGCGCGCATGGCCTGAACAGCCGCACCATCGGCGTCGTTCTTCAGGCCGCGGCCTGTCCAGCGGTCAGAGGCAATGGCGGCCGCTTCCGTGACGCGGACAAGCTCCAGCGCCAGGTTGCGGTCAGTTACGCGGTAGGGAAGAACATTTGTAGGATCGATCACTGGAGAGAATCCTCGATCTTGAGCACCAGGGGAGCTCCCTTAACAACAGGGAGCGCGGAAAGTGCTGTGATAGCTGCAGAAATAGCCTTTTCTGGGGCCTGATGAGTTACCAGGGCCAGATATGCACGTCCCGCTGCAGCATCATGTTGCGAGACAAAGTGCACGGAAACATCATGGTCCCGGAGAACCGATGTCAGATCAGCCATGACACCCGAGCGATCTTCCACATCCAGACGAATATAGAAGGCGCTCTTCAGTTCCCCGAGGCTGGTGCAGGCAACGGGGGCTGGTGTGTTCCTGACGCCCCAGACCGGAAGGTCTGCACCACGGGCCAGATCGATCAGGTCTGCCACCACGGCGCTGGCTGTCGGGCCTTCGCCCGCTCCCCGGCCGGAAATGGTGATAGGACCACTGAACGGGCCTTGTGTGGTGACGGCATTGAATACCCCTTCCACGGCGGCGATGGCTGCCTTGGCGGGGACCAGACATGGGCGAACCCACGCCTCGATCCCGCTGTCATTGCTGGCACGAGCCATGCCGAGCAGTTTGATACGGTATCCCAGTTCGTTGGCGAACGTCAGATCCGCTGCTGTCACATCTCGGATACCGTGGACAGGAAGAGTGTCGAATGCGATGGGCTGAAACGCGATGCCGGCAAGGATGGCCAGCTTGTGAGCCGTGTCCCATCCATCCACATCCGTGGAAGGCTCAGCCTCTGCATAGCCTTTGGCCTGGGCTTCGGTCAGAACATCTCCGAAATCCCGGCCAGTCGTGCGCATTTCCGTGAGGATATAGTTGCAGGTGCCGTTCAGGATGCCCCCCACGCTGTGGAGACGATCTGCAGCCAAACCTTCACGCACAAGTTTGATGGCAGGGATGCCGCCAGCAACAGCGGCTTCGAACAGCAGAGGCGCATTATTTTCGGCTGAAAGACGTGTCAGTGTGGAACCATGCAGGGCGACCAGGGCCTTGTTGGCGGTCACAACAGGCAAACCACGCGTGAGTGCCGTTTCCACCATGTCACGCGCCGGGCCTTCAGAGCCGCCGATCAGTTCGACAACAACGTCGATATCCGGGTCCTGAGCAACGGATACGGCGTCGTCATGCCAGCGGGTGGCAGACAGATCGACGCCGCGATCCTTGCTTTTGCTGCGCGCTGTCACCGCCACAACTTCGATCGGGCGGCCAGCGCGGGCGGTAATCGTTTCAGCGTTCTCCCGCAGGAGACGAATGACGCCGACACCGACAGTCCCAAGTCCGGCCAGTCCGATCCGCAGTGGTTTCACGATTGTGCAGCTCCAAGAAGGTCAGCGGTCGATGCGCCGGCACCGTGCCGGCTCATGAAGCTCTTGATGGCCCGCGTCGCCTGACGCAGCCGCTGAGTATTTTCAACAAGTCCGATCCGGACGAACCCTTCGCCATATTCGCCAAAGCCCAGGCCGGGTGCGACGGCCACGCCAGCTTCTTTCAGCAGGAGCTTGGAGAATTCCACGCTCCCCATGTCAGCGAAAGCGGGGGGAATAGGGGCCCATGCGAACATGGATCCGGCGGGGGCAGGAACCTCCCAGCCCGCAGCGCTCAGGCCACGCAGCAGAACATCCCGGCGATCCTTATACATGGCGCGGATGTCCGACACGTAATCCTGTGGGCCATTCAGAGCCGCTACAGATGCCACCTGAATTGGCGTAAAAGCACCGTAGTCCAGATAGGATTTAATGCGCGTCAGGGCCTGAATCAGCTTCGGGTTGCCAACGGCAAAGCCCATGCGCCAGCCTGCCATGGAATACGTCTTGGACATGGAGGTGAACTCCACAGCCACGTCCTTTGCGCCCGGCACGGCCAGCAGGGATGGCGGTGGCTCATCTGCGTTGAAATAGATCTCGCTGTAAGCGAGGTCCGACAGGATCCAGATGTTTTCCCGCCGCGCGAAGGCTACGATTTCCTTGTAGAAATCGAGATTGGCGACGAATGCCGTCGGGTTGGACGGAAAGTTGACGATCAGCGCGGTCGGCTTTGGAACAGAGTGGCGCACGGCGCGGTCCAGCGCACGTAGCATGTCCTCATCCGGTGTGGCCGGAATGGAGCGGACGGATGCGCCTGCGATGATGAACCCGAACTGATGGATAGGATATGAGGGGTTCGGCACGAGGATCGTGTCACCGGGGCTGGTGATGGCGGCAGCCAGATTGGCCAGACCTTCCTTGGATCCCAGTGTTGCAATGACTTCTGTTTCCGGGTCGACGGAGACGTTGAAGCGGCGCTCATAATAGTTCGCCATGGCGCGACGCAGACCGGGAATGCCGCGGCTCACGGAGTAGCCATGCGCGCGCGGATCACCCACGGTTTCGACCAGCTTCTGCACGACGTGAGCCGGCGGAGCACTGTCGGGATTGCCCATGCCAAGATCAATAATGTCCTCACCGGCCGCTCGCGCGGCAGCCTTGGCCTTGTTCACTTCAGCGAACACGTAGGGCGGCAGGCGGCGGATGCGGTGGAACTCTTCGGTCATGACCAGCTCAGGGTGAGAAGATTAAGGGAGGAGGCACGATAGACAGGTTTTTCCGTAAGAGGAACAGTCCTTTACGGGGTCATGGCGCAGGGAAGGGGTCAGCCCCCAATCCTTACGCGTACACCGTCCCCAATGGCTTCCGCATGAATGCTGATGTCAGATGCCGGAACACCTCTTTTGACAAGAGCATCAGCTACGGCCCGGGCACGCAGGAGGCCCAGAGAGATTTCTCTCGCCTGATCTGCGGCGGAGAGCCCCGCATCCGCACTCATGGCTGCCCCAAAGCCCAGAATCGTCACCTTCTGCTTGCCGCGATGGGATAGCAGGCGCTGGTAATCTCCAGACGGGTCGCCCACTACATGATCTGTGGAAGGCTGAAAGCGGATCAGCGTTCCTTCGGGCGTGGAGCTGTCAATATCCGGGCGAAGCGGTCCGCTCAGATTGGCGTCCATTGGAATATCAAAGCCAGGAAACTGGGGTGGCGGTGGCGGTAATGCGCCAATCTGCGGATATTCCCCGGGAGGTGTCGGCGGGATCGATTTGGCGATGACGGGAGGAAGCGCTGCTTCTGGCTGCTTCTGCTGCTCAGACTTTACAGTCTTCACCGGTGCGGGCGCCTTGGCAGGCATTACGGGCGCGCTTGTCGCCGTATCTGTTGCGGCGGCATCCTGAGCAGGCTGCCCGGCAGACGTCATGGTCAGGCTGTTTTGTTCGTCTGAGTCCGTGCCCGTTGGATTAACGGCGGAAGGGGCAGTCCGGGGCGGCGGCGGCGGCGCTACCGGCAACGTGCCGCGTGCTGCGGTTTCACGCTGGGCAAGATTGCGCTGGGCTTCCAGCTGCATCGTGAGGTTGATGCGGGCTTCCGGGGACGGCATTTCCGGCAGTTTCGTGGGGGTGCGCCCTACATGCGGGTAGGGCTCGTTCTGGCCCGGCGGAGGCGGACGCAGCTTGGCAATTTCTCCGCCTTCGAAGCTATGCCACCACCCGGCGGTCGTATCGACAGGGTCCTGATGCTGGCAGCCGGCAAAGAGGGGAGTGGCCAGCAGCAGCATGAACGGGATCTTTCCCGCATTTCTGCGCGTTACCGCTTTCCCGGGATGCGTCATGTTCCCTGAACCCACTGTGCCGTTCCTGCCTTCGCCAAATCTCTGAACAGGGCGGAGACTAGCCGTTCGTGATCGGGATGGCGAGACTTCGTCTTTCCCGGACTTGGCATGAAGGCAAACGAAGAGCAGGATAGGGGGATGAAGACGCACGATGGATCTGGAAACGACATGGACATCACCAGAATGACCCTTACCCGTCTGGACGACGAGCCCGATGCCCCAGAGGCCCCGGAAGACGACAACAAGACGCTGAACAGCCCGATCAGCGAACTCGAAAGCCGCCTGTTCGACCAGCGCAAGGTTCTGATCTTTGGTGGGATCAACGACAAGATCGCCCGTGACGTGACGGGGCGCCTTCTGGCGCTGGCCGGTTCGTCCGACAAGCCGATCGACGTCTATGTGAATTCCCCGGGTGGACATGTGGAGAGTGGCGACACCATCCATGACATGATCCGCTTCGTGGATTCGATTGCGCCCATCAACATGATTGGTACTGGCTGGGTCGCCTCTGCAGGTGCGCTGATCTATGCAGCGGGCCGCCCGGAGCGTCGCGTTTGCCTGCCGAATACACGGTTCCTGCTTCATCAGCCGATGGGCGGTGTGCGCGGTCCGGCAACGGATATCGACATTGAAGCTCGTGAGATCATCAAGATGCGTGAGCGTCTGAACCGGATTTTCGCCAAGGAAACGGGACAGACCTACGAGAAGGTCGCCAAGGATACGGACCGCAACTACTGGATGTCCGCGAAGGAAGCGATCGACTACGGGCTTGTTCACCGTATCATCCACTCCGCGACCGACCTGAAGTAAAACTACAAGCTCCAAGGGGCACGGCGTGCCGCAGGGCACGCCGCGAAGACTATCATGAAAAGCCTGGCCGAAATCTATTCCCACCTTCCCGACGCACCGTCGGAGAAGACGCTTGAGCGCGTCGATTATGAAGCGCGCCATTGGAGCAGCCCAATCAAGGGGCCTCTCAAGCCGGGAACGGAAGAGCACAAGAAGGCTGTCGCGCAGATGTTTCGCGACACGTTCAATCCATACAAGCCTTCGGTCATTGACTGGCCGGAACTTGATCCGGAAACGCTGCATCGCATCACGTCCCTGCCAATCTGGGATATTGCTGTTCAGACTGAAGGCAAGGCACGCCTCCGTATGGCCGCCTATGCGGCGATGATTGATGACCCGGACATGAAGGACGCTCTGTCCCGCAATGCCTGGGAAGAAAATCGCCATAAGGAAGTTCTGACCAAGCTGGTTGAAGCCTACAAAATTCCGATGGCGCCTGAGCCTCCCTATGTGGAGCCGAAAGACACGGAATGGGCCTACCTGGTGACGGGCTTCTCTGAATGTGTGGATAGTTTCTTTGCCTTTGGCCTGTTTGCCTTGGCTGAGCGTGCAGGGCTCTTCCCGCCGGAACTGATCGAGACATTTGAGCCTGTGATGCAGGAAGAATGCCGCCACATTCTGCTGTTTGCGAACTGGCTGGCCTGGCACCGGGCAACAATGCCGTTTTGGAAGCGCCCATGGTTTGAAGCGCGTGTTATCGGCGTCTGGATCTTCCTGGCGTATGAGCGCATGGGCTTGGCGCGCAGCATCGACGAGAGCGGTGAAGAGCACACGCAGGACAATAATTTCACGGTCACAGGGGCCAAGGATATGACGAATATGGACGTCAATGTTCCTGACCTGATGCAACTCTGCCTTGATGAAAATGACCGCCGCTTTGCAGGCTATGATCCGCGGTTGCTTCGGCCGACAACCACTCCGGCCATTGCGAGAGCGATTATCAAGGGAGCAAAGACATGGGCATGTCTGCGCAGCAAGCTATGCCCCGCGAAGTCTGCCGCCTGAAATAATTTTTGGAACTTCGGAAGACCAAAAGGATCAGGTTCGCCTGATCTTTTTTTATGCCCTGTTTCAGGTCTTTAATCTGCCGGAGGGCCCATAGCTATCAGGTCTATGCCTTGCAATGCTTTGGGCTGAAGACAGGGCAAGAAAGCGTTTCTTCAATCTGATATTGGCTTTGCTGTCTTCCAACAGACAAAAAAAGAGGCCCCTTGTCGGAGCCTCTTTTTGCTGAAATCAATCTTCAGCTGATGCGTCGTCGTCACTCTCTGGGCCTGTCATCATGGCTTCTGCCACGACCCCGGCTTCAGAACGTACGCGACGCTCGATTTCCTGTGCCATTTCAGGATGGTCTCGCAGGAACTGCTTGGCGTTTTCACGTCCCTGACCAATGCGCTGGCTATCGAAAGAGAACCATGCGCCGGATTTCTCGACGATGTTCGCTTTCACGCCAAGATCAAGAAGTTCACCGACCTTACTGATGCCTTCACCGTACATGATGTCGAACTCAACCTGACGGAACGGCGGGGCCATCTTGTTCTTGACAACTTTGACGCGCGTCTGGTTTCCAACGACTTCATCCTTGTCCTTGATGGAGCCGATGCGCCGGATATCAAGACGAACGGAAGCGTAGAACTTTAGCGCGTTACCGCCGGTTGTGGTCTCCGGGTTGCCGAACATCACGCCGATTTTCATGCGGATCTGGTTGAGGAAGATGACCAGTGTGTTCGATCGTGAGACGGTTCCGGTCAGCTTGCGCAGGGCCTGGCTCATGAGGCGGGCATGAAGGCCGACGTGGCTGTCGCCCATATCGCCTTCGAGTTCTGCCCGGGGGACCAGCGCGGCCACTGAGTCCACAACCAGAACATCAATGGCGCCGGAACGAACCAGCGTATCGACAATTTCCAGCGCCTGCTCACCGGCATCTGGCTGGCTCAGCAGAAGGTCATCGACGTTGACGCCGAGCTTTTTGGCATATCCAGGGTCAAGCGCATGTTCCGCATCGATAAAGGCGACCGTACCGCCCTTTTTCTGTGCTTCAGCCAGAACATGCAGTGCCAGCGTGGTTTTGCCGGAGCTTTCCGGCCCATAAATTTCGACAACACGGCCGCGGGGCATGCCGCCAATTCCGAGAGCGATATCAAGCCCTAGGGAACCGGTTGAAATGACGTCAGCCTGCTCTTTCGGGCGCTGGCCCATCCGCATGATCGACCCTTTGCCGAACGCACGCTCGATCTGGCTGAGAGCGCCTTCAAGCGCCTTGGTCTTGTCCATTCAATCCTCGTAATCGTTCATGGCTGGTGGGTAGGAACACGATAGACCTTGCCACGCCCTCCGCATAGGAGGGCACCTCTCACCAGAGAGAATTTCATCGTATTCTGAGGTGTCGTGTTCACAAATGTTCTGGTCACCATATCATGAGAACAAGCGGCTTCGCCAAGGGGGTAGCATTAGAAAAAAGAAGATTCTTTTTATCTGATCGGAGAATGGTTGCCGGCTGGCCTTCTGAGTTTCCATACATAAGCGATGACTGCGGCCACGACCTTGAAATGCTCTGCCGGAATTTCACTTTCGAGAGGCAAGGGATAAAGAGCGCGGGCCAAAGGAGGATTCGCTACGATGGGTACGCGATGGTCCTGTCCTAGTTCGCGAATGCGCGCGGCTACCTCGTCAACACCTTTGGCAACGATCTTAGGGGCACTTGATGCCCCCTTTTCATAAACAAGTGCGACGGCATAGTGCGTTGGATTGGACACAATGACCGTAGCGGTTTTTACGGCGTCCATCATGCGCTGCCTGGCTACCTTGGCGCGCATCGCTTTCAGTTTTCCTTTAACGTGCGGATCGCCTTCAGTATTTCGGTATTCTTCCTTGAGCTCTTCCCGGCTCATTTTGAGTTTGGCTGTATGCCGAAAGCGCATCCAGAAGATGTCGCCTCCAGCAATCACAAGTTGAGCCAAAATCATGCCTGTGGCGCCACTGAGCCCCAGACGAATAACAGTCGTCAGAATGGCGCTTGCGTTGAGGCCTGTCATACTCCGGGCGTCAGGGATAATGCCTTTCGCCAGGTGCCAGAGTACAGTTACGAAAATAAGTAGTTTGACGAGCGCTTTGAATGTATCCGGCAAGGTCCCGCCGCCCAAAATCCTCTTAAGACCTCCCATAGGAGAAACACGGGACATCTTGGGGAGTAATGATCCGGGATGAATCAGAAAGCCGGTTTGCAGGAAACCCACACCGAGCGTGAGTGCCGTGATAAGCCCTGCTATGGGAAGGGCGAGTGCAAGGCCTGCGGTGATGGTGTGTTGCGTTGTGGAAAGAAGGCCGCCCTGTACCATCGAAATGGTTCCGGCATTGTCCATGAGACTTTTCATGTTGTGCACAAAGTTGGGCACAAAAAACGGAAGAAGCGCGAAAATACCCAGGAGGCCGCCGAGCAGGACAGTAAAGCTCATGGCTTCTCGAGAAAGAACGATTTGTCCGTCGTCTCGGGCTTTCTGGAGCCTTTGTTGCGAAGGGGCTTCTGTTCTGTCTTCTGCGTCTGCCACGCGTCAAAGCCCTGGCAGTGCACGGAGCACATCGAAAGCCTGTCCTTGCCAGACTGTCAGCATAGCCTGAAGTGTTAACCCCAGGAGCGCAATGCCTCCCAACATTTGTAAAGGGTTGGCGGCATTATAAATTTGCAGATTTGGGAGCAGCCTCGTCATGATCCCGAGCATCATTTCCCAGACGAGCGACAGGATCAGAAATGGAGCGCTAAGCTCTAGCCCAAGGGAAAATGCCTTACCCGTCATCTGAATAATACTGCGCGCCGCATCTCCCAGAATGGGCCAGTGTGGAACTGCAGCATGGTTCATGAGCGCCCCTCCCGGCGGAATGAGGCTGTAGCTGCCAATTACTGCGTGAATTGGCAAAAGGTAGGCACCGGTGTTCAACAGGATCAGAGGGGCGAGCAGATTCATGAAGCGTGCGGGCGCTGAGCTACTGGAGCCAAGGTCGGGGTCTGGCTGGAGCACGCTGGAAATACCGATGAACATGGCGATCATCTGACCGGCAATAGGGAGCGCCATCGTAATCAGGCGTGCAATCCATCCGATCAGAAGGCCAGCGAAAAGCTCCACAGATATCATTCCTGCGAGCGCTATCGGGCCGAGCGTGTCGAGCTGCGAAGTGTTCAGCAAAGGGAGAACCAAGGGAAGGATCAGAAAGGTAAGCGTCAGAGCAATTCCTGCTCTGATCATCATGGGGAGCGACTGTTCCCCCAGTCCTGGCATCACCATGACCGTCGCACCCGTTCGGCAAAGAACCAGCACAAACGCCAAGGCCCATTCTGTCAGAGCCTGTCCTGACAGATCCGTTGGAAAAGGAAACGATGTCACGTTGTTCCGACGAGAATGAGCTGATCAAACAGATGTCGGGTGAACGTCAGTAGGGTTGCCGTCATGAAGGAGCCTGCCATCACCATGACAACACCGATGGCGATTACTTTGGGGACAAAGGACAATGTGCTCTCATTCAGCTGCGTGACGGCTTGAAAGAGTGACACCAACAGGCCAACGGCCAGCGCAGTGAGGAGAGCCGGAGCGCTCAGTTTGAGGGCGACAATGAAGGTCTGCTCCAGAATTGCGCCCAGATCGATTGCCTGCATTGGTCAGATCGTCATTTTCATAACGTCCTGGTACGCCTGCACCATTCGGTCTCGAAGAACCGTGGACGTCTGAAGCGCGAGCTGGGCGTTGGATACGGCTGTGACGATCTGGGTCATGTCCCCGCCGCCATGCAGTCCGGCAGCAGACTGTGCTTCTGCATCATGGCCAGTGTTGATGACGCTGCTGACCGCCTGCGACATGACAGAGCCGAAATCGCCTGAGGCAGCCGTGCCATCAGGAACGTCGTCCGTCACTCCTGTCTGAAAGCGGCTCTGAAGGCTTTGGGCGTATGCGCTATGCGCTTGGGAGAGGGACGTAATCATGAGTTATTTCAACAGGTCCAGTGTGCGGGACAGCATGGTACGGGTGCTTTGCATGGTGTTGAGGTTGGCTTCGTACGAGCGTTCGGCTTCGCGCATGTCCATCATCTCCACCATTGAATCCACGTTGGAAATTTTCACATAACCCTGTGCATTGGCCGCTGGATGAGACGGGTCATACTTCGTCTGGAAGTCAGACATGTCCCGGCCGATTTCCTGCACATCGACGGTGGAACGATCCGTGTCGTTGTCCACGTGTTCTGCGAAGGTGATGGTTTTTCGTCGGTAGGGATCCGCGCCAGGTGTGGAGCCTGTCGTGTCTTGGTTGGCAAGGTTTTCGGCCACAATCAGCAGGCGCTGGGCCTGAGCATCCATCCCGCTGGCAGAAATGCCGATGGTGTTGGAGAGGTTCATGGGTCAATTCCCCTTATTTGCCGAGAACTGTCTGAAACATGCTCATGTATTTTCCGTAGATATTGACTGCGAGATGCTGCTGGTCGCTCACGTCTGCCACCTGTTCCATCTGCTGATCGAGGGAAACCTGGTTGCCATCCAGAGACTGCTCGGTTTCAACGTCTTGCACATGCGTGACGGAGGCTGATGAGCCGATATGTTGAGGTTGCGTCGCTGTGGGCGTGATCTCGAACTGGCTTAATGCCGCTTCAAAAGGGGAGACATCCTTGGGCGTGTAATCAGGGGTATCTGCATTGGCGATGTTACCTGCAAGAACCTGCTGACGCGCCTGAAGCCAGTTCAGACGGTCCTGACCAAGGGCAAACAGGTTTGTGCCACTGGTCGCTTTGGTGTCCGTGTTGCGCATTGCTGCAGTTTCCCTCCATGCAGAACCCTGTTTCGGCCCGATAGAGTTGATCATGGCGGAAAGTGCTTAACGAATGGTTGATACCATCCATGATTCTCCGGCCTCCGATGATAATCGGGCGCGTGATGAGCAGAATTCCAGCCGCTATTAGGCGTCTATTAATCTTTGTCCGGCACTCTTTTCCAAAGTGAAGGAAATACGGTGCCATGACCCTCCATGACGGTTTAACTGCCTGTTCGGCGTTAATGTTCATAATAGTGCTTCTTGTCGGTCTGAAGCCTTTGCTGAAGGCCGTCCGCTCTCGCCAGGGAGGGCATGGAAAGTCCGGTGCGGGGCTGTCTCTTGTGGGACAGATGGCCTTGGATCGCACCCGGCGACTTTCAGTCATACGGTACGGTAGCCGCGAAGTTCTGGTTTTGACTGGTGGCAGTCAGGATGTGCTGCTGGAATGGCATGGTGACAGAACCGGTTTTGCTGCAGCGCTGGAGGAGGCCTCGTGAAGTCCTGCCTTCTCCTCTTTGCGCTCCTGCTCTGTCTGTTGTGCCCGCATCTGGCATATGCTCAGGCCGTCAGTATTGATCTGGGGCAGTCCGGCGGGGCTGGAACGACCAGCAGGCTGGTGCAGCTCAGTGCCCTCATCACCGTTTTGTCGCTTGCCCCCAGTCTTCTGGTGATGGTGACAGCCTTTACGCGGATCGTGATTGTATTGTCGTTGCTCAGAAGCGCACTCGGCGCGCAGGGCACGCCGCCGAACACCGTTCTGATCGGGTTGGCGCTTTTTCTGACGTTATTTGTGATGCAGCCTACGCTTCAGAAATCCTGGGATACAGGCGTCGCTCCCATGATGGCGGGGCAGGTTGGTGAGATGGAAGGGTTAAGCCGGTCTGCGCAGCCTTTTCATGATTTCATGGCCGCTACGGCACGGCCTGCAGACATTTCAACCTTTCTGGACATTGCCCATGAAAAGCCGCCTCAAAAAATTGAGGACACACCGTGGCGTGTTCTTGTGCCGGCTTTCATGATTGGAGAGCTGCGGCGCGGTTTTGAAATGGGATTTCTGCTGTATCTGCCATTCCTCGTCATCGATCTCGTTGTTTCGAGTGTCTTGATGAGCCTTGGCATGATGATGCTCCCCCCCAGCACAGTGTCTTTGCCCTTCAAACTGATCTTCTTTGTGATCGTCGATGGCTGGTCACTGGTGGCGGGGAGCCTTGTAAGAAGCTTTACCGGGTAATCAGTTCGTTGTTCCCGCGGCAAGGCCTGCGCCGCGCGGATCGGTGTTTCCGTGGCAGTTATTGCCGTCAGTGCATGTTACTGCGTTGACGCGACCTGCGCCGGAATGGGCAATTTCTGCCCCCTGAGTTGCAGCCCGTGCCGCATCGCCTACAGCATCCGCAGCATCATTCTGGCCAGACGCCGCAATCGCAGCCTTCAATCCGCGACGGTCTCTCAGAATTGCCGCTGCGAGGAGGGGGCGAGGTGTCGCGGCGGGAGATGCACCAAGTACGATGCCCGTGCTGCCAGCGATACGGCCTGTTCCAAACAGATTGTTCTCGCTCAGGCTGCAAGCAACGGCCATGCCATTACGGTCTGTGACGACAAAGGATGTGGAGGCTGGAAGTGCAGGAAGAGCGCTACCTCCTGTCTTGCCGTTATCCAGAGCTGCCTGTGCGGCAGCGACATCCGTTGCGCCCGAAGCGCGCCAGGCGCTGACAGCGCCCTGGGCAGATGAACCGGTCGTATAGCGAATGGCTGCGCCAAGGCCGCCATCAGCGGGTGGCGCAAGGAACGAAGCGCTGATGCCGTTGGCTTGTGTGGTGAGAGCAACTGTCTCAACCGGCAGCGTTCTGCGTAGATCGCTGGTGTTGAGGCCCCCACCAGCTTTTTGAGCGGCTGTGCTGTAAACGTCCGCCAACGCACCGTTATATAAATCGCCAACGCCTGCGGACCGAACCCGTTCCAGGAAGCCAGCCAGACGAGGCTGGATCAGAGTATCGCCAGAAGTCAGGGTTCCAGCTTCGCCACGACCGAAGATTGCCCGTGCATTTTCGTCAGCCAGAAGGGCAGTGCGTACGACCGCCAGATCAGAGGCAAGAGCCCGGCTCACGGTGATACCGTTGCTGGCAAGGTTCATCGAGGGAGCGATCAGGTCGTTGAATTCAACCGAGCCATAATGGTGATGGATCAGGAACAGGCCGCGGAGCGTGGCAGGCGTGGATGCCGGGCGATTGCCACCAGCACTGCTTCCCGCAGCGGGGAGGAAACTGATGCTCTGAGCAGGGGCGCCGGGCTGGGATATGAGGCATGCGCCTCCACCGCCCAGAGACGCGCGGGAAGGAAGGGTCACACCAAGGGCAATGGCTGTGGCCACTGCGGCGTCTGCAGCATTGCCTTTGCGTGCCAGAACATCGTGGCCAACAAGTGCTGCCTGTGGTTCATCAGCGACCACTGTGCCGATGCTGCCTGTGAGAGCCGGGGCAGGAGCTGTGCCCACGAGGGACGTGAAGCCAGGAATGCTTGAGCAGGCAGTCAGCAGGAGCCCTGAGGCTACCGAAGCCAGAAGGTGGAACGACACGCGGCCTGCCTTACGGGAGCCGCGGAGGGAAATCTGGTTTCGACGGTGCGCCACCTGGCGTTTCTCCACTATCTGGTCTCGGGTCCGGCAAGTGAGATGCTCCCCATTCGGAAGAGACCTCACATTCAGTTTGCTCAGTCATAACGGTAATCCCTCTGTTGTGGGAGAGGTCTTGGGCGCTTCTCTTTGTGACAGTCTTTCATTAATGGCCGCGGACAGTTACGGTGCCGCGTCTTCTGCAATCCGGAGCCTTCTGTGAAACATCGCCTGTCCGCAACGGTTTTCGCCGTTTTTGCTGCGCTTTCTTCCTACGGGAATGCTGCGATGGCCGCTTCGGGAAGCCCCTCAGAAAACTTTACGCCTGCACAGCGTGCCGAAGTGGTTCAGATCCTTCGGCAGGCTCTGAAAGAAGATCCTTCCATTCTGACGGATGCCATCCGCTCCCTGCGAGAGAAAGCGGAGCAGCAGAAACAGGATTCGGCTCTTGAGGCTGTAAAAACGCATCTGCATGAGTTGCAGACGGCTCCTGACTATGCTGTTCGCGGTAATCCGCACGGAAAAATTACCGTGGTGGAATTCTTTGATCCGCGCTGCTCATATTGCCGGGCCATGATGCCGGAAGTTGATCGTTTCCTGGCACGTCATCCGGATGTCCGTCTGGTTGAAAAGGTTATTCCAGTTCTGGGAAGCGGCAGCGTGCTGGATAGCCGGGCCATTTTCGCTGCCAGCGCGCAGGGGAAATATGACGTGATGCGTCAGGCCCTGATGGCGGATACCACCAAGCCGACCATGGAACGGATTACGGAGCTTGCGAAGGCAAACGGTCTGGATGCCGATCGCCTGAAAGCAGACATGAGCTCGCCTGCTACTGTCGCTCTGATCACGACCAATCTGGATCAGGGGCGTGCGATCAATCTTGACGGGACGCCGACGTTTATTTTCGGTTCGGCTGCCGTCGCTCCGGGAGCTCTTAATGAAGAGCAGATGGAAGCCTTTCTGGAGCAGGCTAGAAAATCCTGAATTCTTAAGAGAAGTTCGTAGGTGCCGGAAGGGCCGTTGCAGGGAATGTGAAAAGCGTAAATTTCGGATCCCAATTAGTGCCGTAATTGAGTGCCATATGAGCATGGAGGCGTTCTCGTGAAGATCGTCTTCCATGTAGCAAGGCGAAAACTTCGCCACTGTCCGTTCACATGCGGACGGACTACGATGCAGGTCTCTTACAGTTGAAGAAGCTGGGATTCTCCGGCTCTTCTCGCACCAAGGTATATCGAAACTGTTCTCTCTGTTTCCGTCTGAAAATAGCACTTCACGTCTTTCTGGCTCCCCTTCAGGAAGACAGCCCTTATTGATGGGTATCCTGAATGTTACGCCGGATTCGTTTTCTGACGGCGGTCATTTTCAGGCCCCGGAAACAGCGCTGGCACACGCCCGGTCCATGCTCACTGATGGTGCCGATATTCTGGATATCGGGGCGGAGTCAACGCGACCCGGTTTTCGCTCAGTGCCGGCCGATGAAGAATGGGCACGGCTTGAGCCGATTATTAACCGTCTTGCGCCCGAGGGCGTTCCAATCTCGGTCGATACAACGAAAGCCGTGGTCGCTCGGAAATCTCTTCAGGCGGGCGCACGAGTTATCAATGATGTCTGGGGCTTTCAGGCCGATCCAGATATGGCGTTCGTGGTGGCAGACAGGGGAGCTTCGGCGGTTCTCATGCACAACCGGCACGATTGTGATGATCAACTGGACCTATTGGCGGACTGGCGCCGGTTTTTTGATCATTCACTCAATTTGGCTGAAAAGGCCGGGGTAAAGAAAGACTTCCTGATTCTGGACCCGGGAATTGGTTTTGGAAAAACACAGGATCAGAACGTCCAGGCCGTGGCCTCCCTTGGTATTCTGAGACAGGAGTATGGTCTGCCGGTCCTTCTGGGTCTCTCCCGGAAGTCTATGTTTGGATATCTGCTAGGGCGTCCTGTAGATGAACGGCTGGCGGGAACCCTGGCTGCCAATCTTTTCGGTGCAGATGCTGGCGCTGATATTCTGCGTGTTCATGACGTTCGGGAGCATGCAGATGCGCTGGCAATGCGCCAGATCCTGAAGGACTGTAAATGATTACCGCCCCGCTGACTGCCGTCTTTGTTCGGGATCTTTGTCTGTTCGGCTATCATGGCGTGTTGCCGGAAGAGAACCGGATCGGGCAACGCTTCATCATTGATATCGAGATTCGTGCAGATCTCTCAGGGGCTATCGAAACAGACGATTACCTTCAGGCCGTCTGCTACGGCACTTTGTGCGATATCGCTTCTGACATCGTGACCGGAAAGCCCATGGGCCTGATAGAGGCCCTGGCGGGACGGATTGCTGATGAGGTCTTGAAGCGACTGGGGCGTGTTGAGCAGGTGTTTGTGACCGTGCGCAAGCCGTCTGCACCTGTGCCCTATCCGGTATCGGAAACCGCGACGACAGTTGAGCGCCAGCGGGTTCATGAGGTTGCGTTCTCGCTGGGCGCCAATCTGGGGGACCGTGAGGCAATTCTGGCAGCCGCAACAGATTGCCTGTCTCTGGAGAGTGGCTTGCAGCTTCTGAGCGTCTCCTCCTTGTACGATAGTGCGCCGTGGGGTGGGATCGATCAGCCGGGATTCGTCAATCTGTGTGTAACGGGTCAGACAACGCTGCGTCCTCATGCAGTGCTGGCGATTTGTAAGCGGATTGAGCGGGAGTTGGGTCGGCTGCCGGGTGTCCGCTGGGGCGCGCGGGCCATCGATATTGATCTTCTTCATTATGATGAATGCAATATTTCTGACCGTATTTTGACGCTGCCGCATCGTCATGTGTTTGAGCGGGCGTTTGTTCTCGAGCCTCTGGCGGAAATAGCGGCAGAGCGTGTGATTGGTGGACGTCGGGTGGCGGACGCGCTAGCAGTCCTGCCTCGAACCAGCGGAGATGTGACCCGGCGTGACCCGGATCGTGCCGCTTCGGGAAACGAAGGAGCCTGAAACCCGACATGACTGACCGGAACGCCACGGCTGCAAAAGCCAGCAATGAAGATCTGCGTCCGCTCGAAGGCTTGTCTCGGCCTGCCGATGCGCAGGAGCGGATTGCGGGCGCAGTTCGTACAATTCTGGAAGCGATCGGGGAAAATCCGGAACGCGAGGGCTTACATGACACGCCTCAGCGCGTGGCAAAGATGTATCTGGAAGTGTTCGAAGGTCTGTATGAAGACCCGCGCGATCATCTGAAGACGCAGTTCTCAGCAGACCAGCATCATGGTGCTGTTATCGTCAAAGATATCCATTTCCATTCCATGTGTGAGCATCACCTTCTTCCGGTGCATGGTAAGGCGCATGTGGCCTATCTGCCGGCAGGCGGGCGTTTGACGGGCCTTAGTAAGCTGGCGCGCGTTGTGGAAGGTTTTGCTCGACGTCCCCAGTTGCAGGAGCGCCTGACCGATCAGGTCGCGCAGGCCATGGAGGATGTGCTGGCGCCGGAAGCTGTTCTCGTTGTGATTGAAGCCGAGCATATGTGCATGAGTATGCGCGGTGTACGCTCGCCTGGTTCCACTACGGTTACAATGATTGCCCGTGGAACCTGGAAGCATGATCATGCAGCCCGCATGGAGATCCTGTCTCTTCTGCGAAGCTGACAGGCTTTAAAGATCCGATATGCTCATGTCTGCCCGGTTCCACCAGCAGGCTTGGGCAGCGCGCTCGACTTGCGGAAGATAGAATGAGGGATCGCCGCTGAGCTTGACCGTATTGGTCGGGGTTTCTTCAAGCTCAATTTCATGAACACGAAGCTTTCCGCCCTGATCGGCTAGAATGGCTGTCAGCTTGGCAAGCAGAAGCGCGATCATGACTTCGGTCGTAGGGTCGCCTGGCGTGACGACGATCCTGCGTGCGCGTTCAGGCTCGTGATCCCGGAACCATGCCAGCAACGGGTCTTGCTCCGATAGCTGCAAAGCATGGTCGAGACTGTTGTCTATGAAATCATGCCAACGGGTTTTGGCCTCTGTAAATGGCAGGATCATGTTCTGGTGACCATCCAGCCGTTTCTCGTCGACGGGCCGGAGTGTAACCTTCACATATTCATTATGCCCATGGGGAACCGCACACTTTTCACTGGTGCCAGTAATAAGCCTGTGGCCCATGCAGAAACGGCGCGTAAAGACGAGTTCTGCGGTCATGCTTTGCTCTCGCAATAACGGCGCCATCCTTCAGCACGGAGCTGGCAGGCCGGGCATGTGCCACAGCCATAACCCCAGGCGTGCTGATGTGTGCGATCTCCCATATAGCAGGAGTGGCTCTCCTGATTGATAAGATCTACGAGTGCTTTTCCACCCAGTTCTTCCGTCAGATCCCAGGTTTGGGCTTTGTCGATCCACATCAGGGGCGTGTGCAGCACAAAGCGCCGGTCCATGCCCAGGTTCAGGGCAACCTGCAGTGCTTTGATTGTATCGTCGCGGCAGTCCGGGTAGCCCGAATAATCGGTTTCACAGACGCCCGTAACGATATGCTTGACGTTGCGACGATAAGCCAATGCTGCTGCGAACGTCAGGAAGATCAGGTTGCGACCTGGCACAAAGGTATTGGGCAGACCACTTTCGTTGAAGCCAATTTCGGCTTCTCGGGTCAGAGCGGTCTCGGACAGGGCACCAAGGGACGCCAGACCAATGGTATGATCTTCACCCAGCCTTGCTTTCCATTCTGCAGAATGGGCTGCCATCTGCGCGCGCAGTGTGTCACGGCACTCAAGCTCGACAAGATGTCGCTGTCCGTAAGCGTAACCTACCGTCTCAACACGATCGAAACGGGACAGAGCCCAAGCGAGGCAGGTTGCTGAATCCTGGCCGCCAGAAAACAGGACAAGGGCGGCGTTGCTCATGGAATTCCGATCATCTTGTGAGTTTGCAGGGAAAGGCGCCAGCGCGGATGTGCCAGACAATACGCAACAGCAGCCTGCGTGTTCTCCAGGCGGTTCGGTCCATCCATTGGCTGCAACCAGAAGTGCTGGAAGGATAGCGTGTCGAACAGTTCGGGCGGAAGCTCGATCTGGGGATATACGAGCTTCAGTTCCGAGCCATTTTTTTGGACCATGGCGCCACCCGGCTTGGGGCTGACACAGATCCAGTCGATCCCGTCCGGTGCGACGATTGTTCCGTTGGTTTCAACGGCAATCTCAAACCCCCGGGCCTTAACGGCAGCAATCAGTTCCGCATCCAGTTGGAGAAGTGGCTCTCCTCCTGTGAACACAACATAACGGCGGCCCGAAGCATCAGCGACGCTTTGCCAGCATTGTTCGATCGTATCCGCCAGAGTCGCAGCGTCCTGAAAGCGGCCGCCTCCTTCACCGTCGGTTCCAATAAAATCCGTGTCGCAGAAGCGGCATGCTGCCGTTTCACGGTCCTGCTCTCGGCCTGACCACAAGTTGCACCCGGCAAACCGGCAGAATACCGAGGCGCGACCCGTCTGCGCACCCTCTCCCTGGAGGGTGACGAACATTTCCTTCACAGCATAAGACATGACCGCAGCATTTCGGCGAGGACGCGGCCAGATGCAAGGGAAAACATTCTTTTATCTGCGGACAGGTGTTTCGACGGCCCGCAGGGGTGGGCAGAAACGTCTTTCATGGTAGGGAGAAGCCCATGGAAGACAGCAACTCCCGTACTCCCATACTCGATCTGGCTCCCCAGAAGGGATTCGGCCGTATCCGGGCCGCATTGGATGACCTGAAGGCCGGCTTTCGGCTGCTGCCACTGGCTGTTGCTCTTGGCTGGCTGGACATCAAGCTCCGATATCGCGGGTCAGTGCTGGGGCCATTCTGGCTGACACTTTCGACCGCAATCATGACGGCAGCCATGGGGGTGGTCTACGGCTATCTTTTCCATATGGATCTGCCGCATTACCTGCCATTCCTGTCGCTTTCGATTGTATTGTGGGGGTATGTCAGCGGCGTCATTAATGATGCGGCAACAGCTTTTACTCAGAGTACGTCGCTATTCCATGCCAGAAGAATTCCCGCCACACTGCCGGTTATTCGACTGATTGTCCGTAACGTGCTGATGCTGCTTCACAACGTGGTCGTGATTGCCGTTGTGTTTGGCATCTATCATATCTGGCCCAAGCAGAGCTGGAGCCTGCTTCTGAGCGTCCCGCTCTGGCTTCTGGACAGTTTTTCGATCATTTTGCTGATTGGTATGCTGGGGGCACGCTTTCGGGATATTGCACCGATCATGGCGTCACTACTGCAGATCTTCTTTTTCGTCACGCCTGTGATCTGGAAGCCCGATCTGATCTATGCCGGGCGCCAATATCTGCTGCTCGATCCCTTTTACCCCATTATTGAAGTCATGCGTGGCCCACTCATGGGGTACGAGGTCAGACCCGTTCTTTGGTATGCTGCTATCGGACAGGGCATCCTTCTTTGGGCTGCTGCTGCTGCATTGTTCTGTCGTATGCGTGCCCGTATTCCATACTGGATCTGATGTAATGCCAAGTATTGTCGTTGATCAGCTTCGGATCGACTTTCCCCTGTATCATGGCCAAAGTCGCTCATTGAAGCGGCATGTAGGGGGCAGGTTATCCAGTCTTCGTCCCGGTTCTCCGGCAGCGCATCTTGTTCAGGATGGCCGTGAGAGAACTATTGTTAGCGTTTTACAAGATATCAGCTTCAGTCTCGCGCCGGGTGAGCGGCTTGGTTTGATCGGCCGAAACGGTGCCGGTAAAACGACACTTCTTCGTTCGCTCGCGGGTATTTACGAGCCAGTACACGGGCATGTTCGCCTGGAAGGCTCAATCGGGACATTGCTGGATAGCAGCCTTGGCATGAACATGGAGCTGACAGGACGCGAAAATATCCGCCTGTTTGCGCTACACGGTGGCCTTTCCAAGCAGCAGACGGCGCAGTTGGATCAGGATGTCGAGGCATTTGCTGATCTGGGCAGTTATATGGATATGCCCGTCAAAGCCTATAGCGCAGGAATGACGGTTCGATTGGCTTTCGGTTTGGCAACAGCCATGACGCCGCAGATCTTGCTCATGGACGAATGGTTCTTGGCCGGGGACGGTGCCTTTATGAACAAGGCACGGGAACGGTTGGAAGCCATGGTTGAGCACGCGGACATCTTGGTGATTTCAACCCATCAGCCAGATATTATGCGGAAATGGTGTACGCGGGTTATCTGGCTGGAAAATGGGAAAATCCGGATGGATGGACCTCCAGATAAGGTTCTGGAGGTTTACCTCACAGCCTGAGTGAGTCGGCTCAGGCCATTGTATCCAGGCTCCTGCTTTTGTCAGTGGCTCCAGACGTGCTGCTTGTTGTGCTTTCAGAAATAATATTGCCGGACGAATCTGTAACTGTGGTGGTGACAGTGCCATCAGCGTTTGTCGTCGTGGTTGTCTCTTCGGCGGAAGACGACGCGTTCGAGCTCTGGCCGGTTGCTGTGGCATAGAGCGCCGACATATTGGAAGCGGTACCAAGAGCAGAAATGGAAGACATAAGTGCATCCTGAGAAGATGAGAGGATGCTTAGAGTTTCTGCTTGGGAGGTTAAGAATTTCTTACGAAATCAAAGGCTCTTTGTAGCTAAATGTAACGCTAATTACTTAAAAGCTAAAAGACGGAAAATCCCGTTTTTACTGTAGATTTTTTTGGGAGGAGGATTTAGTGGCCACTCTTTAAGGAGAGTGGCGCGAGTGACGGGGCTCGAACCCGCGACCTCCGGCGTGACAGGCCGGCGCTCTAACCAACTGAGCTACACCCGCAAATCGCTTTAGGCGATCTTTGGACCGTCCGTTCGGGGCCGTGTTGGCTTCCTCTTGGTCGGTGGCGGTGATTTAGCAGCGTGCTCTGGGGGTGGCAAGAGCGTTTTTTAAAAAAATGCTTTTTTCGAACAAAAAAAATGACTTGCAGGAGAAACGTGACCTGCGGACAGTGTAACTGTTTGAAACGTTTGATTGGGTACGTGCGGTAATGCGGGTGTTGAAGCGATTGGGAGCCGTTGGACTCCTTTCAGGGGTTCTATCGGCTTGCGCACCTACCGGACCTCATAATTGCAAGCTGTATATCAGTGGCGTCATGCCCATCATCAATGAGTCTGGATCGCCGATTGTCCGAGCCGGCATAAATGGGCATCCGGCGGCTCTTATAGTCGATACCGGGGCTACGACTTCTGTAATCGGGAGTGCCTATATCTCGCCGTTTGGACTGGAAGTCATGGGGCCGGTCGGTACCATGACGGGTGTAGGCGGCAGCGAACTCGTTCAGGCTGTTCGCATCAAGAGCCTGGAAATGGGGCCATCCAGCGCCAAGAATTTTGCGGTCATCGCCGGTGGGAAGTTTGGGGGGCATGCTAATGGTCTGCCTGTCGTTGGGCTGTTCGGGCAGGAATTTCTGGCAAACTACGATACCATCGTCGATGTGCCTGATCATGTTGTCCAGTTGGTTCGCACGGAAGACTGTTCGTTTCCGACACCAGGGTGGGACGGAACAGTCCACAAAATTCCCGTGACCCACTCTTCGACAGATGGATTGAAAACGAGGCTCCAGATCAAGATTAATGGCAAACCAGCCGAGGCCATCCTGGATACAGGTGCTTCCTCAACTCTCGTGACAATGAGTGCAGCACGAAGGGCAGGGGTCACTCAGGCTATGCTGAATAATGATCCCGTCATGCCTGGCTATGGGGTCACGCGAGACCCTATAAAAATCTACCGACATTTCTTTTCTACGCTGGAAATTGGGGACATTGTTTTCAGAAACATCAGACTGGATGTTGTTGATGATCTTTCAGAAAGCGATGTTCTTCTTGGTAGTGACTTCCTGAAGCATTACCGGGTTTGGATCTCTCGGGATGATTATCTTTACGCTCAACATGATAAAGATATTCCTGCTGCAGACGCGGGTCAGAGTACAGCCTCGCAGCCATAATCCCTGAACGCCCTGTCAGCGCTGTTAACGGAGTATAAATCAGTCACTGGTAAAACAGCCCTTCATGCCTCTCGTGCCGTGCGGACTTGGGGCAGGTTCTGTTTTGACAGGGTGATCTGGAATGTTCTTTTCGCGCGAGCCTGTACGCCCTGAGAGCAGTGGCATTACATTACCGCTGCTGTGCGTAATTCTGGCGTTTCCTATGATGCTGCTGTTTGGAGCAGCGTACTGGCGCGTACGCGAAATGTCTGGCTACGGAATTTTAAATTGCCTTGCGCCAGATGCTTTGGTTTTTCTGGGCATAATTCTCTCCGACATTCTGATCTTTTGGAAAGTGTTTCTTCCAGCCAAGCGGCTGTCGTACGGCTTGTCTCAACTGGCAGTTCAGGATGTCTTCTCTTCTGGTAACCTTTTTCCTGATCTCGCTGGCGTGCATGAACGTTTGCTCGGTCTGCAAACTGACCTGGAGAGAAGTCAAAAGCGTGCTGTCGAAGCGCAGGCTTCCATAAAGAACGCTCAGGAAGACGCTAATCGCTCTCAAAGCGAAGCGATGGCCGAGGCGGCCTCACGCGATGAGATGATAGACGTACTTGGGGCTGCGTTAAAGAACCTCAAAGCCGGTCGCCTTGACCAGAAACTGGAAGAAGCGTTCCCAGCAAAATACGAGCGCCTTCGACAAGATTTCAATGCGACAATGACTGATCTTCAGAGAATCCTGATGTCTCTGAATGATAGCGTCGGAACAATTTCTTCTGGATCTGCCGAAATTGCGTCTGCCGCCGATGACCTTGCCCATAGGACGGAACAGCAGGTCAGTCGACTTGAAGAGACGACGCAGTCCGTTGGAAGTGTGACGGAGACGGTCAAGAAGACCGCAGACGCGGCAATGCATGCCAGTATTGTGGTGACCCAGACGCGTGAGCGCGCTGAGAGTTCTCGAGATGTCATGGCAGCAGCAATGGCTGCAATGCTTGATATTCAGCAATCATCCAAACAAATCGGGCAAATTCTGGGGCTTATCGATGATATTACGTTCCAGACAAACCTACTGGCGTTAAACGCTGGCGTAGAGGCAGCCCGGGCTGGAGATGCTGGACGAGGGTTTGCTGTTGTCGCCACAGAGGTGCGAGCTCTCGCTCAGAGATCGGCCAATGCTGCGAAAGATATCAAAAATCTTATTACGTCCAGCACGCAGCAAGTCAGCAAAGGGACGGTGCTTGTTCAGGAAACTGGTGCTGCCATGAAGACCATCGTTGAAAAAGTCGGCGAGATCAGCGTGCTAATTGGAGAAATCGCGACTGCTGCGCAAAGCCAGGCAAACGATCTGTCTGAAATTAGCCTGGCAGTAAACCAGATGGATCAGAATACGCAGCAAAATGCAGCAATGGTCGAGCAAGCGACGGCTGCAAGCCATAACCTCAGCAAAGAAGCGCGAGAATTGGTGCAGATTGTTCATCATTTTCATGTCGGCGATCGGAACGTATTTGGAGCCGTTCATGCGCAGTTCGATCATAATATCGTTCCCGCGACCTCTTTATTTTCAACGCACGATTTTCAGACCTCTGATGACGGCTGGGAGGAGTTTCGGTGATGACAGTGCTTTGTCTCCCGGCGGATATGGGAACTGCATTTGCAAAGCATTTGTTGCAGCAGCTTAGAGACCAAGCGACAGATATTGTTTTGGATGGTGGCGCTGTCAAACGTCTGGGGGGGGCGGTGTTTCGAAATTTTACTCTCAGCTCAAAAAACAGCTCATGGGCGCCAAGTCCGTTTTTTTATTCAAAATCCATCCGTTGAATTCCAGAAAGCTCTCGAATTGTTGGGAGGCACCTTCCTACTCGAGAAGGAAAATAATCAATGAATATAATGATTGTTGATGATTCTAGAACGATCCGAAATATTCTACGAAATATATTGGAGAAAGCTGGATATAATGTCTGTCCTGCAGAGGATGGGTTGGACGCTCTAGAAAAGCTGGAAGTATTTGATCCGAATATTATTATTACGGATCTGAATATGCCACGAATGGATGGCTTAGAGTTTGTTAAAAAGCTGCGATCCGGACCTAAGACGCAATACGTGCCAATTCTTTTTTTGACGACTGAAGGAAATTCAGAGGTTCGCAACAAAGGACGTGAATCCGGGGCCACGGGATGGCTGTTAAAGCCATTTACTGCGGATCGCTTGCTTGAGACTATTGAGCGAGTGTTACCATGAACGATCAAGAAGGCTTGGAAGAAATTCGTCAGGTTTTTTTTCAGGAGTGCGAAGAGCACTTATCTGTACTTGAAGACGAACTCGGAAGCATCCGGACGTCTCCGGATAAGCTGTCGAAAATAAATACGATATTTCGTTCAGTTCACTCTATTAAAGGTGGAGCTGCAGCGTTCGGAATGGAAAATTTGGTACGTCTTGCTCATTTATTTGAGGAGGTACTGGAAAAATTTCGATCAGGTCTACTTGATATTGATCAAAGTTCAGTCGAAATTTTTTTTAAAAGCGACTGATTTTTTGTCTGATATTGTTTCATTTTATCGATTTGGTACTTCATTATCTGATTCGAATGAAACCTACGCTGATCTCAACCATTATTTAAATGATGGAATCGATCCAGATCAAAATTTGATATTGAATTCCATGGTACCGGAAGAGATAGATGAATTTAAATTTCAGCCGGTCAAAATAGATATCGTAGATCAAAAAGAAAACACGTTCTTTTTTGAAATAAATCCAAAATATTCATTTTATTCGAACGGTGACGATGTAATAAATTTTCTTGTATTTTTACAGAAAAAAGGAATTATTGAGGTTGAATTGGATGCTACTGAAGTTCCGTCTCTGACGTATTTTAAAGCAGATGTATGCTATCTCAAATGGAAAATAATTCTGAGGACACCTGAAGCCAGGGAGAATATTGAAGAGATATTTGAGTGGTCAGGGGGAGACCTTGGCTGCAAGTTTATCGAATCTCCCTTCTCCAAAGATGATTTAGAATTACAACCTTTACCCATCCCGACGCATGAAAGTTCAAATGATGGTTTAGTCGATCCTGCATTAGTGAAACGAGTTTCTCAATACGAAAATAAAGAGCATTCTACAATTCGTATTGATACATGCAGAGTAGATAAACTCGTAGATTTAGTAAGCGAGCTGGTTATTAACCAGGGAGCTATACGGACTCAGATGCAATCAAGTAATGTTTTGCCCGGATCGTCACTTGATATCGCAGTTTCTGAATTGAATCAGCTTACCCAAGAGTTACAAGAAAATGTAATGGCAATGCGTGCGCATCCCATTAAAGCTGTTTTTCAGCGTATGAACAGAATTGTGAGAGAGGCAGCGCGTCTTTCTGGAAAGCATGTGGTGTTTCATATCGAAGGTGAGGAAGCAGAGATTGACCGATCAATCTTGGAAAAACTTTCTGAGCCCTTAATGCACTTGATCCGAAATGCGATAGATCACGGTCTAGAAGAACCAGTTATTAGAAAAAATAGTAAGAAAAATAATGAAGGAAATTGGAGGGTTCGAAAAACCCTCTGGTATTGAGGTCTGCTCTGTGATTCCATTTTCCTTGCGTTGATTGGAGT
>NZ_JOPH01000034.1:0-110967 GCF_002153615.1 Gluconobacter sp. DsW_058
CTGGCGGCGTTACAGGGACCGTAACCGCATCGAGCGCATGTTCAACAAACTCAAGCAGATGCGCCGCATCACAATCCGCTACGACAAGACTGCCTTGTCCTTCATGAGTTTCCTCAATATCGCCGCAGCAAGGCTCTGGATCAGATCTTTTGTCAACGTGGCCTAACATGACGCGACCTGAACAATGGGTCTGGTCCCGGAGAGGATTACGTCCAGATATCAAGCTGCTTGAAGGGACTGAAGCTGCAAAACTCGATTTTTCAGGCATGGTTCTTCCAATATACCGCACAGATTTTTGGCAGTTACAGGGGAAGGCGGCGGTTGGTGCCACTAGCTTTAAGGTGACTCTGTCTCGCGGATCAGTTCAGGCTGGAGAACAGGCGGAAGCTGTTTGTGCACTGGATCTGACGCTCCTGAGCGGTGAAGTACGAGGTCTGTATGCTTTTGCGCAGACTTTAAGTGATCTTCCCATATGGCTGACGGGGGAGACGCTTCCCATGAGGGGAGTGCGGCTCGCGCTTGGGCAGTATGATGAGGATGTCACAGTTCAATCGGCGATACCTTTCGCAGGAGATATGACGGTTGGGAAAGGGTGGAGCCAGTCTGTTCGTGCTTTTCTGACGGTATTTCTTGCCGCGGAGCCTGCTGCTGAACACGGGAGCGTCGATGCTGTGCATGAGATGCGCGTCGCCGTCAGGCGGCTTCGAACGATCCTGAAAGCTTTTCGCCCTTTGTTGCCTAAGGGAGCGTTAGCGAATGAGATGTCAGTTTTTCAGCAAACTGGGCAGTTTCTTGGCAATGTTCGAGACTGGGATGTTTTTCAGACCGAAATTCTACCGGCTTATGTGAGCGGGGATATTGCGCGTGAATTCGTTCAGTTAGCCAAAGAAAAGCGAGTGTCTGCACTGGCGGAGATGCGACAGAAACTGACTGATCCGAGCATAACGTCTACGCTACTTTCTCTTGGACAAAGCACGGAAGACCCGGCAGCTCTTTTTGGAGCCGAGACTGCTGACGCGCTTTTGGAAGACCACGCGCCTGTTCTGCTTGATCGAATGGCGCGTAAAGTCCAGCAGCGGGGTCATCACATCGGGCACCTGTCAGACCGCCAGTTGCATGACGTCCGTAAATCTCTGAAGGGGCTGCGCTATAGTATTGAGAGCATTCTTCCTCTGTATAACGGGAGCCGCGTTGAAACCTACATGGGCCATTGCAAGGATTTGCAGGACCTGTTTGGTCGTTTCAACGATGCAGCAACGGCAGAGGCTCTGGTCAGGCAGGCGATAAAAGAAAGGCCGGACCTCGCCGAAGCAGGAGATGCTATTGTTCACATGGCGCATCGGGCGCGGAAAAAGATCCTTAAAAAACTTCCCAAGCGATGGAAGACTTTTTCGAAGGACGTCCCGTTCTGGTGTCAGTGAGTTATTTCCTTGTGTGTAGCGGAAACCTTGGGTCAAGCTCCGATTTATGATCCAAACGGGCAGCCAAAAAGCGTGACTGATTGCCGCAAGGAGCAAAAATCATGGAAAAACGCTGGGTTCTTCTGACAATCATTATCCTGATCGCCGGGCTTATCATGATACTGCTGTGGGCGAGACAGACCGACCCGGGCACGATTGGCCCGGATACGCATACGGAGAAGACGGCGCCCCAAGCTTTGAACGCGGCACATCCATATCTATGGAGCCCCGCGCACAATCAAAGAGTTTATGAAGTCGGCTGAGATTTGCTTCAGAAATTAGAACGGAGCGTAAACATGAAGTTCCGCGGCTCTCCGTAGTAGTTGTAGTAATACAGATTTCCCAGTCGCTGATAATATCGTTTGTTGGCGATATTGTTCAGTGTTGCGGAGAGGGAAAGATATTTGTTCCATTGGTATCCAGCCTGGATGGACCCAATAATGTATCCGCCCTGCGTCACGGTGCGGTTTGTTCCGAATGTACTTGTTTGAGCGTTGAACCCGCCGCCGATACTCCAGACATTCTTTTGTGCCCCGCGATATGGCTCGAACCGGTAGTGTGTCCAGAGCTTCCACAGATGCTTGGGCGAGTTGCCAGCATAGGTTAGGCCAGACTGTGTGGCGCTACCGTTATTGACGATCCGGTTGTCGTTATAAGTATAGCTGGCATTGATATCCCAGCCCTCAAGAGGACGGCCAATCAGCTCTGCTTCAGCACCTTGGCTGCGTGTCTTGCCTGTCGCGACGTAGCAGTCATCCACGCCACCGGGTCCACAGATAGCGCCGATGGTGCCGTTATAGATGGCTTCGTTTTTCTGAATAATTTTGTAGCCAGACAGGGTCATGCCCAGGTGCCCGTGGAAGAACTCTCCCTTGATACCACCTTCGAGCTGATTGCCTCGGACCGGTGCGAGGCGGCCGGTGGTATCAAACGCAGACTGAGGCGAAAAAGTCGAAACGTAGCTGACATAAGCCGTGACATTCGGCCACAGGTGCAGAACGCCGCCGATGTAAGGGGTCAGGATGCCCTGCTGGTCGATATCGGTGCTGGTGGCACCAACAGTTGGGGAAATACGACGTGTCTTGCTGACATACCCGCTCACCCGGCCACCAATCAGGATGGAAAAGCGTGAAACAGGCTTGATCTGTGCCTGACCATACACGCCCCACTGCGTGGATGGCTCCCAGTAGCGATTGGTAATGGTAGGGAGAGCCAGAGACGGAATGGCATTGTTCGCATTAATCGGGATACCGGCGAGCGCCGTGTAGGTCCGGGAGTTTGCACTGGCACCGCCGCCTTCATAGAGATAGCGATCGTAGTTCGCTCCCATCATCAGAACATGTTTCTGCCCGAAGAGGTGAAGCGGCCCGGTGACGTATGCGTCCAGGCCATCATTCGTCTCGTCATACCGTGTATTGGCTGCGACGAAATTGCCAGTCTTTGCGGACGCGTTATACGCGTTGAGATAAGCGTATTGGAGTGTGGTGGCTGCGGTTCGGTGACGGTAGTTGAGGCGCCCGCGCCAGCCATGAGAGAAAAGATGCTCCAGTTGTGCTTCAACTTCAGTCATCGGGACTTCGGATTTGCCCCAGTTGGCCCCCACCAACGTGCTCGTCGGCAGATTCAGATCCGCGCCATTACTGGCACGGGGAAGCCCCATATAACGGGTTGTATCGTTGCTTTGAGACGTCACGGAGACTGTCAGGGTGTCATGGCGCGTTAAGTGCACATCTGTGACGCCATAAATCGTCCAGCGACGATCATAGGCATTGTTGTAGAACTGGTTGCGGTCGGTGCCTGCGACGACAAGTCGGGCTGAGACAATTTTCGAGTGCGCGAGAGGGCCGCCGACATCAAGGGTGGCATGGTAATTGTTCCATGAGCCAGCCGAGAATGACGCATTGCCCTGAAAGTCATCAGTCGGGCGCTTGTGGACGAAATTGACACTCCCGCCGGGTGTGCTGGAGCCTTGAAGCATGCCGTCTGGTCCACGCAGGACTTCAATACGATCATAGATGGCCAGATCATACTGTTGGCTTAAAGTCAGCCCACTCATAGACGGAACACCGTCATACTGAGCCTGTAGCGTGAAGCCTCGGGCAGTGTAACCCCCCGTTCCGTCGCCATACATATTGACGTTCACGCCCGCGACCTGTTTGAGCGCAGCATCAACCGTATTGAGGTTCTGGTCTTTCATCTGCTGGCTGCTGAGGACCGAGATGGATTGTGGAACGTCCAACGGTTTGAGGAGCATTTTCGTCGTGGAGACCGCAGAAACCGTGTAAGTGCCGGTACCATCCGTAGAGGCATTGCGGCGATGACCCTGCACCAGAAGCTGCTCAATGCTGCCGGGGGTCTCATCTTCTTGTGACGCGTGTTTCTGTTGCGTGCTCTGCGATTTTGGTGAAGCGGAACGTTCCTCTTTAAGACCGGTCGTTGAAGCTGATTTCTTACGAACTTCTGGAGATACGTCATCAGTGGTCGCGGCAAAGGCGCCATTCCACGTACCTGACAGCAAAAGTGCTGTAAAAAGCATTGGGCCTAGATGTGTACGTTGAGGAACGTTCGACGCTGGAAGTCTCATGGAAAGGGCTAACTGCCTCCTGGAAAATGAATTTTCACGAGAATTTCAGCTGACTTTCCCGTATTTCTAAAGTTACAAATGATATTCATTCTCAGAAACTTCAATCTTTAATTCACGCACCTTCGCAGTTGTTACATTGTAGGCAGCATTCCTGCGATGTTGAGCGGGCAAGTCGTTCGTACAAAAAATAATTATGAAAATTGGTGTTTTTCAAGAATCGCTTCGTAAAAGACGTTTTCCTGTCGAATCAGCTAAGAACTGGCCTTCACGGTCTGCCTTTGAATGCCAAGCCCTTCGATTTCCAGCTCTACGACATCCCCTGGTTTGAGATAGACTGGGTGAGGCTTGATGCCCATTCCGACGCCGGCAGGTGTGCCTGTGGCAATGATATCGCCCGGCATCAGGGTCATGTAGTTGCTGACATGTGAAATGATGCTGCGGACGTCAAAGATCATGTTGGAGGTATGCCCCGTCTGCCGACGGTGTCCGTTGACATCTAACCGCATGGAGAGCGCTTGCGGATCGGCGATCTCATCGGTCGTCACAAGCCATGGTCCCAAGGGCCCGAATGAGTCGCAGCCTTTGCCTTTGTCCCACTGGCTTGTCTGCATCTGAAATGAGCGTTCAGAGACATCATTGGCGACACAATATCCCGCAACATGCTCCAAAGCCTTCTCCGGGGAGACGTAGGACGCTTTTGTGCCAATAATGACTGCGAGTTCGACTTCCCAGTCCAATTTGGTGGCATGTTGGGGGATCAGAATACCATCGCTCGGACCCGTCAGGGCAGAGATGGCTTTCATGAAGACGATTGGCTCTGAGGGGAGGGGAAGGCCTGCTTCCTCGGCATGATCCCGATAGTTCAGGCCAATGCAGATATACTTTCCGGCACCTGAGAACGGAATACCGTAGCGTGGTGCTTCTGAAACGACAGGGAGAGTGGTCGGATTAATCGCCCGCAAGGCGTCCAGCTGCTCTGGAGACAGGTGGGCAACTGTAATATCAGGCAAAATCCCTTTGAGGCTTCTCAGGATGCCAGTGTCATCAATGAGTCCAGGTGTTTCTTGATCCAAGGGACCAAAACGACAGAGCTTCATCCTGCGACACTTTCTGTCCAGAATAGGAAAGCATGAGATTAGGCATGTTTTGGTTCCTCTTCCAAGGGATTGAGGGGCCTCCATTGTTCAAATTGATAACTTCAGTTATTAATATGTTATAACATACGTGTTTGACTATATGGGAGTTTCGGTTATGCCCCTGCTCAATGATGGTTCCCCGGAAGGGGATGAAAAGGGAACGCAGTGAAATGCTGCGGCTGCCCCCGCAACTGTGAGCGGTGAGGCTGATCACGATGGGTTCCGGGAACCCGGCCACTGGGGCGTCAGCCTTGGGAAGGCTCGCGATCTGCCGATGATCCGCAAGCCAGGAGACCTGCCATCGAAAATGGTCATGGACGAAGCGAAAGGGCGGGGTGCACCGGACGCAGCAGGATGTTTTTCCTGCTCATCGTAGTGACGCATTGTTGAGTGAAGTTTGCGTTATCCATGAGGAAAATCAGTTTTGTCGGTGTGTTGCCCGTCGCGGCATTGACCGTTTTTCAGCCCGCGTTCGCCCAGACAGAAGACGTCAGGAAGGCGGCAGCCAAAGCGAAAGAAGAGCACATTACGGCGCACGGTCGGGCGCAGCCGCTGAAGGATAGTGCTGTTATCGGGGGCAGACTTGGGCTGACAGTTCAACATAATCCTACGACGATCAATGTGATTCAGCGCAGCGTGATGGAACAGCGCGGCTATGTGCACGCTGAAGACGCCGCAGACAGTGCACCGGGCGTTTCTTCCGGTGGATCGCCAGGAAGTCCGGCGCAGATGATGATGCGCGGCTTCAGCGGAAATCAGGTTCTGATCCTGCGAGATGGCATTTATTATGGCCCGACCACGATGGTGAACCGTCCGCTCAACAGCTTCAATCTTGAGAGCGTTCAGGTTCTCAAGGGGCCGTCGTCTGTTCTGTACGGGCAGGGCGCTGTTGGCGGCACGGTGGACATGCGAACGCGTGATCCTGCGTTTGATGGGCCGCATGCCAATGCTCTGGTATCTTATGGCAGTTTCAATACGTGGAATGCTGGCGTGGGCGGTTCGGTTCCCATTACCGACACTTTGGCCATTCGAAGTGATTTCAGTCGTACCTCGTCTGATGGATACGTTGCTGGCGCAGATCCACACAGCAACGATTTCACGACAACGTTGCTCTGGCACCCTTCGAAGAAATTTACAGCCCGCTTTGGCGTCGACTATCTGACAGATCGCTTGTCGACGTACTATGGAACCCCTTTGGTCCCGCTGGCTCAGGTCCATGATGGCGTAGGTGGCCTGCTGTCGTCTTCCAAGGGATTAGGCGTAAGCCGGTCATCGCTCTGGCGGTATTACAATGCCAAGGATGCAAAAGCTGGCTCGGTTAATGTGACTCCGACGCTCCATCTGACGTGGCAGCCAACGGAGAACATGACGTTCCACAATAAAACCTATGTCCTTTATGCCAAGCGCAACTGGAATAACGCTGAATCCTACAGCTATATCGGTTCAGCCGGGCAGACGGACGCAGCGGGAAATGCCATTGCACCCGGTCGGGTCGGCCGGGATCGGTTCTATGTTTATATGAACCAGCATCAGGTTGGTGACACGCTGGATGGCCAGTTTGATTTCCACGTTTTCGGAATGAAGAACCGTCTGGTCGTCGGTGGAGACGCGTATTATGTGCGGCTCATCCGGAACCGTGGTTTTCCGGACGCGACATATGCGGACAGTGTTTCTCTGAGTAGTCCTGAGAGTACGGCCGTCGGAAGTTTTGCTGGGGAGTATCCATATACAAAATCTCCCACGACCATGGTGGACGCAGGCATCTTTATGGAAGACGTCCTGACCGTGAGGGACAATCTGCGTGTAGTGGGTGGATTTCGCTATGACTGGCTGAAACTGGACCGCCAGAATTATAGCCAGTCCGGTGCGTTCAATCCTGCGACCAGCTTTAAGGGGAACTACAATCCTGCCAACTTCAGGATTGGCCCTGTTTATGATCTGACAGACAACATCAGCCTCTACGGCGTGTACACAACGGCTGAAGATCCGCCGGGCTCCAATATCTTCCTGGTTAATAAAGGCCAGTTTTCACGCTTGAGTCAGTCCAGGCAGGGAGAAATCGGCGCCAAGGGTTCTTTCTGGAAAGGGCGCCTGTCCTCTACGCTGTCTCTGTACGATATCAGCCGTACCCGAGTTCTCGTTGCCACCGGTGTGGACAGCGTGGCAACTGCGGGCGTTCAGAAGTCACGGGGTGTGGAATGGCAGGGGGACCTCACGCTGGGCAAACACTGGAGCCTGTCGGGAAATGTCGCCTATACGTGGTCTCGTTATGGATCATTCCATCCCTCAGCGTCAGTGAATGCTTCCGGGAACGAGGTCCCGAACGTTCCGGCTGTAACGGCCAACCTGTGGGGTGTCTGGTCCCGGGTTGCAGATCTGCCGGTCGATCTGGGGGCTGGAATGCGTTACGTATCTGCCCGCAAGGGCGATTACGCCAACACCCTGAGTCTGAAAGACTATGCGCTCGTCAATCTTTTCGCGGCATGGCATGCCTATAGCGGCGTGACGGTTTATGGCCGGGTAGACAATGTAGGCAACAAGCACTTCATCCAGTGGGCTGACACCAGTTATCCGAGTGAAGTGATGCTGGGGGCGCCGCGGTCCTTCTCGATCAGTGTTCAGGCCGGTTTCTGATCGTGTCTGAGGTTGTGCTTCAGACGCATGGTGTCGGGTATGACCGCATACTCTCTTTGACGGATTTCTCCGTCAGGGAGGGTGAGCATGTTGCACTCATTGGCCCGAATGGTGCAGGGAAAAGCACGCTTCTGAGGCTCCTCGCGGGATTAATTTCGCCCACGGAAGGGGAGATAGTTCTGGAAGGAACGCTGCTCAGTACCCTGTCCAGACCAGCGGTAGCGCGGGAGATTGCGTGGCTTTCCCAGACCGATGATGTAACTCCTGAATTCATAGTTGAGGATTATATCGCACTTGGTCGTCTCCCGTTTCGGGGCACTGTCCAAGCGCAGCAGGATACTGCGAATCTGCAAACAGCAATCCAGTATTTCCGTGTCGAACCTTTTTTAAAACGGCCGATTTGCAGTCTTTCTGGTGGTGAGCGTCAGCGTGTGATGCTGGCGCGATGTCTGGCCCAGACCCCCAAAATACTGTTGCTGGATGAGCCCACGAATCACCTGGATCTTGCGGCCAGAGCAGAGCTTCTAAATCTGCTTCGTGACCTCCCTCTGACAATCGTGGCCGTCCTGCATGACCTGTCTTTCGTGCCTGATTTTGCGCCGAGAACTCTCTTGATGAGGGACGGAGAAATCATTTTGGATGGGGCGTCTTCTGAGGTTTTGCTCTCTTCGGAACTAGGGTGTGCGTTCGGCTTGAATGTTCATTCCGTTCAACTGGATGATGGCAGCACGACGTTCGTTTTTAGGCCGCGAGGCGCATGAAAACGCCTACCTTTATGCTGTTTCTGGGGTTCTGTGGCTTTGCCGTGCAAACGGCCTTCGCCTACCCGGTTACCGTGCAGAGCTGCGGGAAGCCCGTAACGATCACGCATCAGCCAGAGCACGCTGTCATCCACGACGTTAATATGGCGGAAATGGCTTTTGCTCTGCATTTGCAGCCCTATATTCGTGGTTTGACCGGGATATCAGGCTGGAACAAATACACACCGGGTTTCAAAGCTCAGCAAGGTGATATCCCGGAAATTGCAACTCACTATCCCAGTCTTGAACAATTGCTTGATGCCGGAACAGATTTTTTCTTTGCAGGCTGGAATTATGGGATGCATGTCGGTGGAGATGTGACACCCGAGACCTTGGCAATTCAGGGTATCCCGACGCTTGTTCTGTCTGAAAGCTGCTTCCGGGCCGGACACTCTACAGCTCTCCCGACATTAGACCTTCTGTATGGCGACGAAGAAAAACTTGGACAGGTTTTCGGCCGGGAGCAGCAGGCTCGGCAATTGGTCGAAGGCTGGCAGAGGCGCGTTCAGCACATTCAGGATCGTCTCAAGGGCCATCACCCGTTACGTGTTTTTCTCTATGACAGTGGACGCGACCGGCCATTTACAGCTGGCCAATATGCCCTTGCGACAGAGCTGATCCGGCTGGGCGGGGGCGAAAATATTTTTCGTGATTTACCAACAAACTGGGGTGCTGCTTCGTGGGAAAACGCGGGTTTGCGTGATCCTGAAGCTATCTTGGTGATGGATTACGGGGCAGGTGTTTCAGACAGTCTGAAATTTCTGCGAAGCCAGCCATTGCTGATGGAGAGTACGGCCCTGAAGACAAACCGTATTATGGTTGTGCGCTATGATGAAATGACGCCGTCTCCCGCGAATATCGATGTGATCGAAAAAATTGCAGCCTTTCTCCATCCGGACGCAGCACCTTAGATGAAGCGTGTTCTTGGCATCAGCGCTTTGCCGGCTCTGAGTGTGCTGGCATTTTTGGAAGTTACGCTCGGAAGTGCTTCTCTTCGCTGGCATTCGTTGCACGCGGGACTTTTGGCCGGTCCAGCCAGCCATGATATTGCCGCCCGGATTATCTGGTCCCTGCGAATGCCAAGGCTGGTTCTGGCTTTCTTGACCGGAGCAATTCTTGCCGGTGCAGGGGCACTTCTTCAGGCCGTAACCCGCAACCCCTTGGCAGATCCGTTTCTCTTCGGGTTGTCCTCGGGCTCAGCAACAGGGGCTGTTGCTGTCATCGTATTGTTGGGGGACGTTTTCGGCGTCTGGACGATCGCTTTTGGTGCCGTCGGTGGGGCATTTCTGGCAACCTCAGCACTTCTGTTGCTGGTATCGTTTAGATCCCGGTCTGGCGCACGGGTCTCAACGGAACGGATGCTGCTGTCTGGACTGGCGATTTCCTTCGTCTTCTCTACTCTGACAAACCTGCTGATTTTCTGGGGTGACCGTAATACGGCGCAATCCGTTCTGTTCTGGACGATGGGCAGTTTTTCCGCCGCTCGCTGGTCGGCCCTGCCACTTGTCGTGTTGGGGCTTCTGCCCGTGATCTTCGGTAAATGGGCTTTTGGCGCTGATCTGGATGCCTTGATGGCCGGGGAGGAAACCGCAGCGTCCCTTGGGGTGCAAACAAGAAAGCTACGGCTTTGTGTTCTTGCCCTTTGCGCGTTTAGCTGTGCAACGACAGTGGCTTTGTGTGGGCCGATCGGCTTCGTCGGACTGATTGTGCCTCATCTCATAAGGCCCATCTGGGGACGGTCTGTTCAGAATATCCTTATCCCCGCTATGGTCGCGGGGGGGATGCTGACAATCCTTTCAGATCTTCTCAGCCGCTGTCTTTTGCCGTCTCAGGAGCTGCCAGTTGGGATAGTCATTTCTGCGATAGGTGCTTGTTTCCTGATGGGGCTTCTGACACGGCGTTGATGTGTATTTGGCGCGTTTGCTTCAGAGAGACACCGTGATACCGCCGTCCACATACAAAACATGGCCACTCACAAACGAAGATGCGCCGGAAGCAAGGAAAATACAGGCCCCTGTCAGCTCATCAAGCTGTCCCCATCGACCCGCAGGTGTGCGCTTCTCCAACCACGTTGAAAATTCTGCATCATTTACGAGTGCAGCGTTGAGCGGCGTATCGAAGTAACCCGGCGCAATGGCATTGCACTGAAGGCCGTGTCTTGCCCACTCGGTCGCCATCCCCTTAGTCAGATTCCCTACGGCACCCTTGGTGGCCGTATAGGGGGAGATATTTGGGCGGGCGAGGGCCGTCTGGACGCTGGCAATATTGATGATCTTACCCTGCCTACGGCCTAGCATATGTCTTGCAACAGCCTGTCCAACATTGAAAATGGAGGTCAGGTTTGTTTGAAGAACCTTCTGAAACATTTCTGGTGGGAAGTCTTCCAAGGGCGCGCGGTGCTGCATTCCTGCATTGTTGACCAGAATATCAATAGGCCCGGTATCTTCTTCAAAGCGATCGATTGCCGTTCGAACAGCTGCATGGTCGGTCACGTCAAAAACAAGTGTCTCGACACCTCCCAGTTCCTCGGCTGCGGCCGAGAGTTTGGAAGCATCCCGCCCATTCAGAACAACTTCAGCGCCCGCCGCTTGCAGGCCTTTGGCCAGACTGAAGCCGATACCTTGAGACGATCCCGTAATCAGAGCGCGACGTCCCGTCAGGTCAAAAAGAGATACACTCATGGAAAATCCTTCTTCCTTTGCTGTGTCAGCGCTCTGTCAACGCGGATCAGATGAACATTGAAATACCAACGCAGAAGACCAGTCCCAGAACGGCAATGATCGTTTCCAGAACTGACCAGGTCTTGATTGTCTGCGGCACGGTCAGGCCAAGATATTCTTTCATCTGCCAGAAGCCGGCATCGTTCATGGGGCCGAAAGCCACGGACCCTGCGCCGGTGGCAATCACCATGAGTTCTGGCGATACGCCCTGCGAGTGCGCGAGGATCGGACCCGCGATGCCGGAGGCCGTACTCATTGCAACGGTAGAAGACCCGCAAGCGACGCGGACGATCGCGGCCAGAAGCCATGCGAGCACGAGAAGTGGAACGTGCGCGCTGACGGCAGCGTCCGTGATGGCTTTCGAGACGCCACTATCAATGAGTTCACGACCAAAGCCCCCGCCTGCACCCACCAGAAGCATGATCAGGGCCGTTGGGCCAAGACACTCATTGGTGAAGCGAAGAATGGTTTCTCGTGAAAAGCCGCGGGCTAATCCTAGCACGTAAAACGACATGACGGTTGCCAGAAGCAGCGCAATGTCCGTGTTGCCGATGAAGTGCAGGAACATGTTTGGTGCGCTTCTCGGAGTCGTAAACATGTCTGCGGAAGAGCCGATCAGCATCAGGATGACCGGGCATGTGATGGTCAGGACCGTAACCGTAAAGCCTGGGAGGTTTGTCGGGATTTCACGCCGTACAAACTGTTCTGCCAACGCATTTTTTTCTGTGATCAGAACACGGGGGCTGATGAAGCGCGCAAATAGCGGGCCTGAGATGGCCGCAATCGGTGTTCCCAGCAGAACGCCCCAGAAGATCGTTGTTCCCGTGTTGGCGTGATAGGCCGAGAGGGCGAGCAGCGTTGCCGGGTGAGGCGGGATCATGGCGTGCGTAACGGAAAGCGCCGCCCCCATGGGAAGGGCCACTCGCAGCAGCGATGTTTCCGTTCGGGCTGCAAGAACGAAAGCGAGCGGGAAGAGCAGGACAACGCCAACTTCGAAGAAGACTGGCAGTCCCACAAGCAGGCCAATCACCATCATCGCCCAGTCAATCCGTTGACGACCAGCGCGCTCTGAAATTGTCAGGGCAATCCGGTCAGCACCGCCGGACTCAGCCAGCATTTTGCCCAGCATGGTCCCGAGCGCAATGATCGTGCCAACGTGCCCGAGGACGTGTCCGGCACCAGCTTCGAAAGATGCGACAACCTTGTCCGCAGGCATACCCGCGCAAAGAGCCAGCAGAATAGAGACGCTGAAGAGAACGATGAAAGGGTTCAAACGAAAACGCGCAATGAGTACGACGACTGCAATGATTGCGGCTGTTGCCAGCAGAATGGCAAAGGTTGTTGTCATATGGAACGCAGCCCTGTCAGAACGAGGAAACAGTTCAGAAGCGGAAACCAGAAAAAACCCTTACGTGAGAGGCTCCTGCAGAGAACTAAAACTTTCTCAGACCCATACGCCGATTGCCTCAAAGAACGGATGTAAAGTCTGCGTCATGATCTCGGCAGAAGGCTTCCACCATTGCTCAAATGCACGAGTTGAAGAATATGGTAGCTGTGAATTTTTAAATTATTCCTGCATTTTTCGGTCCTGACCCAACAGTAATGAAGCGCCTGAATGACGGGAACTTGAACGCAACGCATCAGTGAAGTGCTGCGTCAGGAGTCTGTACGGTGACAATGGCTACGGCTTTGTCGGTTCGTGCTACGATGCCGTACGTCTGCACGCATTGACCTCAAGGACCACACAATGATCCCGTTTTCCGTTCTTGATCTCTCAATCATCACACGGGGCGCAGGCCCTCGTGAAGCGTTCAGGAATACAATTGATTTTGCCAAACTAGCGGAAAATCTGGGGTTTCATCGGTACTGGCTGGCTGAGCACCATTCCATGCCGGGAATTGCGTCCGCGGCAACGGCCATTCTGATCGGTCAGGTGGCTGGGGCAACGACCCGTATTCGGGTGGGCTCTGGCGGGATCATGCTCCCAAATCACTCGCCACTTGTTGTCGCAGAGCAGTTCGGAACATTGGAGACGCTCTTTCCGGGCCGCATAGATCTGGGTCTGGGCCGGGCACCAGGTGCTGACCAGAGAACGGCTCGTGCTTTGCGGCGCGATCCGTCGGCGCCTGACAGGTTTCCGGAAGATGTGGTTGAGCTTCTGCATTACTTCGAGCCCATGGCGGCGGAAGATACGCATTTGATACGTGCCATTCCCGGAATGGGCCTGCGCGTTCCGGTCTGGATTTTGGGGTCGTCTCTGTTTTCGGCCGTTCTGGCCGCCCAGTTGGGGCTACCGTACGCCTTTGCATCTCACTTCGCGCCAGCGCAGATGGAAGAGGCCATTGCTCTCTATCGGTCGCGGTTTGAGCCGTCCGAGAGGTGTGCGCGGCCTCATGTGATGCTGACAGTCAATGTCATTGCAGCGGATGAGGAAGCAGATGGCAAGCGCCTGGCGACGTCACTATACCAGTATTTTATGGCTTTGCGCCGCGGGCGGCCTATCGCGTTCCCACCTCCTGTCAACAATGTCCTGTCGTTGTGGTCGGCAGAGGAGCAGGCGCTCCTTGAGCAGACACTGGCTTATACGTTTGCCGGGTCCAGAGAGAGTGTGACGGGACAACTGAGACACTTCCTGGAACGTCACAAGCCTGACGAGTTGATGGTGGCAGTCCCGATTCATGATCAGGACAGCCGCAAGCGCTCGCTTGAAATTACAGCCAGGATCAAGGCAGACGTGGGAGCTTGATCAAGCCTGTGACATGCGCCGTTGCAGGTTCTGATGGATTTGAATGAACAGGTCTCTCTGGGCGTGGCTGCCACCAATGTCCTGCAAGTGAGGAAGCGCAGCGTTGAAAGAGAGCAGGGCTGAAGCGTTTTCATTGTGAAGATAGGCGTTCAGTCCACGGGCTAGAGGAATGCCTACCAGATCCCACGCTCGCTGATCTGGCAGGTTTTGTCCAGAGAGGCCCTCGATACGTCGCAGCAGATGCTGCCCTTCCGGACGATGGGCGCGGAGTAGTCCGTAAAGATATTGCAGGGTCAGAAAGGGCTGACTGACATCGTCCTGTCGTGAAGTGAGCCAGTTCGCCAGGTCCGTCCATCGGTCCTCGACATCAGCTCCCGCAAGCTCCAGACGGACCAGAAGGGATACTGCGCCAACCTGATCCTGTGAGAAGCTGCGTTCTCTGGTCCAGCAATGCTGGTCATAAACGGAGACAGCGTCGCTTACCCGATTGCGTGCAAGGTAAAAGAGAGCCAGATGCCACCACAGGTGCGTGTCCATGAAGGAGGTCAGCGTTTTCCAGCCAGCAGACCGCTCTTCAAGAAACGCGGTACCTTCATCAATGCGTCCCTGCGTCAAAAAAACATGAGCAAGGGCATGTTGGGCCCACGGCTCCGATGCATCCATGGCAAGGGCTGTGCGGGCAGAACGCTCAGCAGCAGGTAAATCGTGGCACTGCTCATAGGCAAAAGCCAGCATACCGTGCAGGGCGGCAACGTCTCCGGCGGCATCTTCGCTGCGTAACGCAACGGCCAGCATGTCCTCAAAGCGGCCCCGAATGAAATCGTGGTACTGACGAAGCTTCAAAATCACCAGATCACGCGGCCACTGGGCGAGTATACGATCTGTCAGGCGAATAATAGCCTCTGGATCGTCCGCAATAGAGGCCTCCAGAACTGAAAACAGAAGCTTTTCACGCGGAAGGGCATTGGTAACGGATTGAGCTGCGCGTTCATGATATCGGCGCGCTTCTGATGGAACATCACCTGTTTCAGACAGCATCCAGAGCAGACCGGCATAGGTGTTCGCCAGGCAGTCTTCTGACTGATCTGCAACTTCAAGAATTTTGACCAGACGCAGGTCATAGCCAAGGTAACCAAGGATAAAATCATTGATGCCAGCGATCGTGGACGCTTGGTCAGCAGAAATATCGTTGTTTAAAACGTCCTGAGTCATGGCGCCTCTCCGGGAGAGGGGGAAAGTCGCTGAAGTTCTTTTTCAATGTACTGGTTTACGATAACAGGCTGTTCCAGCATGATCTGATGACCACAGTCTGGCAGGATATCCAAAGTGCTGGTGGGGAGAAAATCATGCACTTTTCTGACTTCCGTCAGAGGGACGATGCCATCGTTCTGACCAGCAAGAATATGCACGGGCTTATCAAAATGGCGCAGGATTTCCGTATTGACCGGGGCCGCGCCGGAACGAACAGCATTGATCATGAACAGGCTGTTACGCTTCGTTGCCTGACGCTCGGTTTTGAGTATCTCTGGATCTACGTCTGGAGCCCATGCCAGCTTCTCGAAGCGCGCCTGTAAAGCCGGTCTTGCAAACGAGGCGATCCAGAAGGGCAGACGGTCCATCCAGTTTCCAAACATCGGCCCCTCTAGGGAGGGGGCAAGAGATGCCGGTCCCAACAGAATGAGGCCATCAACGGGTATGTCCTCTCCAGCAGCAAGTAATCCGGAAATCCATTCCAGCGTGATGCGACACCCAAAAGAATGAGCGACGATGATGCGTTTGCGCGAGGGGAACGCTGCCAGAACAGCGGCAAGGTCTTGTACCGAAAACCGACTGGCAAAAACCTGTTCGTGCTTGGAGCGCGCACTCTCGCCATGTCCAAGCGCATCCCATGCGACGAGATTGATGGGCTCTTTGGAAAATCGGTCCCACTGCAGTCGCCACTGCTGACGGTTCCCACCCAATCCGTGCACGAAAAAGAGCGTTGTGTCGCTTCCAGCCTGTTTTGAAGAGACGGCAAGCCTGCGGCCTGGAACGCGGAAGAATGTTTCTGCTGGTGGAAGTGTCTCAGTCATGGCTGGTATTCCTTCCAAAACGTTCCTGCCACGTGGGGCGAGTGGGCTCACCTGGCAAGGGCGATGCCTCATAAACGCCACGCGCGATCGCTCGGGCTGTGACCTGCGTGGCCGTATGCAGAATTTCGGTCCACTCCTCAATGGAAGCGGGCGCGGGTGCATCGCCTGTAGCGATACCGAACACTGCGTCTCCGTCCTGCGGAAGATGCGCGGGGAAAACGCCACGTGCGACGCCATCCTGCGCCAAAACGGCCAGCCGTTTGGCTTGCGCTTTCGTCAGGGTGGCATCAGTTGCAATAACGCCGATTGTGGTTCCAGCGACGTAATTCGGCTTCATGCGGAGTTTGAGGTCATCTGCTGTCAGATGTGGCGGGAAGCCGTGCCCTCCGAACTCCTCACTTTGTTCGAAAGGCGCGCTCCAGAAATGCGGTCCGTCTCCAATCGTGGCCGTCCCGACAGCATTGACGACCATAAGCGCTGCGACCGTGTGCCCGCTGGAGGTTATGGCGCTGGCTGATCCAAGCCCCCCTCTCACGGTCGCGGTGGTTGCGCCCGTTCCGGCGCCTTCGGTCCCTAGTTTGAAGGGACCGTGACATGCTGCTTGTGCGGCCTGATAGCCAAGTTCCGCATAAGGCGAGTATCGTCCCCAGTCCTGATCGCCGCCGTTCACGAGGTCAAAAAGACTGGCCTGCACCACAATAGGCACGCGGACCTGGCCGTCTGGCGTGGGAAGAGCGTCAAACTCTTCTCTCAGCCATGCCTGCACGCCGGCGGTTGCATCCAGACCATACGTCGATCCACCGGACAGCACGATGGCGTGAATGCCATCCACCAGCATTTCTGGCTCCAGAAGCGCATTTTCCCGAAGTGCAGGGGCTCCGCCAAGAAAGCTGCCTGAAGCGACAACTGGCCGGTCGAACATAAGCGCCGTGACGCCAGTTCTTTGTTGAACATTGCGCACATTTCCAACGCGAATGCCCGGAATGTCCGTGATGAGATTATGGCGGATTCTGGAAGTCATGGCACGTGTGATTTCAGAGGCTAGCGTTAATGAGGGCACGGGTTGTCGGGTGTTGGGGGTGTGTCAAAACGTCCGCTGTGGGCCCCGTTTCGACAATTCTCCCACCATCTAAAACAGCAATACGATGTGAAATGTGCCGAATTACAGCCAAGTCATGGCTGACAAAAATATATGACAACCCATGACGCTCCTGCAGATCCAGCAAAAGGTTCAGAACGATGGCCTGAGTGGAGACGTCCAGCGCCGAAACAGCCTCGTCGGCCACGATAACATCGGGGCGGGTTACAAGCGCGCGAGCAATTGCGATACGCTGTCTCTGGCCTCCGGAAAATTCCCTCGGATAGCGGCTGATGGCGTCTTGCGGCAGAGCTACGTCCGCCAGTACGTCAAGAACACGACGGTTCCTTTCTTCAGCACTCAAACCGGTCTGATAAAGAGGTTCTGCGACGATTTTTCCAACCGTCTGCCGAGGGTCCAGAGCTCCTTGGGGGTCTTGGAAAATCATCTGGATGTGGGGTCTGAAACGGTGTCGGGCAACGCCGGTGATGGACGTAATATCCTGTTCTTCAAAGAAAATTTGACCACTTTTCGCACCGACTAAACCCGTGAGGATACGAGCCAACGTAGATTTTCCGCTCCCTGAGGACCCAACGAGCCCCAGTGTTTCGCCCTTATCTACGTGAAGCGAGACATCTTGTAGAATGGTCTTCGGTTTCCGCGAGCGAAGCAGCGATGTTCCCCGGCCTGCAACATCGTACTGGATATGTCTGGCTTCCAGAAGATGGCTCATGGCTCCACCCCAGACGCCAGATTTTCTGGCACTGGCAGGCGTGTCAGCGGCGGATGGTTCACTCCGTGCAGGGACATACTCAGTAAAGCACGTGTGTATGGGTGCTGAGGTGCTGAAAAAAGTCTTTCCGTCCTTGCGCTTTCCACGAGTGTCCCGTGTTGAAGAACCAGAACATGACGGGCTTTATGGCGGATCAGACCCAGATCATGGGAAATCATCAGAATGGCCATCTGATTTTCAGCAGCAAGATCCTGGACTAGATCCATGACCTCTGCTTGGGTTTGGCTATCCAGAGCGGTTGTGAACTCGTCAGCAATCAACAGTGCTGGTTTGCACGCGATTGCGATAGCCAGGAGCACACGCTGTCGCTGACCGCCTGACAGCGTGTGAGGGTAGTCGTTTGCTGAAACCCCTGCGCGACTAAGGCCAACACGATCCAGAAGCTGATGAACGGCCTCTTTGATTTCGCGACCTGTCATGGGGGTGTGCAGTCGGAACGTATCCCCGATTTGCTGACCAATCCGACGGATTGGGTTAAGCGCGGTCATGGGTTCCTGAAAAACCATGGCAATCTTCTGACCGCGCAGGTTTCGAAACTGGCGCTCCGGAAGAGAAATGAGGTTGTGGTCTTCAAATAGAGCCTGACCTGACGTTTCAAAGCCATCAGGGAGCAGTCCCATAAGAGTACGGGCAAGCGTGGATTTTCCCGACCCAGACTCTCCTGTGACAGCAACGGTTTCACCAGCGTTTATGGTGAAGGACAAAGGATGCAAAATAGCTGTGGAGCCAGCATGGACTGACAAATTTTGAACAGACAGAAGGCTCGTCATGACGGCTGTCCTTTCAGTCGATTGAAAGGACGCTCCAGAAGGTCACGCAGGCCTTCGCCAAGCAGATTAAACCCGAGCACCAGAACCATCACGGTCACACCTGGAATTGCAACAAGCAGGGGATGGTCAAAAATATGGATTTGATAAGACGCGAGCGTTCGTCCCAGATCCGGCTGAGGGGGCGGTGCCCCAAGCCCCAAGTAGGATAGGCCGGCTTCTGAGAGAATGGCCAACGCTAAAGACGTCGATGCATGAACGATCAGGATAGGCGCGATGTTCGGAAGAACATGGCGAAGGATCGTATCGATTGAGTTTAGTCCGGCCATGCGTGCGGCTGCAATGTAATCGAGCACAAGAATGGAGTGTGCAGCCTGTCGGGTAATTCGGATCTGAGCTGGGATGCCGAAAAGCGCAATAGCCAGAATTTCGCCAGTGGCAGAGGCGCCTTGCGCTGTGACGAGCATGGCGGCGATCAGAATAGGTGGAAAAGCCAGCCCCAGATCTGCTGTGCTCATCACGGCTTTGCCACGCAAACCGCCGTAAGCAGCGACGAGCCCCAAGGCTGTCCCAATGACTGTTGCCAATGTCACCGCAATTACAGCGATTACCGTGCTGTTGAAAGCCCCTGTCAGGACATAACTCGCAATGTCACGTCCGAACGGGTCCGTCCCCAGTGGGTGAGAGAAAGAAATCGGAGCGTAACGATGCGCGATATCAATCAGAGGAGAGCGGCCACCCCGCCAGATCCACGTAAGTGTTGCTGGAATAAGGCACGTCAGAAGAAGGGCGCTTCCAGCAATCAGGCTCCTGTTCGTGCGAAGCCGGGTCATGCACTTTCTCCTGCAAGGCGCGGGTCTAACCAGCGCACAACGATGGAAAGTGCCAGATTGAGCAGAAGAACACCCGCGACAATCAGCATGACAAGGTTCTGTACGACCGGAATGTCACGCTGGTTCACGGCCTCCAGAAGCAGTTTTCCGCAACCGGGAATATTGAACACGCTTTCGACAATGATTGCCCCAGTCACCAGAACGGGAAGCTGAATGCCGATCAGTGTCAAAACTGGGATAAATGCGTTTGGAATGGCGACTTTCCAGAGAACGCTCTTGTGGCTGTAGCCTTGAGCACGTGCTGTCCGGATAAAGTCCTGGTTCAGAACATCGATGAGAGAGGAGCGCATGAAGCGTGCTGTGATGGCTGCCTGTGGGATGGCCAGGGCGACTGTGGGCAGGAAAAGAGCGCGCAGTCCGGTGAAAAATCCTGCGTTCCAGCCGGTAAATCCTCCTGCCGGAAACCAGTGCAGCGTCAGGGAAAACAGCAGCGTCATCATCATGGCCAGCCAGAAATCCGGAATGGATTTGAGGAACTGCAACGTTGCCATGACGGCAAGATCAAGACCTTTCCCACGATGAGTGGCCGCGATGGCTCCCGTGGGTAACCCAATGAGAAGAGCGAGGCCCGTCGCCAGAAGGATCAGAGGGAGGGTGCTCTGGAAGCGCTCAAGGATCAGCCCACGAACGGGGACATCATAGGCGTAACTCGTTCCAGCCTCTCCATGCAGCAGGCCAGAAATCCAGCGTAGATATCGTGTTGCGGGGGAAGCATCGAGGCCTAGCTGGTGATGGAGAGCCGCAATGCTGTCCGGGCTTGCATCCAGCCCAAGCATCACTGTGGCAGGATCTCCCGGAAGGAGGTTCAACAGAGCGAACACGATCACACTGGCGACTGCGAGCACCATCAGTCTTCCTGAAATGGCAGAGGCAAGATTGGTCATCATGGTTGCCACGTCACATCTGCCATAGGGCAGGCTGCGATCTGCTGCTTAATCCATAAGCCGGAGATACGCCGGTTCAGAACTGTGTCCCGAGGGCGGGAATACAGGAAGACGTTGGGCTCGTCCTGCGCGAGACGATCTTGCAGTGCGATGGAGAGCCGATGCCGATCCTTCGCGTTGTCGCTGGCTTCATACTGTTCGAATAGCTCATGAAACTGCGGATTTTTGTAATGAAAGTAGATGTTATCCCGATCGTAGATCCCGATGTCATGCGGCTCTGTATGGGCAATGACTGTCATGTCAAAAGAGCCCTGCCCAAAAACGCGTCCCAGCCATGATGGCCATTCCAGCGGCTGCAACGTGACGATCAGGCCAACCTGCTCCAGATAAGCGGCAACGATTTCGCTTGTATCGCGAGCATAGGTGATGGGCGGGTAAGAGAGCGTCAGCTGCGTCCCCGGTTTGATGCCAGCCTCTTTGAGAAGCTCCCGTGCACGTTCCGGATTGTATGGATACCGATCGGGGAGTGCAGCATAGTCTGGGTCATTGGGAGCCATATGAGATTGCAGGACTGTCCCGTCTCCATCGGCCCCAGCCTGAATGAGGGCCTTTCGATCGATGGCGTAGGCAAGAGCCTGACGGACGCGCAGGTCATTGAATGGCCTGCGAGCGTTGTTCAGTGCCAGAATGGCTTTGAACGGAAAGGTTCCACGCACGACCTTGAGGTTCGGGTTTCCTGCAAAACGGCCGAGAATTTCAGGGGCAGGGAACGAGGGATAAGCATCCAGCTCTCCAGCCAGAAGTGCATTGCTGGCAGCAAGCGGATCAGGCATGAACCGGAATGTGACAGCCTTCAGTTCTGGCGTCTTTCCCCAATAATCGGGATTACGGGACAGGGTGACATGATCGCCTCTTTGCCAGGCTTGAAAAAGGAACGGTCCTGTCCCTATGGGATGGCTGGCGTTCTTGTCAGCTGATGAGGGTGACAGGATGGAGGCATCATTCCACGCAAGTTCATAGGTGAAGCTGCCATGGGCTTTTTTGAGTGTGATATCTGCGTGGGTGGTGTCGGGGCAGCTCACATCCGCGATGTTTGTAAAGAATGTACGGTCGGGGTTTGTGCTGGACGTCGCCCCTGCACGCAAAAGGGAAAACCGCACATTTTCACAGGTTAGGAGTGTCCCATCATGGAAATGAACGTTTTCTTGCAAAGCAAAATGATAAACGCGACCCTCGTCTGAGATAGTCCAAGCCCGTGCAAGCAGGGGCTGGACGTGCCCGTCACGGTCCAGTCGGGTCAGGCCCTCATAGACGTTGTTGTATGTGATTGTGCCGATGGCCTCGCTTGGGCTGCGGGTTGGGTCCAGGCCAGGCGGCTCAATGGAGACGCCAATGCTCATTGTATCGCGCGTCTGGGCCAGTGCGGACGTGCCCAGAATCAGGCCTGCCATGGTTAAAAGCGCAAAAGTTGACTTCATGGGGTCTCGCCGGGAGCCGGGCGCTTGAGGCCAAGATGCTCGCGCAGGGTGGAGCCTTCATAGGCAGTGCGAAACAGGCCGCGTCTCTGAAGTTCTGGCACCACATGATCCACAAACGTTTCAAGGCTCTGCGGCAGAATGGGAGGCATGACGTTAAACCCGTCTGCCGCACCTTCCACAAACCACTCTTCAAGCTGATCTGCAATCTCCTTGGGACCACCATAGATGGACCAGTGCCCGCGCGCGCCGCTGACTTCGAGATACAGGTCTCGCAGGGTCATGTTGCGCTTCTTAGCCATTTCTACGAGCAGTGTCTGGCGGCTGCGGTTTCCGTTGAAGTCGGCTGGAGCTTCTGGAAGGGGCGCATCAAGGGGCAAACCACGTAGATCTGTGCCCGTCATGCCTCCTAATAGGAACAGCCCGACGTCAGGGTGAGTAAGTTCATCAAGTTCACCCTTTAGATCTTCCGCTTCCATCTGCGTGCGACCAACAAGCGGATATACGCCTGGCATAACTTTCAGAGATGCAGGGTCACGCCCGATTTCTGTCATGCGGCGGTGGAGATCGAGGCGGAAAGCTTTTGCTTCCTCAAGGTCTTGCTGGGCGGTGAAGACCATTTCGGCAGTTTCCGCAGCCAGTTGGCGCCCCGGCTCGGAAGAGCCCGCCTGCACGAGAACAGGTCTACCCTGCGGCGAGCGGGGAATATCGATCTGACCCGCTGCAGAGAGAAACTCGCCTTTGAAATCAAATGGGCGCCGACCTTCAGGCGCGAAGAATGCTCCGCTTTCTGTATCTCTCAGGAATGCATCGTCGGTCCAGCTATCCCAGAAATTCTCTACAATCTGTGCAAATTCGCGGGCCTGACGGTAACGGTCTGCATGAGGGACATGGCTAGGACGTCCGTAATGAATGGACTCCTTGACGTTGGCTGTCGTGACAAGGTTCCATCCGGCGCGTCCGCCGCTGATCTGGTCAAGGGAGAGGAACTGCCGGGCAAGGTGATAAGGCACCGAATAGGTCGTGCTGACAGTACCAATCAGGCCGATCTTATCTGTTGTGGCAGCCAGTGCGGAAAGGAGCGTCAGAGGTTCAAAAGACGCCGCATATGTCATCCTGCGGAAGCCATTGATTGTCGCTTCGTCAATGGAGCTTGTAAAATCAGCGATAAACACGGCATCAAACAGCCCCCGTTCAGCGAGGCGTGCCTGTTCAAGCTGGCGTTTGAAATTGCTTCCTGCGTCAGGGGCAGATCCTGAGTGGCGCCAGGCTGCCGCATGATGGCCGGTCGGGAGAAGAAATGCGGCGAGTTTCATCTGGGGAGCCATGGATCTTGATCTCTTGCTTATGTCGCGGTCAGAAACACAAAAAATTGTTGCATCCACAACATAACCTGTTGTGAATCGTTTTTCTATCCCTTAAACGCAATTAAATAGTTGTTTCAATTAACAACCAAAAAACTTAGTTATTAGGCGGAACCGATGCACGACGTACTTACTGCTCCGTACCGCAGGAATGCCCTCCTTGTTCGTGGGCGTATTGCACTGATTTCCAGCGTTGCATTTCTGCCGCTCTGGAATGTTGCTGCGGCTGCGGAAGAGAATGCCCAGACGAAGAAGCCTGCTCAGGCTATGTCCCGAAAGGGCAGCGCGCTCTCTGCAAAAGCTGCTCATGCATCGGCTGCGCCTAAAGTTCACGCATCTGAGGCCTCCCGCGTGGAAAACGTTGTGGTGACGTCGGAGCGCAAGGCAGACAGCCCACAGAATATCGGTACGTCAATCAGCGTCGTTTCCGCAAAGATGCTGGAAAATCGGAACATCAACAATGTGTTCGATCTCCAGTACGCTACGCCATCGCTTCAGATCCAGCCGTCCTACGGCAGTGGGCAGTTCACTTATACGATCCGCGGCGTCGGCTTTAGCAATTACTCCAGCAACAATTCCCCGACTGTGGGTATCTATATCGATGAGGTGGCGAACCCGGTCCCGTTCGGCATCAACGGAATGATGTTTGATATGCAACGCGTGGAAGTTCTGCGCGGTCCGCAGGGTACGCTGTATGGTCGGAATACGACAGGCGGTGCGATCAACTATATCACGAACAAACCGACCGATAAGCTGGCGGGAGGCGTGAGTGCCCAGTATGGCCGTTTCGACAGCGCCAAGATCGACGGATATATTTCCGGTCCAATCAACGACAAATTGAAGTTTCGCCTGTCTGGCGAAACACAGCAGGGCGGGGCATGGCAGTACAATCCTGAGGCTCAGGCCCATCTCGGGAACGTCAATCGTGGCGCGGCTCGGCTGTTGGTGGATTATACCCCGTCAGAGAGCTGGAAGGTGGAGTGGAACCTTCACGGTAGCCGGGATCGTTCTGATGGGACGGGCGTCTATGCGTGGGAGCCTATCACCAGCCTCAGTTCCACCAATCCAATGCCCGCGTCCACCAGTCGTTATAATACCCGCTGGGGGACTTCGGAGCAGTTTGCCAAAGAAACTGGTCTGACGCCGGATCAAAAGCCATATAGCCATATCGATACCGGTGGCAGCAGTCTGCGGGTTGAGAAGCATCTCCGTGATTTCACGATCACGAACCTCGCCAGCTACGATTACATGCAGCGTGACGAATACGACAATTTCGATGATTCCTCATTGTCTCTGGCAGACGTGAAGTTCAATACGCGGGCTAATGTCGTAGCCGATGAACTGCGTTTCTCATCCAATACATCTGGTCGGCTTCACTGGATTGGAGGCATTTACTACGGTCATCAGTGGCTGAATGACCGGTACCAGTCGGGGTTTGAGGCTCTTTACAATACGGATGGAGACGTTCGTTATTCGCAGACGGTCAATACAATCAGCGGCTTCGGTCAGGTGACGTATGACCTTACGCCAAAGCTGCAATTGGTTGGTGGCATTCGCGTCGAACACGAGAAGCGCACCCTTAATAACGTCTATGCTCACTACCTCGTCGGCGGGGTGGTGACGAACCCGCAGAACGCTGTCGCCCAGCAGTCGCAGTCATACACGTTGCCGTCTGCGAAATTCAGCATTCAGTATCATCCGTTCAGCCATGACATGACGTATTTCACCTTCAGCAAAGGTGTGAAATCCGGTGGCTTCACGGTGTACAACTCGTCTGACGTCACGCAAATGACCAATCCGTTCAAGCCTGAGCAGCTTTATTCTTTCGAGGTTGGAAACAAGCTAATTCTGCCGAGGTATAACCTGCGGGTAAATGCTGACTTCTTTTACTATGATTATTTCGACCGTCAGGTTCAGTCCATCGCCTATAGCCCAACGACCGGATCCGCTATTGGTCTGTTCGTAAATGCGCCGCGCTCCCATATGTTTGGTGGCGAATATGAAGTCGAATGGTCCCCGATCCCGGGGCTGCACGTGGCGCAGTCTGGGGCCTATGTCGAAGGTGCCTATGACAAGTTCAGTGCTGTCACGAGCTCAAAGCAGGTCAATGGTGTTTGGGTTGGTGTCACGCAGGATGTGTCTGGACGTGGGATTGAGGTGCCTCATTTTACGGCCAATGGTTCCGTCGATTATACGTGGCGCGTTGGAAAATATGATCTCGTTTCAGGTGTGGATTACAGCCTGCGCACCACGAGTACGGCTCTGAATTCAGCCAATACTATTCCGGGCTATACGTTATGGGGCGGGTATATTTCGTTTGCGCCTCATAAGGGCCATTGGAAAATCGAGGGTATTGGTCGCAACATCACCGACAAGCATTATGACGTGACGCGCGGCTATTTTGTGGGTGGAGACAACATTGCAGTTGCTGGCCGACCAGCAACCTGGGAAGTCCGCGTTCGCGCAGACTTCTGAAAAAGCGAGGGATGGCGTTTTTGTCATCCCTCTGACGTTTTTCAGAACGATGCCGCCACCGTGCCAAAGAACATGCGTGGAGGTGTAGGATAACCCACATATGTTGAGCCATCTCCCGCGGTGATGGTGGACCAGGAGCGCGTGTTCGTCAGGTTGCTGACGTTGAACTGGAGCTTGAGGCTTTGCATGTGTGGAATATGCTTGAACGTATAACCGGAGCTGAAACCAAGCTGGAACCTTGGTGGCACCATGACGGTATTCGTGATTGTACCGGGACGAACGCCCATATAGGTTCCGAAGAGCTGAGCGTTGAAGCCTGACTGATTGTAGTTGATGGCGAACTTGTCAGACCAGACAGGAATAGCCGGGATTTTCTCGCCTTTTGTCGCGTAAAGCGTGGTGCCGTCCATGAAATCGCTGCCGTAAATGCTGCTGACATAGGAAACGGCATCATAAATCGAGAAGTGCTGCCCGAACCGGAGTGTGAAGGATAGATCCATACCATTTGTCGAAACGCTGCCCAGGTTGGCTACAGTGCCACCAACGCCGGAAATGCCCTGATTAGGCGGCTTGATCGAGCCAAGACGATTGAAGAAATCGACATGGTAATATTCAAGCTGACCGCTGATCCCCGTGAGTGGGCCAAGAAACAGTGGCCGATTGGTTCGAATGCCTGTTTCATAGGTCCAGGACGTTTCTGGTTTTCCTGTTTTCTTGAAGTCTTCAAATGCTTCCTGGCTGGTCACGGCCCAAGGTGACGTGCTGCCATATCCAGTCTGGGCAAACGAATTCATGTTTTCCTGAATGTTGGCGAATAACTGCTCATGGGGCGTGAAGCTCCACAAGGCACCAAAAGCAGGAAGAAAGGGTTTGTAAGACGGGATCGTTCCACCAGCCACTGTGTGGGTGCTGGTATCAACAATCGTTTTTGCACCTTTAACAGATGATGCCAGAGACTGCGGCAAAGCAGCGACAGGCAACGTACCGTTGGTATAAACCATCTCGGACTTGAAGCCTGCTGTCAGGGTCAGATGGGGTGTTACGCGCCAGCTATCCTGCAGGTGTGTGACAAACGTGTTCGTGTAAAACGCATTCATCCACTGAGTAAAAAGAGGATTGGTCGCGCGCTTATACGGCGTCAGCGTGTCCGTTGCAGTGAGCGGATACCAAAGACGCCCCTGCGTGTTGTTGTTGCGTTCGTACCATCCGCCAACCTCAATATTATGATGGCCCAGATGGTAATGCAGGGTGCTGGTCAGGCCTCCGCGATAGTCTTCATACTCGGTCGTACGAACAGCAAGACCCGTTCCGCCGGTTGCATTCCAGACCTTCGGATCAATTCCAGCGTTGCTATACGTGAACTGGCCATTCTTGATGTATTTGGATCCAGTCGGGTCCAGGTAGCTACCAAGGATTGTCAGGATAGCGTTGGTGCGAATGGACGTTGCGACCACACCTGCGCCATCGTCATAGTGAAAGTAAAGCTGGTTATCCCACGTCAGATTTGGGGAAAATTTGTGCGAGATTTTCAGATAGCTGAGGTAATCGGTTCGCTGCGCTGCTGAATAATAGTATTTATTATTGGGCGTTCCCGGGGCTGCGGATTTGGAGGTCATGGCAGGGTAGTTGGCCATGGCAGCGTTCAAATCAGGAAAAAACGCACCGCGAGCATAGAGGTCTGTCGGCGCCGTTAGTCCTTGTGTGTTGGGCTCTGCTTTGTCCTGCCAGTCAAAATACGCCGTGATGGTGGTTTTTTCACCTTTGTGAACAAATTTGCCGTTTACCTGATAGCCACCCTGATTGTTCCCTTCACCAAGATTCCAGGGTCTGGCATCCTGCCGTGAGAAAGAGACGTAGGCCGCGTTTCCGTTTCCAAAATTACCAGTGTCTAGACGGGCGTAGGTGCGAAACGTGGAATAGCTGCCGAAAGTCTGCCGGATTGTTGCGCCAGCTTTTGCTTTCGGGTCCCGCGTATTGAACTCAATTGTTCCGCCCAGGTTACTGGTGGACGCTGTTCCGAGTGCGCCCGCCCCAGAGGACAGGGACGTTTGGCCGATATTTTCGCTGATGGCGGCGCGCCAGGGGGAGAGGCCATTATAATTGCCATAAGCGCCTGCTCCGAGCGGCACACCATCAAGTGTATAGCCCAACTGGCTGTTGGAGAAACCGTGAACGTAAATGCTTGAGTTCTGCTCGTTGTTGCCCCACGGATCAACATTGGTGAATGTCACGCCCGGCAAGAGATCCAGCGCCTGCATCGGGTTCTGACCCGGCATCATTTCCTGCATCTGGTCGCCGCCGATGCTCAGCACAGACCGCGTCCGATGGCCTGTTGCAACAATCTGCTCAATGTCGCGCTCATCCCGGATCCGCGATGCGCGTATGTGCTTTGGGAGGCGTTTTGTAGCGGCACCACGTCGAATGACCATGCCGCCACCTGGAGCAACCTCGGCAACCAGGCCGCTCCCATTGAGCAACCGCGTTACGGCTGCGTCAGCTGACAGGTCGCCATTAACGGACGGAGCCTCAAGGTGGTCCACCAGTTCAGGGGAGAAAATGACGCTCTGTCCGGTCTGTTGGCTCAGGGATTCCAGTGCCTGTGCCATTGGCTGACGGTTAATGTGAATATTCGCTGTGGCTGACGGTGTAGCCAGAGCAGAATGGGTCAGAATGGTCGTCCCTACAGTCAGAAGCAGAACTGCGCGAAGGGGGCACCGGACGTTGACGGCCATGTATTCTCTATCCTGTTGGTGATCGCAGAAGGCGGCCTCAACAGGAAGACAAATGAAAACTGAAAAACCTCAGCATTGTTCAACGGTTTTCATGAAACCGTCATAAAGCACGAAAGATGAAAACGTTTCCCTGTTCCTGAAGGGTCAAGGGAAGAAGGCGCGGAAGCATCCGCAAAAACATCTCTCCCTGCGACACAAAATAAACCCCGCTTAACCGCATATTTGAAACAGTGGGCGACGCCAGGATGATCTGACGTTGGCTATACCGTCGGATTTCTGAAACAGCCTCCTGCAGAGGCGTATTGCGAAAAATCAGACGTCCGGTTTGCCAGGAAAGAAGCGCTTCGATGTTGGGATAATCGATGCTCACCGCACCATTCTGGGCAATGCGAAAGCGCTGCCCCGTTCGGATCCAGATATCACGCGCGGCAGTTGTTCCGCTTCGGAGCAATATCCTGCCCCGAAGCGCCGTGATGTCTGTGCAGTTCTGTTCCATGCGGACATTCGCTGAGGTCTGTCTTGAGAGTCGAACTGTAACGTTTCGAACTGAGAGGTGAAAATCTGATGGGCTTTCAGGGGAAAGCAGCACTTGTCCGTGCTCCAGTCGCGCGCGGTGCCCATCTTCAGACAGCGTCATCCGGCTTCCTGAATCCAGGAGGCATGTGCCGTAATCAGGCAATGCAATGCGAAGAGTATGCCCAGTCGATGCCTGCAGAACACGGGACGCCCGGGCAGTCTTGTTCGTCGGCACAAGTGCGATGAGCGCAGCTGAGGCAAGGGCCAGTGCACTTCTACGCCCTAACGAAAAACCATGCGTATCTGAGCGTTTCGCGGGCGTTGCAGGAATGCTTTGTGTTGGAACCCCGCCGCCAAGCTCCCAGTAATCCGTCAGGAGTTCAAAAGTATTGGCGTTACAGGTGTCCTCACGCATCCACTGTACAAAGCGGGCACGGTCCGTGTCGTTACAATCATCAGCGTGCAGGCGCGCAATCCAGAGGGCGGCCTGTTCCCGAACTGCGAGCTGCTTTTCGGAAGGCATTAATGGTCCATCCAGGAAGAAAGGAAGACAAGGGCTTTTGCAATATGCTTTTCCACGCTGCTTTCGCTCATTCCCAGCGTTAAAGCAATCTCCCGATACTTCATTTTTTCAACACGATTGAGAAGAAAGGCCTGCCTTGTCTTTTCGGGAAGTTGCCTGCAACCCTCGTGGAAGCGATCCATTCTTTGGCCTGACGCATAAACGTCTTCCTGGGATGGCCCAGGGTCTTCTATTTCTAATGTAATATCCCGATCATCGCTGAAAGATTGCATGCGTGATGAGGCTTTTTTCAAATCATTGAGATGCAGGTTGAGCGCACTTCTGGTGATGTATGCCTCCGGATGCGTCACGTCGTCTTTGGCGCGTTCATAATAATTCGCCAGTGCCGTCTGCAGATGATCTTCCGCATCGTCGCGATGCGTCAGGCTTTTGATGCGGCGGCAAAGGCGCAGCCATTCCTGCTGACAGGGAAACCAGTTTTCCGCCAAAGCTTCTATCATCCTGTTTTAAAGATGGACTGCCTGAAGCGCTCCATTACGGATTTTGGCGGGGTGGGTCTGTGACAGTTTCATGAAAAGAGGCTGAAGGGCATGGGCAAACGCTCTCATTCGCTGTCTTGGAAAGAGTGCGACCGCTCGATTTCAGCGAAAGATTTTCCATCATGCTTTTAAACCGCCGACGGGTACTGACAGGTCTGGGAGCCGGGCTCCTGTTTTCCTACCGCCTGAAGCAGTTGTCTGCTGCCGCCCCGCATAATCTGGACAAGACTCCTGAGTTTGATGCATCGCCCTTTCAGTTGGGTGTCGCGTCTGGAGATCCAGCACCAGACGGTTTCGTAATATGGACACGCCTTGCGCCGCACCCGCTGGAAGAAGCGGGAGGAATGAAGCGCCTGAAGCCTGTTCTGGTGGACTGGGAAATCAGCGAGGATGAGCATTTTTCAACACGCCTGCGGTCAGGGCAGACCATTGCTCACCCAGAACTCGCTCATTCCGTTCATGTTGAAGTTGATGGGCTCCAACCAGATCGGCCTTACTGGTATCGTTTCCATATTGCCGGACATGAGAGCCCGATGGGTCGCGCCCGTACTTTGCCGTTGCCCGGTGCAAGCGTGCAGCGTGTAAGGTTCGCTGCCGCAGGGTGTCAGCACTACGAATTTGGATATTACAGTGGCTGGCGAGCTATCGCGAACGAGAACGTCGATTTTGTTTTCCATTACGGAGACTATATTTACGAAGGCCCCGATATTGGGGCAGGCGTACACACTGTTTATGGAAAGCCATTTACGGCGGTCCGTCGGCATATCGGGCCAGAAATCTATTCCCTAGACGAATATCGCCGTCGTTACGCACAGTACAAAATTGACCCGGATCTACAGGCTGCTCATGCCGCCGCGCCCTGGCTGGTAAGCTTTGATGATCATGAAGTTGATAATAACTGGGCAGGGGATACCGATCAGGACGGTACTCCGGCGGATATTTTCCGTCTGCGTCGGGCATCCGCCATGCAGGCCTATTACGAACATATGCCCCTTCGTATCAGCTCTCTTCCGGATGGCAGTCACATGCAGATGTACCGAAGCTTCCGCTTTGGTGATCTGATGAATACGTTCGTGCTGGATACCCGTCAGTACCGGAGCGATCAGGCTTATGGTGATAAAGACGTTCCGCAGGGAACGGATGTCTGGTCACCCGAACGCACAATGATGGGACAACAGCAGGAGGCCTGGCTTTTCAACGGGCTGGGACAGTCTGACACGCGGTGGAACCTGCTGGCGCATCAGGTGATGGTTATGGATCTTGCTCACCGTAAGTCAGCCCATTCGGAACTGCTTTACAGCATGGATCAGTGGTCCGGTTATATGCATAGCCGTAACCGACTGCTTCAGTTCATCGGAGAGCACTGCCCTGGAAACGTGGTCAACGTGACGGGCGACGCACATCGGCATTATGCGGGCAATCTTGTGATTGATCCTGCCAAGCAGAAGCCGGTCTCCGTGGAATTTCTGGCGACGTCCATTTCGTCAGGCGGTGATGGCGTTGGAGATAATGACGCCCATAGCCAGTCGGTTCGGCGTGAAAACCCGCATCTTAAGGCAACGACAGACAAGCGTGGCTATGTGTTGTGTGATGTTGGCCGGGATGTCTGGCGAGCAGACCTTAAAACTCTGGATCAGGTGAGCAATCACGACGGACAGCTCTCAACCTACGCCAGTTTTGCAGTTGAGCGTGGCAACCCAGGCCTTCAAAAGGCCTGAGCGGATATGTCGACCATCAGGGCGTTTCGTCCTGATGGTTTGAGGTCATGCGAAAGCAGGTCAGCAAGCCTGCGAGAGACGTAAAGAACAGAACCAGTCCCATCGGTAAGGCACTGGTTTTGCTCAGCCCGACGAGCGGAGCAGCAACGCCGCCGACCAGAAGGTTGAGAGAGCCGAGGATGGCACTCGCACTTCCTGCACGGTGGCCCTGCTTGGCAATGGCGAGAACAAATGTAGCCGTCAAAATCATGCCGATGCACGTCATGTAAAGGAAGATGGCTGCCACCAACAGGAAGAGCGGTCCTTCCAGTGTCGCGATAAGCGTGATCAGTGCGGCTGCGGTGGTGATACAGATCACGGATGCCCGAAGCATTGTATTGGTGCGCGCCATGCTACCTGCACGGCCAATCAGCCAGCTCCCACCGACGAGTGCCAGACCATTAATTCCAAACAGAAGACTGAATGTCTGGGGCGAGACGCCGTAGATGTCTTGATAGACGAAGGGCGTGCCGGCCACATAGGCAAAGCTGCCGCCATGGATCAGCCCCACAGTCAACGCATGCCCAATGAATTCCCGGTCCGTCAGCAGACTATGGAATGTCTCTAGTGTCGAGCGTGCTGAGTTGGGAAGGCGGCGGTGTAATTCAAGAGTTTCATTCAGACGGCCGCCAACCAGACCTAGCGCCACGACGCCAAAGCCTGTCAGGAACCAGAACATGGTGCGCCATGTTGCTGATGGCAGCGCCAGAATGGCTCCACCCATCATTGGTGCCACCATAGGGGCGACAGCATTGATGATCATGAGTCGGGAAAAGAAGCGGGCAAGTTCCGGCCCATTAAACACGTCTCGCACCACCGCCCGGGACAGAACCAGTCCGGCTGATGCTGTGAGGCCTTGAAGAAAGCGGGCAACGATGAACGCTGTGATGCTGGATGAAATGGCGCAGAACAGGGATGACAGCGCAAAAAGCGCCATCGCTGCCAGCAACGGCCCTTTCCGGCCGCGTGAATCGCTGAACGGTCCCACCATGAGCTGTCCCAGAGCCAGCCCGATCAGGGTGCTGGTCAGGCTGAACTGAACCGCGGTCTCTCCAGCGTGGAAATCATGCCCGATACTGGGGAAACCCGGCAGGTACATGTCGATGTTAAGCGGACCGAGACAGGTCAGCAGTCCGAGGATGAGGATAAGATCCCGTTGGGCGGGACGTGATGTCTCGGTAGTGGGATCAGTCATGGACTGGAACCTTGATAATGGTGACGCCAGAGGCAGTCATGCGGGTGAGTTCGTCTGTTGGGGCATCATCGGTAACGATCAGGGTCTGGACAGTTTCAAGAGGGGCAACGGGGAAGCGCCCCCCGGACCCGATCTTGCTTGCCTCAGCCATGATCACCACGCTTTCGCTCCGGCTCAGAACCTCACGTTTGAAGGCGGCTTCCTCATGATCCCAGACACTTGGTCCTTCGGCGGAAATGGCCCAGACGCCCAAAGAGCAGAGATCAAAACGGTAATGCTGAAGAGCCTGGACGGCGACTGAACCTGTCACGCCACCCGTTGTTCCTTCCAGACGCCCGCCAATCATAATGGTTTCAATCTGGTCTGCGTCGCTCAGGGCAACAGCAACCGCGGGACTGGATGTGACCACAGTCAAAGGCGTATCGCGGGGAAGCGATCCAGCCAGCGCAATATTGGTTGAGCCTGTGTCGATGAAGACAACCTGCCGTGGCTTGAAAAGCGTTGCGGCCTGACGTGCGAGGGCGTTCTTCAGCGGAATTTTTTCGCCCATTCTCGCCCGGATATGAGACGCATTGGGCTGTAGCCGTAGTGCACCGCCATAAACGCGACGACATTCTCCTGCTTCAGAGAGCTCACGCAAATCGCGCCGGATCATATCGACCGGGACGTTCCATTCAGTAGCTAGATCAGCCGCGACAACACGGCCGTGGCTTCGCAGACGGGCCCGAATGTGGCTGAGACGTTCGTCCTTTAGAATGGGACTTTCTCCGAAACGGGTTAAAACACGCGCAAACCGTCATAAACGCGCATAACCTGTCAAGAAGTTTTGCATGTCCCTCTGTTTTGAAAGGGAAGGTGTGGCAGATCAGAAACTCAGGACAGCATCCAGATTGAACCACAGCATGTTGTTCGTCCCGTTATTCACCGTTCTGGAAGAGACTGTGCCGGATTGATTGAAGGGGTGTGTTCCATTCAGGGATTTGTCCAGACGGATTTCAGGTCGGACGGTCAGGCTGGCTGGACCCAGATGTCGATTGATGAAGCTGGGCCGATATGCCACCCCAACTGTCAGGTCTCCGTATGTGGTCGGCAGGGCGTTATAATACTCGAACGGGCGGTTTCTCAGCGAGTTTGTGTAGGACATGTCGCTGGAATACTGGTTGATGATGCCGCCAGTGTTGTCTCGGAAGATTTCACCTCGGACGTTGAGTGTGAGGGATGGCTGGATGTCCCACGACAGATATGAAGAAACGCCATAAGCATCGTCGCGCGACGCATCGTCGTGCAGATAGAGAGCTTCTGCCATGACGGACAGGGCATCTGTCACGTGATAGGTGGCGAGAAGGTCCGCATTATACTGCATGAGATCGTTGGCGGACCGCCCGATGCCTGCACTGTTCCATCCGGCGGGTGAAACGATCGTGCGGCCATTATTTGCCTGCGGGCCGAAATGGCCAATGGCATGGACATTTAGCTTGCCGCCCATCAGGTTATTCCAGGCAAAGCCGAAGTAGCCTTTGGGTCTACTGTTGTTTCCTGCGCCTCCGAAGGTTGTAGAATTGCCTGCATCGATGCCAAGGATCCAGTCCATGTGATGGCTTAAATGCATCGTGGCCACGACGCCTACCGTCTCGAAGGGAACGATATAGTCGGCAGCGTAGTTGAAAGAATAGAACGGACGGGCGAGGGCTGGTGTGCCTTCAGCGCCCATCAGGCCGTACATTTGACCTGCCTGGAAATCGATGCCGTGATGGAAAATCCATGGCGTATGGATGTCGATATGGGCCTGTGTGGGTGCCCACTGGTACAAGCCGCTAATCGTGCCGTCGCCCATTCCGATCGTCGGGTCGAAACGTGAGTCAGATCCGTACATCATCTCTACGACAAACCCGATCCCGTAACCGCTTCCGATGGAGGTGACGGGATGGGAGAGAGAACCCATGATCTGGTTAAGGGTCACGGTATTCGCACGATCCAGATAAAACTGCCCGAAATTGCGTCCAGATCTCGTCCACGGGTTCCCGCTAATACCAGCTTCGACCGTGAGATGTCCGACCAAGCCATCCCAATAGGTAAGGGGACGTCCTGCTTTGGGAGAGAAAAGATTTCCGGCTTTCAACGCCGGAAGATCAGGGTCTCCGGCATCGTTCGCATGGGATGCTGTTGGCGGTGGTGTAGGGTGATTGGGGTTGGGCGTGCCGTTTGGCGTGATAGTCGTGTTTGAAGAGGCTGCCGCCTGCGCATAGGCGAAAGACGGCAGGGCGGTTCCGGCCAGCAGACAAAAGACTGCCATGACGTGTTTTTTTGACACGCGAAATTCCGTTCCTGAAGGTTTCGGAAGGGTCGTGAGGAAAAACGGATCAGATTTCTGACGCTGCCTGCTTCTGCCCGTTCTGGTATTTCCGCATGAAGAAGAGGCTCAGTATCGTCATGAAGGCCACGTAAATCAGGCAGACTTCTGGGTTGTAATATGTGACAGCGACCAGAAGGATCACTGCGCCTGCCAAGGCGATACCCGGAAGAACGGGGTAGAGCGGTGCACGGTAACTGCGCGGCAGGGCGGGTTCCGTCTGGCGTAGCCGAAACAGGCTTACCATGCTGAGAATGTACATCGTCAGGGACCCGAAGACGGCCATGGTGACAAGCGTTGCCGTCAAAGACTGACCGTGGATCGAAATGACGTCATCTGAGAAAATGGCAGCAATACCAATAACGCCACCGGCAATGGTCGCGGTGTAGGGTGTGTGGAAGCGTGGATGCACCTTGCCGAGAATAGCGGGCAGAAATCCTGCTCGCGCCATTGCAAAAATCTGGCGCGCATACCCCATGATGATCCCGTGCAGAGACGCGACAAGTCCAAACAGACCCAGCCAGACCAGCATATGCAACCAGCCACTATGTGCGCCGACAACATGCTTCATCGCCTGAGGCAGGGGATCATTCAGGTTGGCCAAAGCATGCCAATCTCCCGCACCTCCAGCAAATACCATGACGCCGAAAGCCAGTGCGACCAGCGTTAGAACACCTGCAACATAGGCGATGGGGATGGATCGGCGAGGATTGCTGGCTTCTTCCGCCGCCATGGCGACGCCTTCGATCGCCAGGAAGAACCAGATGGCAAAAGGAATGGCCGCGAAGATGCCACCCATGGCCTCCAGTCCGAAATGAGGTGCAACGCCCCATCCGTCGTGCAGGAAATTGTCCCATGAAAAAGCGGGAGCAACGACGCCCATGAATACCAGCAGCTCAATGATTGCGGCGATTGTAATGAACAGTTCGAACGTGGCGGCAATATGGACCCCCACGATATTGAGCGCCATGAAGACGATATAGGCGCCCAGTGCTGCCACCTTTGGGTTCAGATGAGGAAACTGAACGTTCAGATAGGCTCCGATGGCAAGCGCGATGGCTGGTGGTGCGAAAATGAATTCAACCAGTGTAGCCAGACCCGCAATCAAACCACCCCAGCGGCCAAGCGCACGCTGGCTGTAAGCAAACGGGCCGCCTGCCTGCGGGATGGCACATGTCAGTTCCGTGAAGCTGAAAATGAAACTGGTATAAACGAGCGCGACAAAGACTGTGGCAATCAGAAAGCCTAACGTCCCCGCTGTTGCCCAGCCGTAGCTCCATCCAAAATATTCACCCGAAATGACGAGACCAACTGCAATTCCCCAGAGATGAAACGCACTAAGGGACTTGTTGAGATGCGTCGGAGCAGTGCTCATTGGTCATTGTCCTTTTCCAGGGTGGGAGTGGTGTTTTCAATCAGAGGGGCATCAGGAGCCGCGTCTTTGAGGCCGACGCCAGTGAGTTTCAGATGGCGGGCTTCATGCATGAGCCAGGCCAGCTTTGTCGCAGCGGCTGGGATGGTCATGCCATGAGCATGAATGTTGGAGAGGCAATTCCGTGCTGAGTCCGGGCAGCCCACAAAAGGCGCATATGTCAGGTACACGCCCAGACTATCCGCGACGCTGAGACCGGGTCGCTCGCCAATCATCATCACAACCATTCTCGCTCCGAGAGTGACGGCAATGTCATCCCCCAGAGCGACGCGCGCCTGTGTCGCAATAATCAGCGGGGCGACTTTCCAATCCGGAAGGCGGCTCTTCATGGCCCGAAAGAGCGGGATGGCGTTTTGCTGGGTGGCAAAAGACGACAGACCATCGCCCGCGACGAATACTACGTCCCAGTCACCTTTTGTGAGAGTGTCGAGCGTTTCTGGGGCCAGCCGGCGGCCAAGATCGGGGCGACGCAGATAAGTGGAACGGTCTGATGCGCGGCTATGAACGATCAGATAGGGCTCAGACCCTAAAGTCGCTGTCAGGGCTGAAACGTCCAAAGGTGTGTGGACCGCGTCGCGGGCCTGGGCGTGAGAGGTTTGAAAATCGAGTACATCCTCGGTTTTCAATGCGTTTCCTGCGCGCCCTAGGCCGATCCGAGCGCGGGTTAGACGCCGCAAATCCTGCCAGAGGTCTGCTGTGTGCGGTGGAATAGAGGGCGCGTTGCGATCATCCGTCATGGTCAGCGCGCCATTTCACCAAGAAGGGTCTGGCCGGGTGGAATATCCAGCATGCGCTCCGTATGCGGGTCATAGAGGCCCATTTTTTCCAGCCAGCCTGCAAATTCCGGAGCGGGCTTGAGGCCCAGAAGCTTCCGAAGGCTTAGAAGGTCGTGGAACGACAGGCTCTGGTAATTGAGCATGATGTCATCAGCTCCTGGCACCCCGATCAGAAAGGTGATCCCAGCGGCTCCCAGCAACACCATCAGGTTGTCCATGTCATCCTGATCCGCTTCGGCATGATTGGTATAGCAGGCGTCACACCCCATCGGGACGCCCAGCAACTTCGCGCAGAAATGATCCTCCAGCGCGGCACGGATGATCTGCTTTCCATCATACAGATACTCCGGCCCGATGAATCCGACGACAGTATTGACGAGAAGGGGGTCATAGGCGCGAGCCACAGCATAGGCGCGGGCTTCTACAGTCTGCTGATCAACGCCGTGATGGGCATCGGCGGACAGTGCAGCGCCCTGACCCGTCTCGAAATACATGACATTGTTGCCAATCGTACCGCGGTTCAGCGCTCGGGCGGCCTCATGGGCTTCCTTCAGAATTGAGAGGCTGACTCCGAAACCTTCATTGGCTTTTTGGGTGCCTGCGATGGACTGAAACACGAGATCAACCGCGCCGCCACGATTCATGATTTCGAGCGTGTTGGTGACGTGCGTCAGAACGCATGTCTGTGTGGGAATGTCATAGCGCTGGCGGGCATGGTCCAGCATCTCCAGCAAGGCAAGGCCATTGGAGACGCTGTCTGTCGCCGGGTTGATGCCAATGACGGCATCGCCCATGCCGCGCAAAAGACCATCAAGCGTAGAAGCGGCAATACCCCTCAGATCATCTGTAGGATGGTTGGGTTGCAGTCGTGTGGACAGACAACCTTCGAGGCCGATGGTATTGCGAAATTTTGTGAGGACGCGGATCTTGCGCGACACTGTCATAAGATCCTGATTTCTCATGATCTTACTGACAGCAGCCGCCATTTCCGGTGTGATGCCTGGAGCTGCGACTGCCAGTGCTTCTGTCGTGGCATCTTCGGACAGCAGCCAGTCCCGGAAGCCAGCAACAGTCAACGATGAGAGGGGGGAGAAGGCGTTCCGGTCATGTGTATCCAGAATCAGGCGCGTCACGTCATCCGTTTCGTAAGGGATGAGTTCTGATTTCAGAAATGTCTCGAGGGGAAGATCTGCGAGAGCGTAACGGGCAGCCACGCGTTGAGCATCGGAAGAGGCAGACAGGCCCGCGAGTTCATCACCAGAGCGGGCAGGAGACGCTTTGGCAAGCAGCGTTTTCAGATCATCAAAAGTGTACTGTTCCCCTCGCAGGGTGCATCTGTAAGCCATGGCCAGAGTCCTCTGCCTTTGCTCATCCCGAAAGTCGCATTTGGGAGAATCAAGGTTTTGTCCGTTATCGCAATTATATCTCTTTCGGACCGAGTTTGACTTGACCCGAAACAACAACGTTTTGACATTTGACGACAATGCGCCCAACACTCGTGTCAAGTGAGCAGCAACAGGAAGACACCATGTCATCCTTTCCCAAGTCTTCCGGATCAGATGTCTATGTCCTGGCGGCCGCCGCTGCCGGTGTGGAAAAATTCCTTACGGAGCAAGGCGGAGACATGGACCGGATCGCTGGGCGGTCTGGTCTTTCAACGCATCAATTCGCCATGCCGACAGATGCATTGAACCTAGGCGCGTACTGCCGTCTGTTTTCCGAAGCCGAAACAGATACGCACGACGGAAACATCGGTCTGCATTTCGGGCAACAGTTCAGACCGAGGCAACTCGGGCTGATTGGTTACATCGCGCTTTGTTCAGAAACAGTGGGGCAGGCGGCGCAGAATCTGGCGACTTATTTCGGGTACCATCAGGCCCAGACCATCACACGGTTTGTTGAAACGGATGATCATGTCCGGCTTGAATATATGATCGCGGACACGGCCATTCAGGACAAACGTCATGATGCCGAGCTGACGATGGGCATGTTTGCCAATATTTTAAGGGCTGGTCTTGGTGCGGACTGGTGCCCGCAGGCCGTTCTTTTTGCTCACGAGCAACCGGAGCAGGCTTCTGAACATCGAGAAGCGTTTCAGGCCGATATACGCTTTTCTGCCGGGATGAATGCTTTGGTGTTCCGGAAAGAGGGGCTGAAAAAGCCCATGCCAGACGCCGATGCCGCTTTGCTACAGGTGATGAAATCTTCACTTGTGACGTTGGCGCGAGGGGCAGGCCACACGGTGCCTCATTCAAGGCAGAGCCTCAAAGAGCAGGTTATGGTTCAGGTTCGCAAGTCGATGCGGCAGGGCGGCTCTGAATTCTCTGACGTGGCGGAAAAACTGTCCCTTTCGCCCTGGACTCTTCAACGCAGACTTGCCCAACTTGGCCTTTCTTATTCCGGGCTCCTGGATGAGACACGTCAGATCGATGCGTTGCGATATCTGGCAGAGCCGAACAAAGATGTCAGTGAGATTGCGTCTCTCCTTGGATATACTGAAACCAGTGCTTTCAGCCGTGCGTTCAGACGATGGTTCGGGGTCTCTCCGCGGGTCTGGAGACAGCAGAACATCGTCTCAGCGAGCTAACTGACTGTCGCACGTTCATCCATCCGTGTGGTATGGAAGAGGAATGAGTGTTGAAGTCATGCCCGGCCTGTCCCTGCGGGAAGAGGACCTGAAAGTTACCTATATTCTGGCGTCTGGCCCAGGTGGACAGAACGTCAACAAGGTTGCAACTGCCGCCCAATTGCGTTTCGATGTCTCCGGTTCTGCTGTTCTTTCAGAGCGGATACAAACCCGTCTTTTAGAAATTGCGGGAAGTCGTGCGACCCGGGATGGAGAGATCGTTTTGACCGGGCGGCGTTTTCGGACGCAGTTACGCAATCGGGAAGACGTTATCGAGCGTTTGGCAGAAATGATCCGTGAAGCTGCGCATCGACAGGCCTACCGGGTGCCGACACGCCCCGGAAAAGGAGCGCGGCAGCGCCGACTGGATGGCAAAGCCCATAGGGCCGGGATCAAACGCAATCGTCGCATCCGGCTTGATGATTGAGAGGGAGAACAGACACATGACGTTCCAGCTTTCTGCCCTGGAATGGGGCGCAGGACCCAAGGTTCTTGAAGTCTTTCTGGAACCGACCTGCCCATTTTCCGTCAAGACCCTACGCAAAATACCAGATCTCCTCCAACTTGCGGGGCAAGACCGTCTGACGGTTCGCGTGCGGCTCCAGTCCCAACCGTGGCATATGTTCTCCGGCGTCATTGTACGGGCCATTCTGGCTGCGTCTTCGCTGGACGAAGGCCGGGATGCTGCCTTAGCCGTCATGATGGCTGTCGCAGATCATCGGGAAGAGTTCGAATTTACCGATCACTGCCGTGGACCGAATATGGACGCTACACCGGCAGACATTCTACAGCGCATTGAGGTTTATAGCGGTGTCCCGCTTGCTGAGGCCTTTGTTCGCCCAGAGGTGACGGCAGCAGTCAAATGGCATGCTTGTTACGGTCGCCAGAATGGCATTCATGTCTCGCCAACCTTCATGGTGGATGGTCTGATTGATCCAGCCTTCAGTAGTGGCGACAGTGTGGACGAGTGGGGAGCCAAGCTGTTTCCCGTAAAGGACTGACGAGACAGAGAGATTGGACGTTATGCGGCTTCTTCAATACAGTCGCCATAACGTTTAGCAGTCAGGACTTTTCAATGACTTCCAACCTCTGGACCAGAGCGGCTTTCGCACTCTCGTTTGCCGCGCTCGTTGGCACTGAAGCACATGCTGCCGCAGAAAATCCGTTCTTCAGCGCCAGCACGCTCCCCTATCAGGCTCCCCGCTTTGACCTGATCAAGGACAGTGATTACGCGCCCGCTTTTGAGCGCGGTATGGCAGATCATCTGCGCGAGATCACAGCGATTGCCAACAACAAGGCCGCTCCGACATTCGAGAACACGATTGTTGCCATGGAGAAGTCTGGTCGTCTGCTGGATCGTGTGCAGGAGACGTTCTTTGGTGTTTATCAAGCCAACAGTGATGCCGAACTGGACAAGGTTGAAAGCCGTGAAGCGCCGCGTCTGTCTCAGCATGAAGATGAAGTCTATCTGAATGAGCGCCTGTTTGCGCGCGTAAAGGCACTCTATGATGCTCGCGCAAGCCTGAATCTGAATGCCGAGCAGGCGCAGCTTCTGGATGTTTATTACCAGCAGTTCGTCCATGCGGGCGCCCAGCTCTCCAAAGCGGACAAGGTCAAGCTGCGGGCCATCAACACGAAACTTGCTAATCTTGAATCTGCCTATCAGCAGAAACTGATTGCCGCTGCAAAAAATGGGGCTCTCGTCGTTGATAGCAAGGAGGCGCTTGCAGGACTGGATGACGGGACGATCGCCTCCGCGCAGAAAGATGCTGAAAGTCGCCAGCTTTCCGGTAAGTGGGTTCTGCCGCTCCAGAACACAACGCAGCAGCCAGCGCTGGAAAACCTGAGCAAGCGTGAAACGCGTCAGGCCTTGTTCGATCAGAGCTGGAACCGTGCGGAGAAGAGCGACAAGAACGATACGCGGTCCACAATCGCAGAACTCGCCCAGCTTCGGGCGCAGAAGGCAGCCCTGTTCGGTTACCCGAGCTTTGCAGCCTACACGCTGTATGATCAGATGGCCAAGACGCCGGAAGCTGCCGAAAATTTCATGAAGCAGCTTGTTCCTGCGGTTGCAGCTGAACAGAAGCGGGAAGCTGGTGTGTTGCAGGATGCCATCCATCGGGATGGTGAGAACTTCACCCTGAAGCCCTGGGACTGGAGCCGTTATGCGGAGCAGGTGCGTCATGAGAAGTACGCCCTCAACCAGGATGAAGTGAAGCCATATTTCGAACTGAAGACCGTTCTGACAGACGGTGTTTTCTTTGCTGCCAACCAGCTTTACGGGGTGACCTTCAAACAGCGCACTGACATCCCGGTTTATAACCCTGATGTCATGGTATTTGAGGTTTTTGATAAGGATGGTTCACAGCTTGGCCTGATGTATTTCGATTACTTCAAGCGTGATACCAAATCCGGCGGCGCATGGATGTCCAACTTCGTTGGTCAGTCCACGCTGCTGGGCACAAAGCCGGTCATCTACAACGTAGCCAATTTCACAAAGGCCGCGCCGGGTCAGCCGCAACTCATCACGTCTGATGACGTGACGACCATGTTCCATGAGTTTGGGCATGCCTTGCATGGATTGTTTGCCAGCCAGACATATCCTTCGATTTCAGGGACCAGTGTCGCACGGGATTTCGTTGAGTTCCCGTCTCAGTTCAACGAGAACTGGGCCCTCGATCCGAAGGTCCTTTCCCATTACGCTCGGCACTACAAGACTGGCGCTCCGATGCCGCAGGAACTGGTCGCCAAGATCAAGAAGGCTGCCCGTTTCAATCAGGGCTACGCCCTGGGTGAGATCGTCGCTGCAGCAGAACTGGACATGAAATGGCATGCCCTCCCGGCGTCAGCACCACGTCAGGATGTGGACAAGTTTGAAGCTGATGCCCTGAACAGCATGGGACTGGATGTGGCCAACGTGCCACCGCGTTACCGTTCGAGCTACTTTCTGCATATCTGGTCCAATGGCTATTCGGCCGGATACTATGCGTATCTGTGGACCGAAATGCTGGATCAGGATGCCTTTGCCTGGTTCACGCAGCATGGTGGCTTGACGCGTGAGAATGGTCAGCGTTTCCGCGACATGATCCTGTCCAAAGGGCACACGATGGATTACGGCCCGATGTTCAGTGCATTTTACGGGAAAGACCCGGACATTGAGCCGATGCTGGCGCATCGTGGCCTGACGGCTGATAGCCAGAAGTAAGATGTTACGGACGGGTGGGAGACCATCCGTCCGTAAGTGTCTTTAGAAACTGGATAATTTGACTGCGCTCCTGAGGCGTCAGGGCAGGCAGGTCGTCTGGTTTTCGATCCATCGGTGCGTCAGTGCGATCAAGGTTGGAGCGATACTGGGGCGGGATATCGTCCGGAACCTGAAGATGGCCGTGTGTGTCACGGCTGTAGAAGCGTTCTGGGTGGATGTCTCGCAGGGCGTAGAAATCCAAAACCTGATGAAGGTCATGGAACACGCCATTATGGAAGAAGACCTTGCGCTCTGCCACATTGCGGAGGGTTGGCGTCGCGAACATACCGCAATAGGCCGATGACGTCTCGACGCCCCCCGGCATGACTTTACACAATCCGAGATCGAAATGCCCCGTGTCGTACGGCCCCATCAAAGCCTGATTGCGCGGGGCGCCCAGTGCTTCGTATTGGCGATCCGTGAGAAGGGGGGGGAGATTACCGGGAAGCGGACGATCCAGGTGACAGGCTGCGCAGTTGCCTTTGGTTGGATCGTTGAAGAGCCGATATCCGGCACTCTCTTCCGGTGTGAAACGGGCTTTCCCTTCAAGCCATGCATCGAACTTGCTGTCATAAGCATGAAAAGACGGATCTTCGATCTGGTAGCGCGCAAGAGCAAACAAGGCTTCAGACAGCAGCAGGTCACGGGATGCGTCAGTCGCGGGGCCGCCTAGAGCTTTTAGCCGTTGGATGTACTGGGCATTTTCAAGCCGATGAAGCGCAATCTCCGGGGTAGAGGCCATTTCAGCTGGATCATAAAGGGGGCCTGAAGCCTGCTGCTGGAGCGTATCGGCCCGGCCGTCCCAGAACATTCCTCCTTGAGGCACCATACTGATCGTTGGGGACGCGGCTGCACTCTTCGGTGAGCGTGTAGCATCGGGTGCTGCCGAAGCCAGAACGGGGGCCGTCTCACTTTCTGGATTATCCGGACCAATGCTGAAATTTGGCACATGCTCCAGATATGTCAGAGACGGAATGGCTCTGCGGCCATGGCTTGCCAGTGTTGGGCCTCCCAGAAACACGGAAGCAGCACCGGAAGGCCCGTAATGATGTTTTGGGCTGTGACAGGATGCACAGGACAGACGCCCTGAGCCCGAGAAGAGGGGGTCGTGAAAGATTTCACGCCCGATCTTAGCCATCTCGGAAAGAGGTGCATGAGCCGGCCGATGTAATTTGACCGGACATGGATTGCTGCCGTCCCAAGTTGGCAAACACTGATCCGCAGCAACGGCTTGACTGGCCAGCATGGCGGACATTAGGCCGCCAGCCATTACGACTGTGAAAGAACGGAGTGAGACGGTCAAAGCGGTGTAGCAGGAGCCTGCTTAACAGGTTCGCCTGTCTCAGGGTTCAGGAAAACGGGTGTGAGGTGCGGGGTTTGCTTGAAGTCGAACAGATCAGACAGATCAGTAGCATCTGCGTCAAATGATCCCTGTCCAAGGCGCTGACTCTGAAGCCAGTTATCTTCGATAAAGCGGGTGATAGAACTCTGGGTAATCTGGATATGGCTGACGTAGTTAGGTTTAGCCCATGGAGATAAAACGATCAGCGGTGTTCTTGTTCCTGGGCCACAACGGCCGTTTCCAGGCTGACCCGAAACTCCGCTCGGAGCCGGGGCTGTCCCGCAGCGGCCAGGACCGTTGAGCTGATCTGCAGGATTATCGTAGGAGCCATGCGACGGCGTGACATAGGCATGATCGTACCAGCCATCGGAATCATCATAGGCAATGATGATGGCTGCATCGTGCCATTGCGGGCTGTGCTGAATAAGATTGATGGCCTCTACCACGCCATGCTGCTCGTCCAGCGGGTCCGAGTAACCGGCATGGCCATCCTGAAAGGCTGGCATTTTTAGGAATGACACAGCAGGAAGGTTTCCTGCAGCGACCGTTTTGTAGAAGTCTCTCAGGTCATACTGATGGTTGGCCGGATCCCGGTGAATACCGTCCTGCTGAAAAGTACGGCCAATGACGGCGAGAGAGGATGGTCTCGCATGCGTTGGATTTGATGTGCTGGCGTAATACTGAAACCAGTTGTGGTGAGGGATATAGTCAACCACATTTTGGGCCACGACCGAGGAGTAGGTCTGGCGGTTGCAGCCTGTCGTGCCGTCAGGGTTACGAGCAGTCAGATCGAACCCGCCCATGAAGCCGCCCCATGTCAGGTGCTTGTCGTTCAACAGGTCGCCGATGTTTTTGCTCGTCATCATGACCTGTTCGGTCGGGACGGAACAGACATCTCCAGCAGGGTCGATATCGTTGACCATCGTCCAGCCCCCTTGTCCGTCCGGAATGAACGGAGACTGGACTGTCAGGGTGGACCGGCCTTGAGCGCTTTTGACGATCTTCATGCCGTTGGTTTGTCCGGAAACCACTTCCAGAGCACCCGGAGTGGAAGGACCGTATGTGTCCGTATAGGCGGCGTCGCTCATGGCGAAATTCTGAGCATAATTCCATAGGGCTGTGACGGTGTTACCGTCAAAATAACCCATCACCTGGCCGCGTGTTGAAAATGCTCCGACACCACCCGGTGCGCCGCGACCGGTGTGAAGAGGGAACAGGTCTGCCAGGCCATGATGATAAGCCTGTTGCTCAGCAGTATAGGCGTGGTTCTGATCGGCAGTGCTGGCTTGTGTCCTGTCCAGACGGAAGGGCAGAGCCGCATCCCGGCCGTTTTCGGCGCGCGTATTGGGGTTTTTCAACAAAAGGTCAGCCGCGATGAGCGTATTGGCCTTTGGGGTTTCTGCCGCCGCATGAAAAGCTGGCTCTCCGGCAGGGTTCGCTGCGGACGGATATGTTCCGAAGTAATGATCAAAGGAGACGTTTTCCTGATAGATCACAACAAGATGGCGAATTGGCGTTGCAGGCTCCGGAGCCTGCGTTTCCGCGGCTTGAGCCGGAGCAAGCAGGAACGGAATGAACGTCGTGAGGAGGAGAGCTGAACGTAAAGTCATGCAGGCAGAAATCTAGCTTCTCTGGTGAGACTGGGAAGTACGGCGTTTGTCAGCCTGTTCTGTACTGGCAAACAGGAGGTGGAGGCCAGAACTTTTGTCCTGTCCGATCCGGTCGTTCCAGGCGGTCATGAGTGTTTCCCGCCAGAGTTCGTGAGGCTGCTTTTTCGTGGGCTGGTTCATTGGAAAGCCTTCTGGGTGAAGCAGGCGACAGAGCCAATGGCACCATAACGGAAGAATGGACGGGGAAATATTATGGTTCGGTTAAATAAAAACCAGTTTCAGGGTGTGATGAAACTTTCATGAAAGAAGTTCCCGGGATCTTTAGTAAAATTACCGAAACAGCTACCAGATTAGACATACCTTTATTTGGAGATGGCATCCGGAATGCTGCACTTCGCCCCAGAGTCAACATGGTCAATCATTGCGCTTGGGATCTGCTTCCTGCTGGTCTGCGTATTTGAATTTGCCAATGGCTTCCATGATACCGCAAATGCTGTTGCGACAGTCATTTACACGAATTCCCTCAAACCGAAGGTTGCGGTTGTCTGGTCCGGCCTGATGAACCTTTTGGGTGTGTTGCTCGGTGGTATTGCCGTTGCTTACACGCTCGTAGAGTTGCTGCCGCCGGATGTTTTGTCTCCGCCGAATGGAAATCCGGCAGTTCCAATGCTGGTCGCTCTGTTTGGCACAGCTCTCGCCTGGAACCTTCTCACATGGTGGTTCGGTATTCCGAACTCTTCCTCTCACTGTGTGATTGGCTCTCTGGTCGGCATCGCCATTGGTGACTCCTTCCTGCATGCCCGTGACCTGGGGCACAGCGTGGACTGGAACCAGATCTGGAAGGTCCTGACGACGCTGGCCGTATCTCCGCCGCTCGGCTTTATTGGGGCAGGCATTCTGTTCCTGATCATCCGGAAATTCGTGCATCTTCCGGCCCTTTATCAGCGCCCTGAGCCGCATCACAAGCCGAACCCGGTTGTTCGTGCTCTGCTGGTCACCACCTGTACGCTGGTCAGCTTTTCGCATGGTAACAATGATGGGCAGAAGAGCATTGGCCTGATCATGTTGACGATCATCGGTCTGATGCCAGCGACGTTTGCCCTGAACCCTCAGGTGCCGGTGCAGTACGATATCATTCGTCAGGACGTGCAGGCTGCTCGCCCGCTTGTTGCTGAGTTTGATCGTTATTCGTTCAAATCGGATGCCCTTGCATCCATTGATCGACTGGAAAAGGGCGCGGAAATTCATGCCAGCCCGGCTGAAACACGCGGGGACATCTATCAGGTTCTGTCTGGCCTGCGTTCCGTAGCGTCCAACCCTGCTGCATCCAACGAGCAGAAGAAAGAAGCCGGATCTCTGGCCAAGAAGCTTCGCCCCACAGTGGAATATGCGCCTTTCTGGGTTCGACTGCTGAGTGCACTTTGCCTAGGCGTAGGAACAATGATCGGTTATCGCCGGATTGTTCAGACACTGGGTGAGGGCATTGGCAAGGCACATCTTACGCCTGCACAGGGTGCTGCTTCTGAAGTTGTTGGCGCAGGTCTGATCATGACGGCTGGCTACACGGGCCTTCCGGTCTCCACTACGCACATCATTACATCTGGCGTGGCTGGAACCATGGTTGCCTCAGGCTCCGGGATCAACATGCACATGTTGACCAAGATTGCTCTGGCTTGGCTGTTTACACTGCCTGTGACGATCACTGTCTCGGCGATCCTTTTCTATATTCTCGCCTGATCGTCAATTTCACAATAAGACAGTATTCAAGAAGGATCTGCCGTGAGGCAGGTCCTTTTTTGTAGGTGAACTGCAAATTGTTAAAGTGGTGTGGCAATGTCTTGAAACGATCACAAGACACAAATGAACCGTCTACATAACGTTCCTGCGAATTCACGGGCATCGCCGTGCCCTTTGCAGGAATACATTGATGAAGCTGATGCTTGCACTGACGACTTGCCTGAGCGGCGTTTTCGTCTTCTCCGGTGTACAGTCTGCCTTTGCAGATGATCTGAGCCCGTCACAATCTGCCCGTAAGGCCGCTCCGTCGAGTGTGCCGGTTAAGAAAGCATCAGCAAAAAAGACGGTTGCACAGCCTGTAGAAGCAACAACGTCGGAATCCGTTGTCGTTCTCGGAGCGGGTGCCGCTCGCGAAACACAAACCGTATCGCGCCGTGCCATTCAGGAGATGACGCCGGGAACCAGCCCGTTCAAGACACTCTCCAAACTGCCGGGCGTGATGTTCACGTCGTCTGATCCCTTGGGATCTTACGAATGGTCTCAGCAGATTGTTATCCGAGGCTTTGACCAGAGCCGTCTTGGCTTCACAATGGACGGTATTCCGCTCGGCAATCTTGCTTATGGTAATGATAACGGCCTTTCGATCGGACGGGCCCTTGAAACTGAAAATAACGGGCCATCAACCCTGACACAGGGCGCTGGTGCTCTTGGTGTGGCAGCATCCAACGATCTGGGCGGTGCTCTTCAGTTCACGTCTGTTGATCCCACAAAGAAATTTGGCGTCGATGTTGCGGGAACGATTGGCTCTGCTTCGACCTGGCGCACATTTGCCCGCATTAATAGCGGAGAACTGAAGGGCGGCGGCCGCTTCTACGTGTCCTATAACCATCAGGATGCCAACAAGTGGAAGGGTGACGGCGTTCAGGTACAGGACCAGGCGAACGCCAAGTACATTCAGCCATTTGGCGAGCATGTAAAGCTTACGGTTTATGGAGACTGGTCCAAGCGTAAGGAAAACGATTACCAGGATCTCTCGCTCGCTCAGATTAGCAAGTATGGATATAATCTCGACAATATTACCGGGAATTATGCCCTCGCCAAGCAAATTGCTACGGCTTACCAGACAGGCACAGCTTTCCCCTCAAGCGTTCAGGATCAGGACACTGTCTACTACAACGCAGCAGGCCTGCGTGAAGATGCGATGGGATATGGCCGTCTGGATTTTGACATTACGAGCCGCCTTAAAGGCTTCGTGACCGGATATGGCCACACCAATACGGGTGAGGGGGCATGGGTCACGCCTTATCTCGCCACCCCCGCGGCTCTTGGTGGCTCGCCGCTTACGACCCGTACTACGGAATATGACATTCATCGTGCAGGCTTTATCGGTGGTCTGAGCTACAAGATCGCTAACCATACGATCGACTGGGGCTTTTGGTTCGAGAACAATAATTTCGAGCAGGCACGGCGTTTCTACCCGCTTCAGGACAGCGGATCTCCGTCATCCATTCACTGGTATCAGGGCAATTCCTTCTACACCCAGTGGCAGAGCACATTTAATACCAAGACCTATCAAGTCCATCTGGGGGATACCTGGCAGATCATGCCAGCGCTGAAGCTGACTTACGGGTTCAAGTCCCTGATCGTGGACAACTCTGCTCGCGCACTCAGCGGCAACCTGATGGGTACGCCAACCGGCACGACCTATCCGTCGGGTTCGCTGAGCGCCTCGAATGGCTTCCTGCCGCAGATTGGTGCGAACTACCGCATTAACCAGCATAACGAAATCTTTGCTGATTTTGCTCGCAACATGGCAGCTTTCGATAGCGCACAGACATCAGGCCCGTTCTCTACAACGACGGCTGGCTTCGAAGTGCTTCAAAAGAAGCTGAAGCCGGAGATGTCCAATACTGAGGAGCTGGGATATCGCTTCCATAACCATACATTCCAGGCATCTGTCACAGGCTACTATGTCGAGTTCCAAAACCGGCTTCTGGCTGTGACGCAGGGTGTTGGCATTCAGGGCAATGCGTCGGTTCTGAGCAATGTTGGCGGTGTAACAGCGCGCGGCGTGGACGTTGCTGCAAATTGGAAATTTGCCCGCAACTGGTCGCTCTTTGCATCCTACGCGTTCAACAACTCCCTGTATGACAACAATGTTTACGCAGACGGCGTGGTCTCTGCGCGCATCAAGGGTAAGCACACAGTCGGGATGCCGTCCAATCTCGCCAATGTGGAACTCGGATATGATGATGGCGCGATCTGGGGCAATGTCCTGATGCAGTTTCAGGACAAGCGCTACTACACCTACACCAACGATGCCTCTGTGCCGGCCAATGCGATCTTCAACCTGAACGTTGGCTATCGTTTCCAGAGCCAGAACTGGTTCCTGCGTGGCATGGATGCTCAGATCAACGTCACCAATCTGTTTAACAAGCGTTATGTGGCAACAGTCGGAAGCAATGGCTTCGTCAATTCCGATCCCTCAGGGACTTTCCAAACGCTGCAGGCTGGTGCTCCGCGTATGGTCTTCTTCACAATTCGCAAGCATTTCGACTGATCGGACGATATCATGACCGGACCGCTTTCCAGCCGACGCAGATTTCTTGAACTGGGAGCTGCTTTTGCTGCTGCAGGGTCACTGCCAGGCAATTTGCGACAGGCTCTGGCGGTTCCGGCCAACCGGAAAACCGGCACAATTCAGGACGTCGAGCATGTGGTGATCCTGATGCAGGAAAACCGGTCTTTCGATCACTATTTCGGCTGCTTGCAGGGTGTTCGGGGGTATGGAGACCCGCGTGCTCCGTATCAACCGGATGGAACGTCAGTTTTCGCACAGAAAGCTGCGGATGGGGCTACGGTTATGCCCTTCCGCATGAACACAGTTCACACCTCTAGTGCCTGCATTGCCAGTCTGGATCATAGCTGGAAAGGCAGTCAGAAAACCTGGAATGAGTGGGATTGCTGGGTCCCTCACAAAACGGCTATGACGATGGGGCATTTCACCCGCCGTGACATCCCTTACTACTATGCTCTGGCGGACGCCTTTACGATCTGCGATGCCTATCACTGTTCAATTTTTGGTCCGACCAACCCAAACCGCCTGTTTTTGTTCTCAGGTACCAATGGTCTGAGTGTCGGGCATGACGGCAGGCAGGCCGTTGAAAATGTTGATGATGGCAACACGTCGGCTGATATGCGGCATGACAATCCGAAGTTTCAGGCCTTCCAATGGACAACTTATGCAGAAGAACTGCAGAAGGCGGGCGTCTCGTGGAAAGTATATCAAGAGTACGATAACTTCGGTGACAATGCCCTCGCTGGATTTAGGGCCTTTCGTGGGCTGTCAGAGACCTCATGGCAGTATCAGCGAGGTCGGACGATTGTTGAAGGCTCAACTGCCGGTAATGCTGCGACATCTGAAGGACAGTTTCTTGTAGAGGCGTTCGAGAGAGATATTGCTTCGGGGACGCTTCCTCAGGTGTCCTGGATTGTGCCTTCCGCCGCTCTTTCCGAACATCCCAATGCTCCGCCCGGATATGGTGAACACCTGATTTCAAGACTGATGGACGTGTTCGTTCGACATCCGGACGTCTGGTCCAAAACCGTTTTTATCTTGAATTATGATGAAAATGACGGGTTCTTTGATCATGTTCCAGCGCCTGTTCCGGCTTTGCATCCGGATGAAGGCAGCAGCACCGTTTCAGTGAGCGGAGAGACCTATCACGGCGTTGCTGTGGGCCTAGGTCCGCGGGTTCCGGCAATTTTGATCTCGCCATGGAGTAAAGGAGGACGTGTCAATTCGGAGCTGTTTGATCACACATCCGTCCTGATGTTCCTTGAAGCCAGGTTTGGGGTGCGTGCTCCGAACATTACGCCTTGGCGCCGGTCTGTGTGTGGCGATCTGACATCGGCTTTTGATTTTTCCGAGACTGACACATCATGGCAAGCCAGCCTGCCAAATACAGACGACTATATGCCTCAGACGCGAAAGTCCTGCATGCTTCCGCTGCCGTTGGTTCCACAATATCAAACGTTGCCTCGACAGGAGGAAGGGCAGAGAACAACTTGTGTGCTGCCATATAAGTTATCAGTTGATGTTCAGGTCACGGGGCAATTGCAAAATCTGATAATCGCCAACAGTGGGACGCGTGGGGCAGTGTTCCGGCTTTCCGGCCAGGGACCATCACGCCAATACACTGTTGGGGCAGGGCACGCGCAAAATATCCCGTTACAGATTGAGCATGATTTCACCCTGCATGGTCCAGCCGGGTTTTATCGGGCGGGCAAAGGGTTTTCCGGATTGCAGGTCCAGATTCTGGAAGAGCACGATGGAGTGAGGCTTGTGCTCAAAAACGTCCAGTCAGCGACGGCAGAATTGACCGTTGAAGATGCTTACGGCCCTGCTGGAGAATGGACGGCCATACTGCCTTCCGGGCAGGAGACGTCACGCTTTTATCCGTTGGTCGGAAGTGACTTCTGGTATGATCTGACCGTGACCAGCCGAAGCGGGAAAACTGGAGGACACGTCCATTTTGCCGGTCGGATCGAAACGGGGAGGCTGGGGAAGACAGACCCTCTTATGGCCCGGCGTTCCTGAGAAACAATCGGGCCTTTCACCGAGAGGCCCGATTGCGGAATTGATACTTACCAGACAGTGAAACCGGCATCGACGTTAACGATAGCACCGGTCATGAGACTGGCGGCGTCGGAAGCCAGGAACTGAACGACGGATGCCACTTCATCCGGCTGGCCAACTCGGCCCATTGGGGTTCCGACGATCCAGGCGTCATAGAGCTCTGGCTTTTCCATGCCGAAACGCGTCAGGGTTGTCTCGATGTAGGTCGGGGCGACAGCATTCGCGCGGATGCCATGAGGGGCCCATTCTGCGGCCAGCGAACGAATATACTGGTGTACGCCCGCTTTTGACGCGTTGTAAGCCGCCTGCTGCTGGGGGCGATTGACGATTTGTCCGGACATGGAGCCAATCGCAACGATGGCGCCCTTTTTCTGCTCGATCATGATCCGGCCAACAGCTTGGCAGCACCGGAACATGCCGTTCAGGTTGATGTCCACCTGTTTGAGCCACTGCCCATCCGTCATGTCCTCGGCTTTGACCTCTGAAATACAGATACCGGCACAGGCAACCAGGATATCCAGATGCCCCTCTTTCTCGTGAAGGGTTTTGATTGCGGACTGAACGCTCTCCGTGCTGGTGACATTCATCCGGATGCTATCCACATTCAGGTCCTGCTTGCGCAGGTCTTCTGCGGATTGTGCAGCAAGTGTTTCATCCAGATCTGCGATGATGACGCGTGCGCCTGCTTCTGCCAGAGCCGTGACGCAGGCGAGGCCAATATTCTGTGCACCGCCCGTAACCACTGCGACGCGACCGTCAAGGCGAAGTTTTTCCATGTACATGATGTATATTCCTGGGAAGAAAAATCAGGCGGCAAGGGGATGACGGCGGCAGGCCTCGAACGCCAGGCCATCAGGGGCGAAAAGGTGGCAATGCTGCGGAGGAAGCTTCAGGCTGACCGGCGTGTCGACTTCGAGGGTTGTGAAACCGTCTGTCTGAACAACGATGATCTGCCCGTCGGCACAGCGGACATGAACCAGCGTGATGGCACCGAGGCGCTCGATAACTTCCACAACCCCGCTATCATCACTCGCGGGAGCCAGCTCCACGTGTTCTGGGCGAATGCCGACTGTAATCTTGGTTCCGGGCAGAATATCCGGTGGCGAGACCGGGACATGAAGAAGAGTACCGTCCCGGAGCTGAACGCTCGATCCGTCGTGGCCGCCGTTCTGGAAGATTGCGGAGAAGAAATTCATGGGAGGTGAACCGATGAACTTGGCGACAAACAGGTTGCGCGGGTGGTGATAAAGCTCCAGCGGTGAGCCAATCTGTTCCACAACGCCTTTCTGAAGAACCACGATCTTGTCCGCCATTGTCATGGCTTCCACCTGGTCATGGGTCACATAGATGGTGGTCGCGTTCAGCTTGCGATGAAGGGCTGAAAGCTCCACTCGCATCTGGCCTCGAAGGGCTGCATCCAGGTTTGAGAGAGGCTCGTCAAACAGGAAAACCTTCGGGTTACGTACGATGGCGCGGCCGATAGCAACGCGCTGCCGCTGACCGCCTGAGAGCTGACCCGGCTTATGATGCAGGTAGGGTTCAAGCTGAAGCGTGGCGGCAACATGCTTGATCTTCTCGCTCCGTTCTTTCTCCGACACTCCAGCAAGTTTGAGGCCAAATTCCATGTTCTTGTAGACGTCCATGTGCGGGTAGAGCGCGTAGGACTGGAACACCATGGCTAGGCCGCGTTTTCCCGGTTCCACGTCGTTGACGCGCTGACCGTCAATCAGAAGGTCTCCGGAAGTAATGTCTTCAAGGCCTGCAATCATACGAAGCAGCGTGGATTTTCCGCAGCCGGACGGCCCGACAAAAACCACGAATTCACGGTCCTCGATCGACAGCGAAATGCCTTTGATAATTTCTTCCGTAAGATAGGTTTTACGGAGGTTCTTGAGTTCAAGCGTTGCCATGAATCAGGTCCCGTTCCTGAGCGTTTGGGGGACGGAGAAAGCGAGGGTAGCCATCATTTGACGGCTCCAAAGGTGAGGCCACGTACGAGCTGTTTCTGGCTGATCCAGCCCAGAACAAGGATCGGAGCGACTGCAAGTGTGGATGCGGCGGATAGCTTGCCGAAAAACAGTCCTTCTGGTGAGGAGAAGGAAGCAATGAATGCTGTGAGCGGAGCGGCATTGGAAGAGGTAAGATTGAGAGACCAGAAAGCCTCATTCCAACACAGGATCAGCGACAACAGAGCTGTGGAGGCGATCCCCGGGAGGGCAAGGGGAAGCAGGACCATTGTCATTTCCTGCCAGCGTGTTGCCCCGTCCATGCGACCAGCCTCAAGAATTGGGGCAGGAACTTCCCGGAAAAATGTGAACAGCATCCAGACGATGATGGGCAGGTTCGTCAGCATATTGACGATGGCCAGTCCTGTGCAGGTATCCAGAAGGTGGGTGCTGCGGGCCAGAAGATAGATAGGCACGAGCACCCCAACAGGAGGCAGCATGCGTGTCGACAGCATCCACAGCAACGTCCCGCGTGTGCGCTTTGAGGGCATGAAGGCCATCGAGTATGCCGCCGGAATGGCAAGCAGGAGCGCCCCCACAGTAGCGCCAACCGAGATGATGACGGTGTTGAAGGTGAAGTGCCAGTAACTCGCGCGCTCGAACACTTCCGCGTAGCTGCTAAGGGTTGGCGCGAAGATCAGTTTTGGCGGTGTTGAGACCGCCTGAACTTCGCTTTTGAAGCCCGTCAAGATCATCCAGAAAATGGGAAAGAAGAGCCATAGCGCGATCCCCCAGCCCAGACAGGTGACGGCGATTTTTGTACTGCGCTTTGTCTTGATCGCCATCTCACACCTCCAGGTTGCGTGCGACGGAGCGCACGAGGAACATCGCAGCGACATTCGCGATAATGATGGCCAGCACACCACCGGCAGAGGCACCGCCGACATCAAACTGAAGCAATGCGCGGGAGTAGATGAGATACGCCAAGTTGGTGGATGCCACTCCAGGGCCGCCTGCCGTCGTGACGGAGATCTCCGCAAAGATTGTCAGCAGATAAATCGTCTCGATCATCACGACGACGCTGATTGCGCGGCTGAGGTGAGGGAGAATGATATGACGGAACTGAGCGATCGGACCGGCACCATCCATCCGTGCGGCCTCTTTCTGCTCGCTATCCAGTGACTGGACGGCTGTGAGGAGAATGAGGACGGCAAATGGCAACCATTCCCAGCTGACGATCATCATGACTGTCAGGAGTGGAAACCGGGCAAGCCAGTCAATTGGCGTCAAACCGACAGCCCGCATCATGGCCGAATAAACGCCATAGATCGGGTGCAGCATCAGGTTCTTCCACAGCAGGGCAGACACTGTCGGCATGACGAAGAACGGAGAAATGACCAGAACACGTGCAATGCCGCGCCCGAAAAACTCCTGATCGTAAAGGATGGCCAGAAGCGTACCACCACCTACGCTGATGATCAGGACGCCAACGACCAGAATGACTGTATGCAACAGGGAGTACAGAAAATCCGGATCAGTCAGAAGGCACCAGTAGTTGCTGAAGCCAGCGAAGCCGTGAAGCGTCGGGTCAATCAGATTGTAGTTGATCAGCGAGTACCACAGCGTCATTGCCAATGGGACGAGAGACCAGACGAGAAGGATCAGAACTGCAGGCGAAAGGAGCAGAAGCCCCGTTCGCTTGCCTTTGCGTTCTGATGCCCCTTTTGGGGGGCTGTGTTCTAGAACTGCCTGCATGGCACTCTGCCTTACTTGGCGCGGCCTGACTGGCGCAGCGAACGGGTGACAGAAGATTGTGCTGCAGTCAGTGCCTGATCCACGGTCATCTGCCCGGAAAGGGTCGCGGCGACCGTCTGTCCGACCTGAGTACCAACCGCCTGGAATTCAGGAATTCCGACAAACTGCGCTCCGGTATAGGGGCGCGGTTCTGCTGTTTGTCCACTCGGATCGGCAGTCTTGATCGCGTTCAGAACGAACGACGCAAACGGGGCTGCTTTTTGGTACTCGGGTGCAGCATATGTTGAGGCACGGGTTCCAGCGGGAACGGCAACCCATCCCTTTCGGTCCGCAACCAGCTTCACGTATTCCTTGGAGGTTGCCCATGTGATGAAGGTCTGGGCATCCGTGCCCTGATGGGAACTGACGGGAACGGCAAGGCTCCAGCTCCACAGCCATGTTGGTCCCTTGCCGTAGGGGCCTTTGGGAGCTGACGCGAAGCCGACCTTGTCGGCTACCTGAGACTGCTTCGGATCGAACAGGAGGCCGCCAGCAACGGTGGAATCAATCCAGATGCCGCAATGTCCACTCGCGAAGAGTGCCAGATTTTCATTGAATCCGTTGGATGTGACGCCCGGTGGGCCGTCTTCCTTCAACGCCGAGACATACCATGTCAGAGCTTTTTTCCATGCGTCTGACGTGAGCATTGGCTTCCAGGACATGTCGAACCACTGGGCACCGTATGTGTTCGCCAGTGATGAGACATAGGCCATGTTCTCACCCCAGCCAGGCTTGCCACGAAGACAGATGCCATAGACCTGTCCTGACTTGTCTGTGATCTTGTCGGCGAACTGCCGGATCTGATCGTAGGTAGGTGCGTCTGGCATCGTCAGACCGGCTTTCTGGAACAGATCCTTGCGGTAGTAGGTCATGACGCTCTCGGCATAGAAGGGCAGAGCGTAGAGCTTGCCGTCTGAGGTCAGGGCTTCCCGAACCGATGGAAGAACATCGTTGATGTCATACGCGGCGTCCGGCTTGATTTCTGTGAGCCAACCCTGTTTCGCCCAGATGGGCACTTCGTAATTCCCGATCGTCACAACGTCGAACTGACCGGTTTTCATGGCAATGTCGGTTGTGACGCGCTGGCGCAGAACATTCTCTTCGAGAGTCACCCAGTTAAGATGAATATCGGGATGAGCTTTTTCAAACTCCTGCGACAGCTGACGCATGACGATCATGTCCCCGTTGTTCACGGTTGCGATTGTCAGGGTGCCTGCGGCTTGCGCGGCAGAAAGAACTGAACCGCTCAAGATAACTGCAAGGGTGCAGGCTGTTTTCAGACGGGACATGGAACTCAGACCTTTGAAAAAAGAGCTGTGAACGGGATTACGGACGACAGCTTGGGTTTTCGGGAGGCAGATCAGTGAGCGGACGTTTTTTCCAAAGCGTCCTGCATTTGCTGACGCCATGCGAGCTGGCTGGCGAGCATATCGTGGCAGATTGACCGCTTGGCTGTGTGATAGGTATGGGTCTTTGCATCTGGCAGAATTTCGCTGCCGGCTCGGCTCATCTGAGCCATAGCTGCGCGCAAAGTGGCATATTGCCCGCTGGCGACAGCTCCCAGAATTGCTGCCCCGAGAAGGACGGAATCAGGCTCCTTGGGTAGGAGGATACGACAGCCAGTGGCATTTGCATGTTCACGCAGGAAGATGGGGTTCTTGGTGCTTCCTCCCGTGGCGAGAATGGTGTCGATCCGGTAGCCTTGGGCATTGAGGGCATCGATGATGTCCTTTGTGCCGTACGCCAAGCCTTGAAGGGTAGCCAGATAAAGCCTGGCGAGATCATCAGGCGTGGCTGACAGGGCGAGTCCGCTGATAACGCCCTTCAGATCCGGGTCTGCGTGGGGAGAACGATTTCCATGAAAATCTGGCAGCAGGTGAAGATTGGCTGTACTGGTTCCTGGCAGTTTATCGGCTTCCAGCTCTTCAATTCGGGCATTGAGGAGGGCGTAGATATTACTGCCGGATTGCTCAGCCTGCTGCTTGAGCTCGGGCCCCGCGGCATGATGAGAAATGACGAAATCAATCAGCGCACCGGTTGCTGACTGACCTGCTTCATTCAGCCACATATCCGGGACCATGGCGCTCCAATAGGGGCCCCACACGCCTGGCACGAAACGGGCCTCCTGTGACACCGCCATATGGCAGCTGGATGTGCCACAGATTAAAGATATTGAGCGCTCAAGAACATCGTCAGAGAGTTCGCCGTGAGCTTCAATCCCCAGAATACCAAGGCCGCCAGCATGAGCATCAATGGCTGAAACACCCACGGGAATGCCAGACTCAAGACCCAGTTCAGTGGCGGCTTCTGGGCTCAAGCCATTTCCGACGATCCCGCCGAGCGGACGAATGTCATTGCCAATACGGGCGTAGTGCTCATCCGTTAGTTCTTCCAGGCCGATAGCCTTGAAATAAGTATCGTCCCATCTGTCTTCATGAGCCAGATAGGTCCATTTGCAGGCTGTGGAACAGGCTGAACGTGACAGGGAACCGGTTGCCCTCCAAGTCAGGAAATCGGGGAGGTCAAAGAAATGGCCAGCCCGGGCAAAAATCTCGGGCAGATTACGCTTCAACCAAAGAAGCTTGGGTGTTTCCATTTCTGGCGAGATTTTTCCGCCAACATAACGCAGGACTTCATATCCTCCGTTGTTAATTTCGGCAGTTTCTCTCAATGCCCGGTGATCGGCCCAAAGAATAATGTTTTGGTCTGGCGCGCCTTGCGGGTCCACCGATAACGGTTTGCCCTCTGTATCGAGCACGACGAGAGAACAGGTTGCATCAAAGCCAATCCCAATGATGCGGAAAGGCTCAGTCAGGGTGGCGAGTGCGGTGCGTGTGGCTGTGCAGATGGCTGTCCAGATGTTTTCTGAGGACTGCTGAGCAAAATCTGGTGCTGGTGACCACGTTTTGGTTGGCTGAACGGCAGAGGCCATTTTCTGCCCCGTCAGGGTGAAAATGCCAGCGCGCGCACTGCCAGTCCCAACATCAATTCCGAGAACCAGATCCATACAGCACACCTAAAGCTGACAAACGCGCAGAGAACAGGCCGTTGGGCTGCGTCACCCTGAAAGACGCACCATCAGATCAGAGACCGAACATTCTGGAATGTTACGTTCGACGGAACTGACATGTGCTTCTTGTTGCAGGAATAACGTTCACACAACAGCATATAACGTTATTAATGTTACATGTATCATTTATGGTGTCCAGAGTGTGGGGCATCATTTTCGAAGAATAAGGGTTCGCCTCGCAAAAAGATGATGTTTTGACGCTCGGGATTACGTCTCAAAGCAGGAATAGCCCTCAGAAAAATCCCGAGCTTACGGATGGCAAAGTCAAGCCATGGCTGGAACGGGAGCGCGTTCTGCAAGCAGGCCGGTTGACTTGAGTTTAGCCCAGAAGTCTTTAGGGATGGGATGCGTAAACCATTTCAGATTCTGCTGGAGTTGGCTCACATTTCGCGTCCCCGCGCAAAATGAAGAAATCGTAGGGTGCGCCACTACAAACTGTAATGCGGCTGCCGGGAGGGGCACATTATAGTCTGCGCAGACAGCTTCAATTTTCTTGACGCGTTCGAGGATACTCGCGGGAGCAGGGGAGTAATTATACTTCGCGCCAGGAACAGCCCCTGTCGCCAAAATGCCTGAATTGAAGCCGCCCCCCACAATAAGCGTAGCGCCTCGTTGTTCGCAGAGAGGCAGGAATTCGTTCAGGGCGTCCTGTTCCAGCAACGTGTATCGGCCTGCCAGAAGAAAGCAGTCAAAATCTCGTTGCTGAAGCGCGGTATGGCAGACTTCCCATTCATTGACACCGACACCAATGGCTTTGACGACGCCTTCTGATCGAAGCTTTTCCAGCGCGCGCCAGCTTCCGTGCATCGCCTGCCGAAAAACTTCAGGTTGGTTGGGGCCATGCGTAAAGCGGTCGATATCATGAATGAAAGCGACGTCGATGTGCTCAAGAGCGAGCCTTTGAAGAGAGTCCTCAAAGGCTCGCATCGTTCCATCGTAGCTGTAGTCAAAAGTCATTTTGTTAGGGGCCGCATTGACCCACGGGGCAAAGTCAATCTCAGCCCTGCGGGCAGAATGTAGCGTTCGGCCGACTTTTGTTGTGATGACGAAGTCATCTCTGTTTTTCCACCGGAGAGAATGTCCCAGCCGAAGCTCTGCCAATCCATGACCATACATGGGGGACGTGTCATACAGGCGAATACCAGCGTTCCAGGCCTGCTGGATCATGTCATCTGCCTCCTGCTCTCCGACTTCCTGTAGAAAGTTTCCAAGTGGGGTCGTTCCGAAAGCGAATGCTGTAACGCTAAAGTCTTTCCGCCCGAACTTACGCGGTTCTGAAGGATTCATGATCGTTCCTCCTGATGGGATGATCGCGTTGCACAGAGTTTGTGAGAGGAAAGGCCGCTGGTTAAAGAATCATCAGGGGGCTTCCGCGTATCTCCAGCTTACGTTACAGGGAGGCGCTTGTTTGCGTGAGCACAAAAATTTTATGGTCGGCGGTTGTGATCCACCGGCCCAGTTTTAGCTCAGCGGAAACTCAGAACGGACGATTGCTGTTTCCTTCTCTTCCTGCCATTCAGAGCGCATGACGAATAACAGGCACTTTGAGATCTTTCTTGCTGCTCCTCCGGGACTGGAAGAGACCCTTTGCTCCGAAGTCCGGATGAAGGGCTTTCGCCAGCCAAAAGTCGTACCTGGTGGTGTGACACTGCAGGGTGGGTGGCCTGAAGTCTGGCGCGCCAACCTCTGGATCCGGGGGGCAAGTCGGGTTCTGGCGCGCGTGGCGCAGTTCAAGGCAGAATACCTGTCCCAGCTTGAAAAACGCGCCCGAGAAGTGAAGTGGGCAGAGTTTCTTCGCCCTGACGTGCCGTTCAAAGTGGAGGTGTCGTGTTCGTCCTCGCGGATCTATCATAGCGGCGCGGCGGCTGAACGGATCTCCAAGATTGTCACGGAACTGTTAGGCGCATCTGCGGAAGATAATGCAGATGTCGTGCTGCGCGTTCGGATTGACCAAAATTTCTGCACCATCAGTGTCGATACGTCTGGCGATCTCCTGCACAGGCGAGGGCACAAGGAAGCCGTTAATCGTGCTCCCATGAGAGAAACCATGGCTTCGCTGTTTCTACGAAAGTGCCGCTATAATGGTCAGGAAACTGTGCTGGACCCTATGTGTGGTTCCGGGACTTTCGTGATTGAAGCAGCAGAGATCGCTTCCCGCCTCAATCCGGGGCGATCACGGCATTTCGCCTTTGAGCAGTTGGCCACCTACGATGAAGACGCTTGGCAGACAATGCGCTCTGTTAAAAGTGCGCGTACGCCTGAGTTCCGCTTTTACGGAAGTGATCGAGACGCGGGCGCTATTACTATGAGCGAAGCCAACGCGTTGCGAGCGGGTGTCACGGCATGTACGGAGTTTCGTCAGGCCACGATCAGCGAAATCATGCCGCCAGAAAGGGGCTCTCCCGGACTGGTTATTCTGAACCCGCCCTACGGCACACGTATCGGCGACAAGACGAAGTTATCTGCACTCTATCGTGCCTTGGGAAACAGGCTTTTGGAGCAGTTCAAGGGATGGCGTGTGGGTATTCTGACGACGGAAGTCTCATTGGCCCACGCAACAGGTCTTCCATTCCTGCCGACAGGTGCGCCTATTCCCCATGGTGGGTTGAAAGTGTTTCTTTTCCAGACTGACGCGCTCTCCTGATAGCGTTTATCAGCTGGATCAAACCGGATAGGTACTCGTGTAATCCTGAAGAAAATACTCCACTCTCTCAATGAAGAGCGCGGTAAATGGATTGGAAATCTTAGATCTCGCCACGATCGAGAGGGTTTGGGGCTGAGTACCTTGCTCGTTGAGCGACAGAAACTTGAGCTTGCCCTCTGCTCTTTCCTGAATGATGTCCAATGGTGTTAGGAAGGTGATATTTCCCGGGGATAGAGCCATCTGACGCATGAGTTCAATGGAGTTGGTCTCGATGGCTGGCGTCAGGCTCAAGTCGCGGGCGGCATAGAGATCTTCAAGGTGGGGGCGGATGGCCATGCTGTCGTCTGCTACCGTCAGGGGCCATGCGTTGCATTCTTCAAGAGTAATGGATTCCTGATGGGCGAGGGGATGATGCACGCTCATCACGACGCCAAGAGGAACGGTACGCGCAGTCTGAACAACGAGGCTGTTGTCCATTGGAATATCGAACCCAATACCGATATCGGCCTGTCCATTTTTGACTGTCTCGACCAGATCATGTGTGCCGTAGGTGCTGACATGAATACGAACATTCTGATGCGTATTATGAAAGTCAGCCAGAGCGAGTGGTAGAAAGGTCGAAATCGGACCCACCATTGTGGCGATCGAGAATTCGCCGCGTTTGAGACCTTTCAGATCCTCAAGAACTTGCCGCGTGAGGTTCATGTTTTTGAGCGTGTCACGGACGTGAGCGAGCAGGATCTCTCCTGCGGCCGTAAGGACCAGCTTGCGTGGAAGGCGCTGAAAAATTGGGGTGCCCAGGTTATCTTCCAGTGTCAGAATCTGTCGGTTGATAGCCGTTGAGGCCACATTCAGATGCTCGCCTGCCTTTCGGATGGAACCGCAGCGGGCAACCGTATCCAGATAGATGAGAAGGCGACTGTGAAGCATCGTAGTTTTCGCACCGAAAAGATGCAGACTAAGAACGTTCCGAAGATCTTTCAAGAAAAGAGAGTAAACTGCCTACAAGATCCGTTGGTAAGCGCGGTTTTCGTAATTAAGGTGGGGTATGTTGCCTCAAAAGCACACTAGAGTATCCACTGTCCTTGGGCGGAAAATAATAGGCCGAGCGGTAGAGATATAGCCACTCGAAAGTCGCATATTTTCCAGCAAAAAACTCTTATAGATTATTGAAATAAAACATATATTCCTAATATCAAAAAACTGAGCATGATCTATCGATGGAATGTTGCAAAACATGTGAAGGCGTGTGAAAAAGACACATCAGGTGTTCGGGATCTGCCTTGTGTCCTATTTTTGATGTCGGTGTGAGGCAATTATTCGCCTTCTGAGGTAGCGCTCGATTATGTTACGTTTTCGTTATGGGAAAGGGTCTCTTCTGACAGAGATCAGGTCCTGTCAGGAACGAAAATCGTTTTGCAGCAGGAGAAGCCAAAAGGTTATGTGTCCGTACCGATTTGAAAAGTACTCGTCCAGGAAGGCGCTTCTTCTTGTAACGTGTCTGGCTGGCTTTGGTTCGTCGTCTCTTGCTGCATCTGCGCAGGCAGCTTCGAGTGATACTCCAGTCCACCATAAGGCTCACGCGCGTCATGCAGCCCGCCCCCAAGCTGCTGCGGGTCAGAAAAGCGATGTTGTAGCTGTTCCTGCACATCCGAAAATGCGTCGGCCTGCCTCGATCAATTCGACAGGTGATGAACACGTTACAGTGTCGACGTCACGCCTGGCTAGAAGCCGCGGCGGCGGCATGATGCGCGTTGAGACTGCTCCTTACGCAATCCAGACGATCACGAAGGCATTCATTGAGGCTAAAAGTCCGACAAGTACGGCACTTGATCTCATCAAGAACCTGCCAAGCGTAAACGTCTCCACGCCGGATACGTCCGGTATGCAGGGTGGACGTATTCAAAGCCGAAGCCTGACCGATGCTGATATGGCCCTTATGGTCGACGGTGCGCCTGCAGCTAGCGCGGCTTATATGGCCGAAGACATTGATTCAGAAAATCTGGATAGTGTCAGCCTCACGCCGGGTTCGTCCGCAGTTGATCTGCCGGCCACGTCTGCTGCTGCGGGCGTCATGAACGAAGTGTCCCATGATCCGTCGCATGAGTTCGGCGGCTTGATGGATTTCTCATACGGTACGAATAACCTTTCTCGCGAATTCCTGCGCGTTGAGAGTGGTGATATTGCAAAGACTGGCGTTCGCACCTTCCTCTCATTTTCGAATACTCATGCCCGTTCATGGATGGGTGCCGGTATCAACGAGCGCCGTCATCTTGATTTCGGTATTCGCAAGGACTGGGAGAATGGCTCTTTTGCAAAGCTCTTCATGTCCTGGAATAATGAAGACTTTACTATCGACCGGTACCCTACCGCCGCCCAGTTCTACAAGTACAAGGCAACGGGCGAAGGCTACGGGCGCAAGGCTGGGTTTGACTCCAGTGGAAATGACTATTGGAAGAACAATATAGATCATTGGAACCAGATTTTCCTGAGTGCTCCAATTCATATCGTTCTTACAGACAAGCTGCAGTTTGATCTTCGTCCTTATTACAATATGGGTAAAGGTTGGGATGGATCAGCTGGAACAGCTGCAAGTGGTGCTACTAACTACAAATCTGGCGAGACCATTGCTAAAGGTACGCCGATCACAAGTTACTTCCTGGAAAACGCAGCACTTGATGTCGGGGCGACAGCCAAGCTGGGCTATGACATCGACAAGCACAACCATTTTGAGCTTGGTTACTGGTATGAAAATCAGGACTATACCCAGCATTTCCCAACCAGTGTGACGAAAGCAGACGGCTCCAATCCGAGCCCGAACGACTCAACGTATCAGGTGTATTCTGGGACTACTCGTTCCTACCCGGGCAACACAACTGGTTACGAAATTCACTCGCTATTTCTGCAGGACACAGCGAAGTATTTCCATGACCACCTGCTGGTTAACGCTGGCTTTAAATATGTGATGTCCAATGTCTGGTACACAACATATCCTGGACATAAGCAGATGGGCCAGAACCTGACGGCGCCTCTGCCGCACCTGTCCGTCAGCTATCACTTTAATGAGCACCATCAAATTTACATCAATGCTGAGGGTGACTTCCGTCAACCGTCTGCATCAGCATTGGCCAACACGACCTACACTGGGACGCTGCCTAAGAACCAGTATTCTATTAAAGAAGAGCTTGGATATCGGTATAACGACAAGTACGTTATCGTAGACCTCGATCTCTTTAACTACAATATTACCAATCGCTTGCTGACAACGTATCTTGGTAACAACCAATCGGGTGTCGTTAATGCTGGTAATCAGACCGCTCGCGGTTTTGATGCTATGTTCTCTACACAGCCGATCTATGGTTTTAGTCCGTATGTTTCGTTTGAATATCTGAATGCACGAATGGACACGAATATTGCGGCATCTGATGCGAGCGGTAATCTGACGGCCTTCAGGACTAAGGGGACGCAGGCACCTCTGTCTCCGCACGTGATGGCGAATTTTGGTCTGACGTATGTGCATCAAGGGTTCTTCGCAAATGCAACCGTTCACTACACGGGACCGCAGTCCGTCACCATCGCAGGTGATCAGCGTATTCCTGGGTATGTAACGAACACACTGTCACTCGGCTATCACTTCAAGCCAGTGTGGTATGCGAAGTCTCCGACAATCCGTCTGAACTTTACGAACCTGACAGGGTCGATTGTCCGGACTGGTGTCGTAGGTGTGGGTACAAATGCATCGGCTGTTCGTCTGATGAATGGTAATCTTTCAGGCAATGGATCCAGTGCCCAGTTCTATGTTGAGCCGCGCTTCAGCATGACAGGGACGATTTCCACAGGATTCTGATTTTCAAACTCTTTATCAGCCCTCGGAACATTACGTTCCGGGGGCTTTTTTTATTGTTGAGTTTCACGGGCTCGTGGTTGCCGTTTCTTCCCGTCAAAAACAGCAGTGTGATGGTTGTGTCGAGCAACGTGCGGTCTGACGTGTGTCTGGGCTCAGGACGCATAGCCAGAACAAGACGGTTGCAGCGAGGCAGATTGACGAGAAGAAACGGTGGGACATCTGTCATAGTGTGTCGCGACCCGTTTCCAGTCCTTGAGCCTTCCGAACATGATCTCGATGCGATTGCGGCGTTTATATTTTAGCTTGTCGTATTTTACCGGTTTCCTACGGGATTTTCGCCCGGGAATGTAGGGTTTAATCCTTCTCTCCTCTAAGGCACCCCTAAGTCAGTCAGCGTCATAGCCCCAGTCTGTAAGCATCCATTCGGCTGGTAGGAGATCGTCCAGAAGGGCAGCCGCACCGGTGTAATCACTGATCTGGCCTGCTGTCATGAAGAAACCGAGCGGACGTCCGCTCGCATATTCATCCCACCTTTGGTGAGCCCAATCAGACGGCCTGGAGCCCCTTTTTTAACCGCAGGCTCGAAGCTGTGCGATGTGCCTTGAGATAGGACGCATCACTCTTGATCGTCTGAGGCTCTGGCTTTCCGGCCTCCAGTCCCTCCATCATGCGGATGAATATTCCCATAGCACTCCAGCGCTTGCAGCGATCGTAGAGGGTCTTGTGTGGACCGTATTCCCGGAGCGCATCACGCCAGCGTAAACCATTTCTGTTTGCGAAAATGATCCCATTCAACACACGAAGATCATCAACACGAGGTTTGCCATGGCTCTTCGGGAAAAGGGCTGCAGACGCTCCATTTGCTCGTCTGTCAGCCAATACAGGTCACTCATCTCCAGTCTCCTCAAGGAGCCTGAATCATATCCGGCCATTCAATATCAATGGGGCCTGAGCGTAGTCATTAAATTAGAGGGCTCATATTGCCTCTCCTTGCGGAGCAAAAGCATCGCAAGACCCTTGTCTGTGCGGCTTCCAGTAGTACTAAGGTTGCTCTTGAAAGCCGCTGTGTCCACCGTTCAGCGAATAAGATTTTTCGCCAGATCTGAGCCGGATGCTACAAATCCGTAGCACTGGCGAACATTGTAAACAGTTGCGTCTTGGCAAAAATCTGGAGACGTCGTCGCGGAGCAGTCCTCGAGGAGGATGCAGTCGTAACCGAGACATCCTGCATCTGTCAGTGTACTGAGAACGCACTGATCGCTATTGACGCCTGAGAAAAGCAGGGTGTCTACGCGAAGGTTTTTGAGTATTCCTTCGAGTGGCGTGTCCCAAAATCCGCTCATTCGATACTTGGAGATGTGAATATCTTCCGGATCAACTTCGAGCTCGTCAACGATTGCAGCATTCCAACTGCCATCTTCCAGAACTTTGCGGTCTGTGGAGCCTATAGCCGTGCCGATGCCTTTATCTTCACCCGCAGGGTCATAAACATGCAGGACAGAAGGGGGGAGATTAAGCCTGTCCGGGCGGTTTCCCCAATTTAGCCAGATAACAGGGACATCATGCTTTCGAAGCACGGGAAGGAGTGTCTTCAGCGGATCGATGGGGCGGCGGGCAGCCGTGATGTCGACACCAATGGACGCGAGCCAGCCGTCTGGATGGCAGAAGTCGTTCTGCATATCGATCACAATAATCGCGGTACGAGCAAGATCGAACGTCAGTGCCTGAGGCTGGGACGGAACACTAACTGGCCGAGAAGGACGCTCTGGCCGTAAAAGACTTATGGAGGACGCCGTTGCCCCCCAACTGTTAACGTGTGTGCTGCCCAGACGCCTCATTGACTGCCTCCGCACAGCACCGCCAGATCTTCGGCATCGAGCTTGACTGGAACTCCGCTACGGATCAGTTTTCCAAAGTCTTCGTCCGGGGTCATTACTGTCAAAGTGTAGAGCTTGTTGGTGCCTGTATTTTCCAGAACATGCTCTGATCCCGGCTTGACCAGAAGCGCGTCGCCAGCCTTGAGTTCGCAGCTCTGACCATCACACCAGGCGCGGCCTGTACCGGACAGCACGAAAAACATTTCGTCCGCATCAGTATGTGTGTTGGGTGGTGTTGCGCCACCAGGTTCAAAAATTTCGACAACGGCAATAGACGCGTAATCGCCAGCTGTCTTGTCAAACAAAATGGCAAAGTAATTGGTTGAATCCGGGGCAATCCGGAAGGCTTCGACGCTATCAGGGCTGTATTTTGCGAAAGGCATGAGAATTATCTTTCCTGTTTGATCCAAGGAAGAAGAAGGTAGGTTCCGGAGCCGCATTTGAATTGAACTGTCGTCACCTGTTGTTGGTCCAGAGTGGCGGTAATAGGGCTGGCCCCTGTGCCGGGGTTGATTGGAAACACGGGAAAGCAGGAGAGAGACAGGGAGAGTCTCAATCTTTCGCCGGCTTCCAATGTGACGCATGTTCCCCGTAGCGGCAGAGACGTCTGACCAGGGGCGGTCAGCGCATATCCTTCTGCGAGGGGGTGTACTTTGCCGTTCTGATCGATACGCGAGACGCAGGCATGAAGGTCAAAACCGGCGTATTCACTTTCGATTTCAAAGCACCCTGTGATCGTTCCTGCGAGCAGCTGATCGAATTCGAGCGGAAGCATCGTGAATGTCAGGACGTCTGAACGCGCATCAGTGCGGGCACGATCTACTGGGCCTCCCGGAAACCCGAAGCTTCCACCACACGGACCGGAAGGGCGCCACGGATCGAGAGTAAGGCTCTCTGACGGTGCTGTAGGCGCTGTCGACGCGCTCAGAATGCCATCGCGTGTGTCAATCGCGGAGCGACCCGTCCCGACTGGATAGCTTGGAACTGTCCCCGTCGAGAGTGTCGGGAAGTCCTGCCAGCAACAGGCGCCCATATCGAAAAGGCGTACTGGCTTCGTGTCGGGTATGGGGGCAGCTTTTAGATATTGATCGAAGAATGCGATCTGCTGCTGATCAATGTCTGTAATGGCAGCCTCGCCGACGTCCACATCCCCGATATGTCGATCCCACGGAAAGTGAGACCAAGGGCCAACAATCAAGCGTGTTGGCATGTGCGGGGACAGAGCACGATATGCTTCCAGCGTGCCCGGAAGATGGCTGTCGTACCATCCCCCAATCAGTAAAACTGCGGGTGCCAGCTCCGCGATTTCGGTCAACCGCGATGCGGGAGAGATTTTGTCCCAGTAGGCATCTCCCGGAGGCGTCTCCCTCCAGCGGGTATAATGGCTATATTTTGCCAGAAGCGCTTCATGCGTAGGCACTGCTGGTTGTCGCCCATTGAAAGACATGCCTCGACTAGCCGCAAAGAGAGCCTGCTGGGCTTCGTAGTCTCCCTGTAACCTGGCGGTTTCTGCTGCCAGTTGCGTCGCCCAACCTAGATTGGCGCGCATCGGGAATGCCCCATTTTCATACGCCCAGTCCTGATCCAGCTGCCAGCCGATCATGGCAGGCGCAACCGCTTTGAGCGCTGCTGGTTTTTCTCCGGCTGCCAGAAGTTGGTTGCTCCCCTGAAAGGAGAATCCAAACATCCCCACGTGACCATTGCTGCGCGGTAAGGATGCGGCCCAGGCGATCGTATCGGCGCCATCTGTCGCTTCATATTCGAACAGGACAAACTCACCGCCAGAATCTCCGCGTCCCCGCACGTCCTGCATAATGACGATATAGCCGTGACTGGCATACCATTCCGGTGGTGCGTAGCAGAGCGACGTACCAATCTTGCGGCCGTAAGCCTGTCGCATCAGAAGAACGGGGAACGGGCCGTCTCCGTCTGGTTCCCAGATATCAGCAACCAGTGAAACGCCATCCCGCGTTTGCATTGTCTCCGTCCGGCGAGGTTTCAGCGCGAACATCAGATTTCACCTCCCAGAGTTTCGTATGAGGGGAGAGCTGCTTCAAGAATGCGACCGTTTCGGAGAACTGTCCGTCCGGCCTGAGAGCGGCTCATCCATTCATTCATGGAACGAGCTGGAAAGATAATCAGATCCGCTGGTGCACCTTTTTCTAGGCGATGGGTCCTTCCCATCCAGGATCCCGGACGGCTTGTGACCGATTGCGCCCAAGGACGGTGAGTATGATCCAACTGGCCGATCCTCGTACCGCCCTGAAGAATTTCGTGCATGTCAAAGTCCCCGTAAGCGTAGAAGGGGTCTCGGACATTGTCGCTGGCGAGCATGACTGGAATACCCGCGGCATCGAGTTCCTGCAGTAAGGTTACACCTCTCCATCTTGGTGTGCGCCCTGCGGTACGGTCCTGAAGGTACATGTTGCAAAGTGGGAGACTCACAATGCCAATCCCGGCTTCGCCGAGCAGGGAAATAATGTGCGTCTGTTGCGTCTCGCTTTGGACGCTAAGGCTACAGCAATGGCCGCATAAAACCTTTTGACGAAACCGAAGCTTCAGGGCTGTCTGGGCGATCAGTTCCAGAGCCGTTCCGTCTGTTTCTCCATTCTCATCGACATGAAGATCCAGTTCGAGCCCGTATTCTGTGGCTAGTCCAAAGAGAACTTCGAGGGCTTCCGGCGTCGTGTTGTGCTTCATCAGGACGGCGCCCAGAACGCCCCCCTCTGTCTCGGCGACATTTCTCACGATGCCGTCCCGGTCTTCACCCATGTAGCGCTCAGGCATGGTCAGGGAGACGCCTTGCAGAGCAACTTTCCCGGACCATTTCTTTTGAAGGCGACGCAGAAGCGGCCAAACACGGTTCCCGTGCGTGCCGAAGGTGTCCAGGTGCGTTCTTATGGCGCTTGTTCCGTGCGCGTAGGCACAGTTCAGACTGAACTCCATGCGGCGCTCAACGTCTGCGTCCGTCCAATACCCTTCTCGATCCTGAGTTGTGGCTTGCAAGGCCCCCATGAAGGTTCCATCAGGATTGGGTGTGCGCTCCCAGATGAAGGCCTTGTCCAGATGGGTGTGAATATCTGCAAAGCAGGGCCAGACCATCTGACCTTTCAGATCAATCGCTTCACCGACGGAAGAAAAATTTCCTGCCGGTAGAATATCCGAAATTTTCCCATCTGAGAGCGCGATATCGTAGCGCATGGACTCATCAGTAAATGACGAAGGCCGCAGGCCTGCCGGAATAGTCGCGTTCAGGAGGGCCCTTGGGGCGGTGCTGGAAGAAGCTGGAAAAGTCATGAGCGATGTCTCAGAGCAAAGCGCTGGAGGCTGGCTGCTGCGGCATACAGGACGAGGCCTGCGACTGTAATCAGGAACAGTGCCGCGAACATCCGGGGAATATCCATCTGGAAGCCGGATTGAAGGATTTGGTACGCCAAGCCAGCCGAATTGCCGCCGGTTCCGGCAACAAACTCAGCTACAATGGCGCCAACAAGTGAAAGGCCTGTTGCGATGCGCAAGCCCGCCATAAACATGGGAAGAGCACTTGGAATTCGCAGTCGCAGCAGCATTTGAAGGCGGGTGGCTTTGTGCATCTGAAAGTAAGCCGCCAGATCTGGATCTACGCTGCGCAGGCCTTGCAGAGTGTTCGAGATCACAGGGAAGATCGCTACCAATGCTGCGCAGGCAGTGAGGGCGAGGGGAGTATTGTGGATCAGGATGATGATCAGCGGCGCAATGGCTACAATCGGGGTCACCTGCATGATGACCACATAAGGCATCAGGCACCGTTCGATCAGCGGGCTCTGCACCAACAGGAAGGCTATCAGAACACCCCCGAGGACGGCGACAACGAGCGCCGCAAATGTGATTTCCAGAGTGATAAGCAGCGCATGGAGTAATGACACGCCGTCCAGCATCAAAGCACGCCAGATGGCAGACGGAGAGGGCATCAGGTAAGGCGGGATATGCCAGAAGCGACAAATCGCTTCCCATGCTGCCAGAATGATGATTCCGAGCGTGATGGGAGCAAGGAGCGAGAGAGAGCGGGATGTCATCATTGCCGCGCCTCCTGACCAATCATGCTGTCCCGACTGGCATCTTCGAGGAGGATCGCCAATTCTTTGCTGATGCTGGCAAACTCATCGGAAAGGCGGAAAGTTTCGTCGCGAACGATGCCACGGTCTATTTCGTATTGAGCATGAATACGCCCAGGATGAGCTGCCATGACCATCACGCGGCTGGACAGAAATGCAGCCTCATGAAGGGCATGTGTGACGAACAGGGTGGTGAGGCCGTCTTCATAGCAAAGACGGGCCATTTCTTCATCCAAGCGGTTTCTGGTAAATTCGTCCAATGCACCGAATGGCTCATCCATTAGAAGAAGATCTGGTTCGGTAACGAGTGCACGGGCAATGGACACGCGCATTTTCATGCCGCCGGAAAGTTGTGCCGGATATTGATCGGCCACATGACCTAGGCCAACGCGTTCAAGAGCGGCATGGGCACGCTTGTCAGCCGTTGTCCGATCCACTTTTTCCAAATCAAGCGGAAGGCGCACATTTTTCACGATCGTGGCCCATGGCATGAGCGTTGCGTCCTGAAAGACGAACGCCATACGGCGCCCTTTCTGGCCTACGTCCCTGAAGCCACCGCCCCACCAATTCAGTGTGCCAGCCGACGGGGTATGAAGATTGGCGATGAGCTTGAGGAGCGTGCTTTTGCCGCATCCAGATGGCCCAATCAGCGTAACAAAATCTCCTTTCTCTACACTCAGATCGACAGGAGAAAGACCGCGCACGCCGTTGGGGAAAATTTTCTCAACGCTGCTCAGGGAAAGAACGGGACTGCTCATGCGGGGACAGTCGCCAGGCTGTTATGGACGACATCGAGGGTATACCCATCTTTCCATTTCGGACTGTCTGCAATGAGTTGAGCTGAAAGCTGGATGTCGTAAATGCGCTGCCAGCGCTCATTATTGATTGTCATAATTGGTGCTCCCGGTGCGCCCAGAGCTTTGATGTCGCGGAGTTTCTGGCGGGACCACGCGAGTTGGTCCGCGCTCATATCCGGATTGGCTTTACGGATCGCAGCATCCCCCTTGGTGGACTCTCCAAAAATATAGCGTTTCCAGCCTTCGCTGCTGGCCGCGATGAACTTCTGGAGCTCGGGGCCACGTTCTTCGAGAGTCTTGCGGGACACCATCAGCACGTTTCCATAGGCAGCGTAGCCCAAGTCATCGAGGAGTAAGAAATTGAATGGAATACCCGCTTTTTTGGCGCCGTAGGGCTCCGAGGAAACAAAGGCCTGCATGGCCATCTGCGGATTGAAAGCAAAGGGCTGGAGATTATAGGTGTAGGGATGGGCCTGATCTTCCGTGAAGCCATAACGCTTCTTAAGCCACACCCAGAAGCTGGCTCGCCCTTCTGAACTGATCAGAATGGGATGGCCCTTGAGTTCGGCGATGTCATGAATATCCGGGTGGGTCATCACGCCGCCAACGCCTTTCTGGAAAGTCGTAGCGATTGCGACGGCGGGAATGCCCTGCACTGCACAGCGGATGGCTTCTTCACCCTGCATGATGGCAATGTCACATTGTCCCGCCATCAGAAGCTGGGTCATGTTCATCTGGGGGCCACCCATCTGAATTGAAACATCCAGATTTTGAGCACTGTACAGTCCGTCTTCGGAGGCCTGGTAGTAGCCTCCGTGCTCTGCCTGAGCATACCAGTTGGTCAGCAGACTCAGGGGCCTGGATGCCGCTTTTGCTCGCCCAGAGGGTAGGGAAGACACCGCGCCCGCAGCCATGATGCCGCGGAGCATACTGCGTCGATCAAGCCTGTAAGGTGTCATGAGCTGCCTCCCAACGTCCATTTATAATTAGACCGTAACGGTTTTTTTGTCTCCGTGGGAAGAGCTATTCTGCTGCAGGACCGATACCTTTTTAACCCATTTGTGCGCGCAAAAAGGATGCACTCATTCTTTTTGCTGAGTGAAAATACAAACTCCCAGCATGGTCATAAAAAACCGGAAGGCGGCTTCCTGTCCGTTCCAGCTATGGGATTGCCACATCGCGAACCACTCGCCTCCGACGACAGAGAAGCCGAAAAACCAGATGAGAAATCCTACGGCCGTCGCGACGGGAACAAGGGTATGAGCGGCCTTAAAGGCCGGACTAGCCATGTTGATCGCCTTCGCCATCTTCCAGGCCGCAAACGAAAAAAGAGCACCGGTTGCGAATTCAGCGCCAATAATCAGGACGTAAAAAATATGCCACAGCAGCGGGACTGAGATCGCGCGCCATCTGAGGCTGTTGCCGGGAAACGTGGTATCCATCGACAGAACGTGACGAACAAATGCGTAGTTCGAACCATAATCTGTAATATTATTAAGTGCGACGAGAAGGCCGAAGACTCCCAGAGACGCGACCATTACCGTTTTGGAGAGACGATTCAGGCGCACGGAGCGCGTAGGCATTGACTGTGTTGAAAGTTCGGACATGGCTGGCTCCTGTTTTTTGAAACGCTAGCGGAATGCCCGTAAAATTTGCGCCCTCTTTTTTGCATCGCTCCTGTCGAAAATAGATGCTTTAAAAGCTGCGATCTTCCTGTTTCATCTATCTTTTCGTTCCGGGATGATATCATATCGGAGCCGGGAATGTGTTGGCTCGTCCTCATTGGGGCGTGTCATTCCACACAAGAGACAACGGAAGACAAGCCCATGACAAGCAGTTCCGAGACGGTTTTCTGGCCCAAAAAGCGCTGGTGTGACATGATTTCCCGCCAGTTTCGTCAGCTTCCCCCTGAGACTGTGGCCATTCTTCCTGTGGCGGCGGTGGAACAGCATGGTCCACATCTTCCGGTCTATGTGGATGCCTGTATCAATGAAATGCTGCTTGATAAGGCAATGGAGGCGCTCCCCGCGACCGTCCCCGCGACCGCACTTCCTATTCAGGCTGTTGGCAAAAGCGAAGAGCATGTTGCTTATCCTGGAACACTGACCCTCAGCGCGCAGACCCTCACGCAGGTCCTCATCGAAATTGGTGAAAGCGTCGCACGATCTGGTGTGAAGAGGTTGGTGCTCCTGAATTCCCATGGTGGGCAGCCACAGATCCTGGATATCGTTGCCAGAACGCTCCGCCGGACCCATGGAATGTTTGTTGTCTGTGTTGGCTGGTCGCGTTTTGGCGTGCCGGATGGCATGTTTACCGAAGAGGAGCGCCGGTATGGGATTCATGGTGGCGACATTGAAACATCCCTGATGCTTCACCTGCGACCGGATCTTGTTGAGATGGAACGCGCTGATAATTTCGAGCCATGGCCCCAGAAGCTGGCCGAGACGGCCAAATGGCTGGAAGCAGAGGGTCGTGTCGGCTTTGGTTGGTTGACGCACGATATTCACCCGTCAGGTGCGGCAGGAAATGCTGGAATTGCTACGGCCGAGAAGGGCGAAGCTGTTGCCAATCAGTGGATTGAAGGTTTTCTTGAGCTTCTTGCCGAGATTGCTGAATATCCGCTGGATCGTCTTCGTCCCATTACGGAGGATCTGGGTCTATGAGCTCGGTTGAGACCTTCCTATCGCTCCTTTGCGATATTCCTGTTCAGACGGTGCCGGCTCTTGTGAAGCGGAAAAGCCGTGATTTTTACTGGTATAGTCCGGTTCTGAAGCGGCAGCTTGATAGCTGTTTTGGCGATTGTATCGTTATGCCGCGCAATGAAGAGGATCTTCTTCATATTGCGCGGGTGGCACGTGAGACAAAAACGCCACTTACTCCGCGTGGGGGCGGCACCGGGAATTATGGACAGGCCGTTCCGATGGAGGGAGGCGCTGTCGTTGAAATGACGGAGTTCAATAAGCTCCTTTGGGTCAAGGACGGTGTCGCACGCGTACAGGCGGGCATGAACATGCTGGACTTGGATCGTGCTCTGCATGAATTGGGCTGGGAAGTCCGCATGTATCCGTCCACAAAACGGACGGCAACGATCGGCGGATTTATTGCGGGTGGATCCGGCGGTATTGGGTCTGTTCGATGGGGCGGTCTTTCGTCACCGGGGAATATTCTGGGGCTCCGCTTTGTCACTCTGGGTGAAAATCCGGAAGCTCTCGAACTTCGCGGCTCTGACGCGAGGGGTATTCTTCACACCTACGGTACGACAGGCCTGATTACCGAACTGGAAATTGGTGTTGAGCCAGCCGTGGATTGGCAGGATATGGCCATCTCATTCGGCACGTTTGAAGAAGCAGCGGTTTTTGCACGTGATATTGCGCTTCAGGCCGGTATTCAGAAGAAGCTGGTGTCTGTTGTTGACGGTGACCTGCCACCATTTTTCGCATCCGTACGCGAGCACGTGCCAGATGGTGCATCGTTAGTCATTCTCATGATCGCTCCGGCAGGTATTGAGACGGTTAAGGCGCTTGCAGAAGCGGCCAACGGTCACCTCTGTTATGAAGCCAACACCAGAGAAGCTGAGGACACGGCGGGTGCAACTCCGCTTTATGAGCTGACATGGAACCACACGACGCTTCAGGTTCTGAAGAAAGATCGTGGTTACACGTATCTGCAGTGCGGTTATCCGCATGTCGGGACACTAGAGAAGGTGGCGGAAATCCGTGCGCTTTTCCCTGATGACCTGATGATGCATCTGGAATTCTTTCCGATGGGCGGTCATGTGAGTTGTGCTGCATTGCCGGTTATTCGCTTCACTGACGAAGAGCGCCTGAACTATATCATCGAGGAACACGAGAAGCGGGGGGTCAATATTGCCAACCCGCATGTCGTGACCATTGAGGAGGGTGGCATGCACCGTGTGGCATCACCGGATCTGGCCGCAATCAAGAAGCGATATGATCCGATGTTACTTCTGAACCCCGGAAAGATGCTCAGCGCCAAAACGCTGAAGGCAGAGGGTTAAAGATTATGGGCCGGAAAGATCTTCTTTCCGGCCTTTTTTATTGTGGTTGCGAAAGAGCCGGATAGCTGAAGTTTAATTCTGCCCGATTAAAAGCACTTTTCACGGTATTGGCCAGTAATGTGCAGGTTGTCAGTGGACCAACACCATCTGGAACCGCGGTAACCGCATAGGCGATATCTTCGACAGATTTGAGATCGACATCTCCAACGACACGCCCCTCATCCGGGCAATAGCTGATCCCTATGTCGATGAGGCAACTCTCTGGTTTGATCCAGTCCGCAGTCACTAATCTGGCTTTTCCTACCGCTGAAAAGAGAACATCTGCTTTCCTGCAATGCGACTTGATGTCCTGAGTATCGATGTGAACAACGGAAACCGTTGCGCCGCGATCTAGAAGCCGCATGGTCAAAGGGCGCCCGACAACGGGCGAACTGCCAATAATGACACAGTTTTTTCCGCGCAGATCTCCGACGAGATGTTCTGTCGCCATCAAGGCACCTGTTGCCGTGCAGGGCTCGAAGTATGGAGCGCCGTTCATGATGCTTCCAAGATTGAGTGGATGGAGACAATCCACATCTTTCTCCGGGGGAAGGGCGTCTATGATGGCTTGGCGGGAAATTTCTTCCGGGAGTGGGAAGAGAATCAGAATTCCATCGATCTGCTTGTTAGCACCAAGTTCTCGGACCGTTTGGCAAAAATTTCTTTCATTTTGTCCCGCAATGTCAACAACTTGTAAGTTTATGCCGGCTTGTTCCGCCAGTCCGCTAATGCGACGCAGATAGGCTGATGGCCCCGCGTCAGAAGAGCCGGTGACGACCGCGAGAGTGGGCGTACGGTCCAGAATTTTCTGCTGTGAGCGGATCTGTGCTTTGAGTCTGGCCAAATAGCTTTGGGCAAGCTCAGAGGTACGCAGGATGATTGTCATTTGTGGGTCTCACAGGGCACTTACAAGATAAGTTGCGCATCGCTGAAGGTGGGGAACCAGATCCTTCTGGATCTGTGTCATGGAGTATCGGCTGGTTGGAAAGACGATGCTGAGCGCACCAGCAGTTTGGCCATTTACATTAAAGGCAGGCACCCCAAGGGCACGCAGATCGCTTTGCGGAGACACATCTCTCAAGGCGAAACCCTGAGAGTGAACGTCTTTAAGACTTTTAGCCACGCATGCCGCTTCTGTTTCAGAAAGGCCTGAGGTGGCCAGTATGGTCTGTTGTCTGATCTTGGGTAAAAAGGCGCAAATTGCTTGACCAGTTGCGGTTCTGGCAAGAGACATGCTGCTACCAATAGTATGCCCAGACATTTCGGCAGATTTGTCTGCGGGATTATGAAAAACATAAATTGCCTCGTCTGCGTCCAGCAGAGCGAGAGAAATGGATTCTCCGATAACAATGGATTCAGCTCGAAGAACCGGCCCGATAAGATGACCGATGGAGCGGCTTTGTAGAAAGCCAAGCCCCAATTTCAAGGCGCGTGCTGTAAGCCTGTAGCGCTGATCGATACTCCGGACATATCCGAGGACTTCCAACGTTCTGACAAGTCGCCTCGTGGCCGCCCGCGTATGCCCTACCAGACGCGCAATGTCTGCGACGGTCATGTCTGTTTGGCCATTTTCAAAAGCACGTAGGACCTCGAGGCCCTTAACAAATGTCAGGGAAATCTCTGTATCGGGAACAGGCGAGGGCTGGTCCATAAACAAATCCGTTTCTAGGCAAAAAAACTATGCATAGCCGTTACGAATATCATTGCAGGCTGAAAATGATTATGCCTAAAATAAATATAACGAACAAGTGTTCGATTATCGAGCAAAGCTCTTTTTGATAGAATCAGAAAAACAGGGAACCCCGCGTGAAAGTCCACGTCATTTTCGCCCACCCGCTTGAAGATAGCTTCAATGCGGCACTCTTCAGGCTGGTAACGCAGACACTGGAAGCTGAAGGGCACGAAGTCGATGCTCTGGACCTGTATCGGGACAATTTCGATCCTGTTTTAAGCCCGCAAGATCGTATCGAGTATCACGATGTTAGTATTAATCAGCATCGCGTAGCGGATTACGTGAAGCGTCTGCAAAGTACGGATGTACTAATTTTGTGTCATCCTGTTTGGAATTTTGGTTGGCCTGCAATTCTTAAAGGCTATTTTGATCGCGTTTTTCTTCCGGACGTTTCCTTCAAGTTGATAGATGGAAAGCTTTCTCCTGGCTTTACAAATATCAAGAAGGTCATGACCGTCACGACTTACGGTTGCCCGCGGCATCGTGCGTTTGTTCTTGGTGATCCACCACGGAAGAATGGGACACGTTTTCTGCGCGCCGTCATGAACCGTCGTGTCAGCGTCGATTACCTGGGGCTTTACAATATGAATAACACCACGTTGAACGCCCGTCGGACGTTTATGAAAAAAATCATTCGTCGTCTCAAAGCTATCTGAGACCGTTTCTGGCAGGGGAGTAATTGCGGTGGCTGCTCGTTTCTTTGATCTGGATGCACTGGGTCTCGCACTTCTGGAGGAGAGCAAGAGCAGGGCCGCAACGCTGAGGCAACAAGGCACCATTCCCTGCCTGGCGCTGGTGGAGGTAGGCGATGATCCACAAAGCGCTACATATGTCAGTCGTAAAATCGAGGACTGCGAAAAGGCTGGAATTGCAGTTCGGAAGATTGTTCTGCCTGAATCTATCACGCAGGCAGATCTTTTAGAGCAAATCCTAAGGCTTGATGAAGATTCAGCCAGCACTGGAATTCTGGTTCAACTTCCTCTGCCAGCACATTTCGAAGAGGGGCAGGTTCTTCAGGCAATCAGCGCTGAAAAGGATGTCGATGGTCTTCATCCGGTTAACCTGATGTCTCTGACGACATCAGATCCGTCTGTTATTCCCTGCACTGTGAGGGGCATTGATGCAGTGTTGCAGCAGACGGGGCTTGTTCTGGAAGGGGCTAATATTGCTGTTCTGGGGCGGGGACGTCTCGTCGGCGGCCCGGCTGCGCTCTTGCTGTCTGGAAAAAGCAGAAACGCCACCATTACGATATTGCATCGTAAAAGCCGGAACCTTAAGAATGTTCTGAAGAACTCCGACGTCATTATAGCAGCCGCAGGTTCAGCGCATCTGGTAACGCCGGATATGGTGCGATCGGGAGCTGTTGTCATTGATGTTGGCATGAGCTGGCCCGAGGGCTCTTTGCAAGGTGATGTCCATCCTGCAGTTGCTGATGTTGCGAGCTGGATGACGCCACCTGATCGAAGTTTTGGCGTGATGACACGCATGATGCTTCTCAAAACCGTTTTGGATCTCGCGGAAAAAAGGATTGCTGCATGACTATATCGGTCGGTCAGGTGCGTGCAGATCTGATGAAGGAAAGCTCCATCGAGCTTTTGCCATCTCGTATCCTGGAGCTCTCGGGTGTTCTGCCTGATCTTGCCTGCGGATCAAGGGTCTTTGTCACTTGGCTTCCAGGTGTTCCGTTTGCAGACGTTCTAGCGGCCTGTGACCTGCTGAAGTTGTGCGGTTACCTGCCAGTTCCTCACGTCGCAGCTCGATCCATCCGTGATGAAGGCCATCTGCAGGAAATCTGCTCGGCATTGACCGAGCGGGATATTCCGCGAATGCTCCTGATCGCGGGTGGAGCGGATAAGCCTGCGGGTATCTTTGCAGATACGGTGCAAATTCTGGAAACAGAGATCCCGGTTCGCACGGGCATTCGCACTGTCTACGTTGCTGGGCATCCTGAAGGGCACCCACAGACCTCCGAAGCAACATTGCTGGAATATATGCGCCGCAAACAGGAGCTTGCACGGACGCAGGGTTTGAATATGCAGATCGTGACTCAGTTCTGCTTTGATTCTGCTCCAGTTCTTGCCTGGGAGAAAAGGCTAAGGGATGGCGGGATTACACTGCCAATCAACCTGGGAGTTTACGGGCTGACAACGCCAAAAACGTTGGTGCGGTATGGCCTGGCCTGTGGTGTTGGGCAGTCTTTGCGTTTCATGCAGCGTCAACGCTGGAAACTTCATCGCTGGTTTATGCCCTGCAATCCGCAACATCTTGTTGATGCTGTAGCCCAAGAAATCGCTCAAACACCCGACACGAATTTTCGTGGGCTACACTTTTATCCGTTTGGAGCAATTGCACGTACGCTGGAATGGCGCCGTGCACTCTCCCTCAGCACCGGAGACCACTCATGAAGCCAAGACTATCTGGCCTGACATGCGCTACAGGAGCTTTCCTGCTGGCATTGGGTGGATGCACAGCTTCACCTGAATCACCGTCAACCACCGCGGGTGTTGACGACCGATATGGCGACGGTGGCGTAAGTGCTTTTTACACGGCCAATACGGCTATTTCCTCAATACCCGGAACGCTGATGCAACATGAAGACATGGATCTAACCAAACTTCCTCAAGGAGCCAGTCGCGGCGTCAGGGTCCTGTATTCTTCCCAAAACGGCGTGAGCAGAAGCGGTCCGGTTGCAGTTTCAGGGCAGGTTCTGTTTCCGAAGGGCAAGGCTCCTGTCGGTGGATGGCCTGTTGTAGCCTGGGAGCACGGAACGACAGGTGTTGCGGATGTCTGTGCTCCATCCTGGCGCGGGTATTCCAGTCGGGATAAAGCCTATCTGTCGCGGTGGTTGTCTGAAGGGTTTGTCGTTGTCGCGACGGATTATCAAGGGCTGGGAACGCCAGGACCGCACCCGTATCTGTTTTATCGGCCGGAAGGTTATAGCGTTCTGGACGGATTAAGAGCGTCTCTGAGCGGTTTCCCAAAAGAGATCAGAAACTGGATTGTTCTGGTCGGGCAATCGCAGGGATCTGGGGCAGCGCTTGGAGCCGCTTGGTTAGCGCCCTCATACGCTGCCGAGTTAAACATTCGTGGAGTCGTTGCTACAGGCCTTGTAACAGGTTTTGCAGTCCCACCAGGCACGAGACATGTGCCTATTCCTGAAGTTTATACGGACGCCAGCAAAATGGATTCCGCGTTTGCCATGTTGCGGGTGGAAGGATCTGACCAGTCTTTACAGCCTGAGACAGACAGCCAGACGGTCCTGACGAGTGCGGGGCGCCAGATGTCTCAGATTGCTCGCCACGCCTGCCTGCACAACCTTTTCGACAAAGCTGACCAGCTCAAAGTGCAAAGTAACGCACTGTTCAACGAGAAGCTTCCTGCTTTCGAGGCTGGACACGACGCAGCCTTCACGATCCCGAATGCCAAAATCAGCTTTCCTGTGTTCGCCGGGACAGGTCTGGCAGATGGTGAGGCCGGAGTGAATGGGCAGTATAATGCTGTTGCAGCCATGTGTGATGCTGGGACTCATGTTCTGTGGAAGCGCTATCCGGGTATGACCCATAATGGTGCAGTCAACGTGTCTTTGAAGGATTCCATTCCTTTCGCGAAAACGCTTCTGGCTGGCCATATGCCTCCGCAAAGCTGCGCTTCGATCAAGCCGCCAGGCCCGGTAGAGGAAGCTTTGCCGAATGTTCCATGGAATAACTAAGCCGACTGAATAGCCCTTAGCCGGACCCGTGGCCGGCCTTTTCAAGGATACAAGACCATGCAGACCACGAGCGACAGATCAGGCTATCATCTCTTTCTTGTTCTGGTGATTTACGTTTATTCGGCAGTATCCATGGCCGTTGTCGGACTGGTGGTTCCGTTTATCAGTGCGATCGCGGAAGCCCGACATGTTTCTCCAGGACCTGTGGGCACCAGTTTGTCCTTCTTTTCCGTGCCCGCAGCCTTCACATCTTTCTTGTTCGGCATGGTGGTCGACCGTATTGGCGTAAAGCGCGCTTTTCCAATTTCCGTTGTCCTTACGTTGATTGGTGACAGTCTTCTCCTGTCAACATCCACGTTATGGAGCCTGCGGATTGGGCTTATGCTGTGTGGGTGCGGGTTTGCGTTCGCAACAGCGGGTTCGCCGGTGTTGTTTATGCGCTATCTGCCAGAAAAAAGTCGCTCCAAAGCTTTGGCATTCTGGTCCACTTTTGCGCCGGCCGGTTATTCAGCCGGTCTTCTTCTTGCCATTCCTTTTTTGAATGGGGGACGCTGGCAGGCAGCCTGCACGGCCCATATGGCGCTAATGGTTGCTATTCTTGCTGTTGGAGTTCTGACACTTGCTGGTTTGAAAGAGCCGCCAGTTGTCTTGACTGAAAGCGGTCCGGCCAAGCGACTGTCACCTTGGCTGGTCACGGCTCTCGGGCTGTCAGTAACGCTCCCGAATGGGATTGCTTATGGAACCAGTTTGATCGCGCCGTCTTACCTTGCGCGCGTTCACCATGTGAGTTTGGCTGCGTCTGCTGCAGAAGTCGCGATCATCAAAATTGTCGTCATGCTGGCTGGGGGGCTGATTGTCAGTCTGTGTGTCGGAACGGAGCGTCGTTCTCGGGTGATGTTCTGCATCATGGCGGCTATTGGCATGCTGGCTCAATGGTTGCTGCTTTTCCCGGGAAGCACGATGCTTGTCGCGTCTGCCGGGCTATTTCTTTGGACATTCGCCTATAGCGGCCTGAGTGGTGCAGGGATGTCTTTGCTGCCGGTGGTTGCGACAGACAGGAAGACCCGTGGCGTTGTTGCAGGCACGGTCGGCCAGTTTATTTCCGTCTCGGCAGTCCTGATGCCTTACCTGTACTTCTCGACAACGCTCTGGACCAGTTACGCCCTGTTTGCGTTCTGCGCCTTGGGAATGGGTTGCCTGACAATTTTCCAGGTCAGGCAACGTAAGGCGCTGGCTTGATCTTTAAAGGGCAGCACCAGTTACTATGGTACTGCCTTTCGATTCAGTCGCCGCAAAATTAGCCTTCAGGCGTTCCAGAAGATAGTTCTGGGCCGAGATCGGAGCATATTTCTTCTCTGGCCCCTGAATAATTGCATCGCGATTGGCTTGGCAGAAAAAGGGAATGGAGAGGCGCTCACCAAGATATTCGCCCGGTTGTGGCATGCGAACACGATGAAGCGTGGACAGCAGCTTGTCGTCGCTCCACCGCATCAGCATGTCGCCAATATTGCAGGTCACATATCCTGAGACGGGCTCTACGTCGGTCCATGCCCCGCTCCTTGCGTCCTTCCCAGGGCAAACCTGCAGACCGCCTTCTCCTGTTCGCTGATGAAGAAGCGTCAGGCAATCAAAATCCGAATGGGCGCCTGCACGCCAGCGTTTGAAGTCCTCCGGTAGAGCATTCTCCATGCTCATATAGTGAATGAGACGCAGGGTGCACTGGTAGTCAGGAGAGGATGGGTCGTGCAGTTCGGTGAAGAACTTTTCGTCAAATCCGAGTTTGATGGCAAAGCAGGACAGGATCTTCATACCCAGAAGCCAGTTCTGGTGCTCGAAGTGGGTCAGGAATTCCTTGAAGTCTGGCGCGTCATGCTCTGTTGGCCATAGAGCCGCCATTCTGGGAAGAGTTATCTGAAATGATTCTTTATGGTCAGGTGTACCTGTTGAAGGCCGCACCTGTTCCTGAAATTCCCATCCAGCGTTCGTACCAGGTTTGAGGGGAAGGCGGGCCTTTGCCTTTTTGGGGAGGGCAAAGAAGGCCGTTGCCAGTGAGAACGCTCGATCTATGTCGTTTTGCGGAATGCCGTGATTATAAACCTGAAAAAAACCGATTTCCGTGGCCGCAGACCAAAGTTCGTCGGCAATCTGGTATTTCCGCTCTTCAAAAGAGGAGAGATCGATCCTGGGAATTTGACGGGCGATATTCGTCCCCATTCCGCCAATATGGCGTTCGGTTTCAAGTTCGCTCAGACCTGTGGGGACCATACTCGTTTTCTCCATAAACTTATTGAAGACAACAGAGACGGAACTACGGCAGGGTGAGGGGCTGTAGCGATCAATCATGGCATATGCCCCCAACCAGAGCCGTGATCCGGATCTGTTGGAGCAATGCCCAAAGCCTGCAACAGGACTTCGACCGCTTCTACTCGTTTCCAACACAAAACATGGTGGGCATTTGTCTGTCAATTACAAAAGCCGTTCTCATAAAAGCATTCCGATATTCTCAAATAGGCACTTTCATGAAAACCGTTTCGATTCATAAACTGTGGCTGAATGAAGAATGGAGAACGCTCCCGCATGTCCAGGATATCTCTCAGTCGCAGGCAAACCCTTTTGGGGTTGGCTGGAAGTCTCGGCGGATTATCCATGCCGCTCATCAGTAGGGCGCAAAATGCGGGGACGCCCGTCAAGCTTATAACATCCTGGTATGCACAAGCTGAGTTTGGTGGGTTTTATCAAGCTCTGGCCAAGGGGTATTATGCACAGGAAGGACTGGACGTCACGATAGAGGCTGCCAGCCCGCAAATGAATGTCCCTCAGCTTTTGGCTGCCGGCCGTGCAGATTTCATTACTGGCTACGACTTCCAGCTTCTTTCCGTTGTTGCATCTGGAATTCCTCTTGTTGCGGTAGCCAGTACTTTCCAGCACGATCAGCAGGGCCTGATGACGCATGCTGGCGTCAAGGATCTAGCCCAACTCCGTGACCATCCAATTCTGATAGCAGCATCTTCCCATGCGACGTTCTGGCCATGGCTCAAAAATCGTTTTGGTTACAGAGAAGAGCAGGCGAGGCCTTATTCATTCAATCTCCAGCCGTTTTTTCTGAATCCGGAAATGGCCGTTCAGGCTTATGCATCCTCCGAACTGTGGGATGCCAGACAGAAAGGAATGCCGGTCGAGTTTTTCCTGTTCAAGGATATGGGTTATCCGCCCTATGGCGCTCCTATGGTCACGACTCAGCAGATGGTTGCGACCGATAAGAAAAAGGTAAGCAGCTTTGTGAAAGCGTCTTTGATGGGATGGCGTGATTATTTTCAAAACCCCGATCCGGGGAATGCTCTGATCCTCAAAGCTAACCCCAACATGACGTTGGAGCATCTGGCTTTCGGCTACGCAGGACTGAAAAAAGCAGACGCTCTGTCATCTCCAGATGTCAAAGAGCGAGGTCTTGGCGCGATGACGCTTGCCCGGTGGCAGGCCACACGGGACTTTATGGTTAGCCAGAACCTCTTGCCAGCCGATGCTGACTGGAAAAGTGCCTTCACCACAGAATTTGTGGATACTCTCCGGGTGATGCCAGCATGAGCTTACTGATACAGAATATCGGTGGAATTTTAACTGGACTACGCGGCGATGCCGCCAGACGTGCCGGTGACATTCGCATTCGCGACGGCATGATCACGGAAATCGGTCATTTGGTACCTGACTCTGGGGAGAAGGTTCTGAATGCCAAGGGAGGAATTGCAACTCCGGGGCTTATCAGCACGCATCATCACCTTTTTCAGAGTGTACTTAAAGCAGTTCCCACGGCCATCAATAAGCCATTGGAGCCATGGCTTCGCCTTGTGCCCAATACTTACTGGAACCGCATAGATGAGCGGGCGCTCAATGTCGCGGCCCGGGTTGGAATGGTGGAACTGCTCTTGTCAGGCTGCACGATGGTCGCTGATCATCATTACCTGTTTGCAGATATGTATGCATACGATCCGGCTGCCGTACTGTTTGAAGCCGCTGAAGATCTTGGTCTGCGCTATGTTCTGGCACGTGGAGGCACCACGCGCGCCAGAAAATTCGATACAGACGACATTATTCCAGCGCCGACGGAAACGCTGGATGTGATGATGAAACGTGTCGAAGGGCTTGTCGGCCGGTATCATCAATCTGGCCCGAATGCGAAACGCCGAATTGCTTTGGCCCCTAACACGCCAACCTGGGGCGTCACACCGGATGAGCTTCGGGAAATGGCTATTGCCGCCCGAAGCATGGGTATTTCGCTACACTCACATCTGTCTGAAACAGAGAACTATGTTCGGTTCTGTCTGGAAACTTACGGAATGCGGCCCCTTCAGTTTGTTGCCGAGCATGGCTGGGTTGGAGAAGACGTCTGGTTTGCTCATCTGGTTCATCTTGATGAGAGCGAACTGGCGCTTATGGCCCAAACCGGGACCGGTATGGCGCATTGCCCTCAAAGCAACTGCCGCCTTGGGTCAGGTATCGCGCCTGCACCGGCCTTGGACGCTCTGAGCGGGCGCGTATCGCTGGCAGTTGATGGGGCAGCATCCAATGAAGCCTGTGACATGGGGGCGGAGATGCATTGTGCGTGGATGATCCATCGTGCTGTTCACGGTGCTGACGCTGTCACGGCTGAGGACGTCATGCGCTGGTCAACTTCCGCAGGAGCGCAAATCCTAGGGCTTCCTGATGTTGGCCGGGTTGAGGTCGGCGCAGCGGCGGATCTGGTTATCCATGGTCTGGATGCACCCAGATGTGCTGGATTGCATGATCCCCTCATTGCTCCGGTCGTGTCAGGCGCGACAACTGTACGTCATGTCCTGATGGATGGCGTGCCCGTGGTAGTGGATGGCGCTATTCCCGGACTGGATCTTGAGGGGTTACTGGCAGAGGCTCGTGACGTTGTGGGTTGTCTCGCGCGTGCCTGAGGAAACCTGTGCGAACTCAGCATGGGTACAGTTCAGCGGGACTTCCTGTTAGAGTGGACCAATCGTTTTGACGCTTTGATTCTTCTGTCTCGACAAGGACCTGCAATGCTTACCTGTGTTGGTTACGCGGCCTCCAGCCCGACATCTCCCTTGGCTCCCTTCGCTTTTGAGCGCCGTGACTGCGGTCCTTTGGACGTTCAGATTGACATTACCCACTGCGGTGTCTGTCACTCTGACATCCATACCGCACGGAGCGAATGGGGGCCTGCTTCTTATCCATGCGTGCCGGGGCATGAGATTATCGGCCATGTCAAAGCGGTTGGGCCTGACGTAACACGCTTTAAAGTCGGTGACCGGGTGGGCGTGGGCTGCATGGTGAATTCATGCCGAACCTGCGCGTCCTGCGAGGCTGGTCTGGAGCAGTATTGTGATGCCAGCCCAACATGGACATACAACAGTCCCGATCCTGCATTCCCGGCAGACGGTGCCTACACGTTCGGCGGATATTCGCGCGCCATCGTTGTCGATGAAGGTTTCGTCCTGCGTATTCCCGAAAATCTTGATCCTGCCGCAGCAGCACCATTGCTTTGCGCCGGGATCACGACATGGTCTCCGTTGTCTCACTGGAAAATTGGGGCAGGGCATCGTGTTGGTGTTGTCGGGCTCGGTGGACTTGGCCATATGGGGGTCAAATTTGCCGTTGCGCTGGGAGCCGAAGTGACGCTGTTCACAACGTCTCCAAGTAAAGTCGAAGATGGGAAGCGACTTGGTGCACACCGGGTTGTCATTTCCCGCGATGAACAAGCGATGGCTGCCGAGGCGAACCGCTTTGATTTTATTCTTGATGCTGTGTCGGCAGATCATGACATCAATGCCTACCTGTCCCTGCTGAAGCAGGATGGGCATATGGTGCTTGTAGGACTACCGGAAAAGCCGATGTCTGTTGGGGCGTTCAGCCTTGTTGCCAAGCGCCGTAGTCTCGCTGGCTCTGCTATCGGCGGCATTCAGGAAACGCAGGAAATGCTTGATTTCTGCGGTCAGCATAACATCGTCAGTGACGTGGAAATCATTCGGATGGATGAGATCAATCAGGCGTATGAGCGCGTCCTGCGTTCAGACGTCAAATACCGCTTCGTGATCGATATGGCGTCCATGCCAGACAGCATCGCAGGCTGAATCCTTGGAGGGGAGGCGGTAGCAAGAAACTCCCCGCCTCCTTCCTGAGAAGAGTTTTACTTCTGGAGTTTCTACCCAACGGGAAGACATGTTTTTAGAATGAATCATCACGTTGCGACGTGTCGGGCGGAACTGGTTGCTGTCCTGACCACACTCCAGAGCGGAACACCAGAAGTTCTGACCGTTCAGAACGGGGCGTGCTTACCTGCAGGCGCCCTAGAAACGGAACACTCGTCATTGCAGCGTGGTGTGCGCCATTGGGTAGAGGAACTCACGGGCTTCCGCCTGGGCCATGTTGAGCAACTCTATACGTTCGGGGACTCTGTTCCTGCTGAAACTGAACGGCTCGTGCGTATTTCCTATATGGCTCTGACGCGCGACAGTGGCGATCAGGCAGGATGGAGGGGATGGTATCAGTACTTTCCTTGGGAAGATCGCCGAACTGAAGGAAGCGTTGCCCTCCTCAAAACCATTGAGCGAGCCCTTCTTGAGTGGGCGGCCCATGAGGAGGAAAAGCTCGACCGCTGTAGGGTCACGTTTGGCCTAAATGGAGAAAGCTGGAACGACGAAGCCGTGCTTGAGCGTTATGAACTGCTGTGGGAGGCAGGGCTGGTCCAGGAGTCACCTTATTGCAGTGCCGGGCTGGGAGAGCGCCCCATGCTCTGGGATCATCGGCGTATTCTCGCAACGGCGATGTCCCGTTTAAGAGCGAAAATCCGTTACACGCCTGTCGTGTTCGAGCTCGTGCCCGAAGAATTTACGCTTCTTCAACTCCAGCAAGCGATGGAAGCTCTTTCCGGGCGTTTGATGCACAAGCAGAATTTTCGTCGGTTGGTACAAAATCAGGATCTGGTCAGTGAAACCGATCGCTACGAGAGCGGGGTTCAAGGGAGGCCTGCGCGGCTCTACAGGTTCCGGAAGGACAATTCTGAAAACTGCTATCTGACAGGGGCCAAGCTTCCACTGGGAACGTTCTCCTGAAAACGTGTTGACCGATAGGCTTGTGAATACGGTAAGATACATTATGCTCAATAGGAGCATAATGTTATTACGGAGTCCGTCATGGGCCGTCAGCATGTCTTGGAAAGCCGTGACAGGCTTTACGAACCTGTCTCCCGCCTGATGGCGCGGGAGGATTGGGAACGTTTATACGCGGATGACATTGAGGCTATTCTTCGCCTGAAACGCGAACGAAATGCCGTTATCCTGGCTCATAACTATCAAACGCCGGAAATTTTCCACTGTGTCGCGGACCTCCGTGGAGACAGTCTGGCTTTGGCTCGTGATGCCCAGAACCTCGATGCAGACATCATTGTCATGGCGGGCGTCCATTTCATGGCGGAAACCGCCAAGCTGATGAATCCCGACAAGACGGTTCTAATTCCGGACGATCGGGCTGGCTGTTCTTTGGCAGAGAGCATAACGGCGGAAAACGTCCGAGAGATGAAGCGGCGCTATCCGGGGGTTCCGGTTGTCACCTACGTGAACAGTACAGCGGAAGTGAAGGCGGAAACAGACGTCTGCTGCACGTCGGGTAATGCCAGACGGGTTGTGGAAAGCCTAGGTGTTCCTCGTGTTATCATGATTCCAGACGAGTTTCTGGCTCAAAACATCGAGAACGAAACAGGCATCGAAATGCTGACCTGGGCGGGTCATTGTGAAGTGCATGAACGCTTCACACCGCAGGAAATTCGGCAGTATCGGCGAATTCACCCAGGTGTGACTGTCATAGCGCATCCTGAATGCCCGCCGGAGGTGGTTGCCGAGGCGGACTATTCCGGTTCCACCGCCAATATGATTGACTACGTCGCGACCCATCGCCCGGAAAAAGTGTTGCTGGTGACAGAATGCTCGATGAGCGACAATCTGGCCGCGCTGAATCCGGAAACCGAGTTTGTTCGCCCGTGTAATCTTTGCCCACACATGAAGCGCATTACGTTGGCAGGAATCCGCAGAGCGCTCGAAAAACTCGAAACTCCGGTAACCATCCCGTCCGAGCTTGAAGGGCGAGCCCGCATGGCGGTCGAGAGAATGCTGGCAATCTAATTGTGAAGGACATTCTTTTAAGTCACCTCGCTGGGCAACCCGTTATCGTAGGGGCAGGACTGGCAGGTCTTTCCGCTGCCCTGCACCTTCGCCAGCCCTGTGTTGTTCTCAGCCCGGCTCCGTTAGGGCACGAGGCGGCGAGTTCTTTGGCTCAGGGGGGAATTGCAGCCGCAGTTGGAGCAGAAGATTCACCGGATCTGCACACTCAGGACACGTTAGCCGCAGGTGCCGGCCTCAGTGTTCCCCACATAGTGAAACTGATTACGAGCTCAGCACCTGACGCCATCAGGACCTTGCTCGAGTGGGGCGTCCCTTTTGCAAAAAAGGGCGAAGCGCTGGACCTGCATCTGGAGGCCGCGCATTCCAGACACCGTATTCTCCATGTCGGCGGAGATAGAAGCGGTGCTGCGATCATGCAGACGTTGATAAAGCGTGTTCGAGGTCGCGATACCATCACTGTCCTGGAAGGAGCGCGACTGGAGGGCTTGGTTACCGAAGGAGGGCGCCTTATCGGCGTAAGGACCTCACAAGGTTCTCTGCCCACTTCATGCTGCGTCATCGCATCCGGAGGCATTGGCGCTCTTTATGACTGTACCACTAGTCCTGAAACATTGACCGGGAACGGTCTGGCTCATGCTGCACGTGCCGGCGCCAGATTGGTCGATATGGAATTTACCCAGTTTCATCCAACAGCTCTCAAAGGCGTTGGGCAGACTGGCCGCAGACCTCTGGTGAGCGAAGCGGTACGCGGGGCGGGTGCTCTTCTGGTCGATGAAACTGGAAACAGATTTACGGAAGAACTCCAGCCACGCGATATCGTCGCGCGAGCGATTTCGGCTCATATTCAAAGCGGACACGACGTTTTTCTGGATGCGCGGGCAATAGGAAAAACGCCCTTTAGTCTGAGGTTCCCGGGCATAACAGCGTCATGCATGGCCATGGGGATTGATCCGGACGCACAGCCCATCCCGGTCAGTCCAGCAATGCACTATCATATGGGTGGCCTAGATGTTGATGAGCAGGGGCGTACCTCTGTGCCGGGTCTGTGGGCCTGCGGAGAAGCGGCCTGTACCGGCCTTCATGGCGCTAATCGACTGGCGAGTAATTCATTGCTCGAAGCCTTCGTAACCGGGAAATGGGTCGCAGAAAGCGTCGATAACAGCACGCTTCCAAAGGTGCCGTTCGGGACGATTGCGCCGCGCGAAGTCAGCAATGCTCCTGCTGTGCATGATTTGGCCTCACTCATGAGCCAGTATGCCGGACTGCTCAGGGACGAGCGTGGATTACAGGCCCTTTTTGAAACAATTCTTCCTGATATCCACGTCAGTAATGAAGCGCTCATTGCCGCGTTCGTTGCATCGTCTGCCCTGAGACGTAGGGAGAGCCGTGGAAGCCACTGGCGCACGGACTTTCCGAATCAAACGATGCCTAACCGAACTGTGCTGACCATAACTGATCTTCCTTCGCCATAAGGACACATTGCATGACCTTTCAGACCTATCTGCCTGATCTTCTCTGGGAACCTGTAGTTCGTGCCGCGCTTGTTGAAGACCTAGGAACGGGCGGAGATGTGACGACACAGGCTCTTCTTGATCCTGAACAGCCCCTTCAGGCAGTTTTTCGTGCGAGACAAAATGGCGTTCTGGCTGGGTTGCAGGGGGCCCAGCTTGCATTCAGTCTTCTTGACCGTAAGGCTGAGTTTATTTCTCACAGGCAGGATGGCGACAGGATTGGGGCCGGGGATGTCCTGGCCGTCATTGACGGGTCTGCGAGTACGGTTTTGGCTGGCGAACGCACGGCGTTAAATCTGCTCTCGCACCTGAGCGGCATCGCTACAGCGACGCGGGCGATCGTGGATGCTGTTCATGGCACGAAGGCTCGGATCTGCTGTACACGCAAAACGCTTCCTGGCCTTAAAGCGGTTCAGAAATATGCGGTACGTGCAGGAGGTGGTGCCAGTCATAGATATCGGCTTGATGACGCTATCCTAATTAAGGACAATCATCTAGCCCTATGCGGAGGCGTCTCGGCAGCTTTGAGGGCGGCGCGTCAGCGGGCAGGGCATCTGATGAAGATTGAGCTGGAGGTCGATACGCTGGACCAGCTCGAAGAAGCCCTCGCGGCTGGCGGAGCAGATGCGTATCTTCTCGATAATATGGCTGTGGAAACGCTCCGTAGAGCTGTCAAACTTATTGGTGGCCGCTCTATTGCTGAGGCATCTGGTGGAATTACACCGGAGACGGCGCGCTCGATTGCAGAGACCGGGGTGGACGTTTTATCGTTGGGCTGGCTTACACATACGGTCAAAGCGCTGGATATCGGCCTTGATATAAGCGGCTAAGCTGGTTTTTCCGGCAAGAGCATTCCAGAGTATGCTCTTGCCGAGAGTATGACTGTGTCCGTCAGGCCAGGACGTTGCCCATGGCAGGATCTGTGATGCTCGTTTGTCCGGTTTCTACATGCCCTGCAAATCGAGATTGATTGCCCGGTTCATCGGAGCAGGAGAGAACAAGATCATACCAGTGATGACTGGCATCGAGCTCAACGGAGACGGATGCCGACTGATTTCCTTCAAGGGAAAGAAAACGGTCTTCCGCACCATAAGCGTTATCCTGGATTCTGACCTTCTTTTCTGTAGATGCAGTATTCTTGAGGTTTAGAACCAGATTGCCGGTTCGAGCGTCTTCCCGCGCTTGAACCTGGATGTCTATAGGTTTTGCATTCTGGAAGTAACGCGCAAAACCATTTGGCCCGAGGATGGTGAAGTCGTGCTGTCCGGCGCTCTCTATTTTCCAAACGTCAGTGATGGCTTTTCCCGGCTCTAGAGTATGGCGGCGAGGGGTTTCCTCGGTTCCATCACGGTAAACGTAAAAACATGCCCCGGATGTGCCGTCATTGCGGATTTCGAAAGTCACGCTGCTTGCACTGGTCTCCAGAAGGTCTGCAGAGAGTTTGTATGGCAGTGGCCTCGCCAAGCGTGCACCTCGTTCCTGGTCGCCGATATCGTCGAGCGTGCTCTGATGAGGAATAATGGGCGAGGGAAGCTTACAGGACGCGTCAGCAATTTTCCTGTAGGCGGCCGTGTCTGGGAGCGGCGGCTTAACCGTAGTTTTGCGCGAGAAATCGAACGCACTGGTCAAATCGCCGCAGACTGCACGGCGCCATGGCGTGATATTGGTTTCTTTGACGCCAAAACGGGCTTCGATGAAGCGTAGCACAGAGGTGTGGTCAAACACTTCGGAGCAGACAAAGCCGCCGGTGCTCCAAGGAGAGATAACGAAAGCTGGTACACGTGGCCCCAGGCCATAAGGAAGATCGTCTGCCTTGTAGCGGTCTGGCCTGAAGCTCTGGAGGTGATTGTGAATTTCGTCTCTGGTCGTCACCGTGCTCTGACCGGGAAGAACCGGTGTGGGAGGCTGTGGGGGCGGCATATGGTCAAAATACCCGTCGTTCTCATCATACATCACGAGAAAAACGGTTTTGGCCCAGACATCCGGGTTGGCCGTCAGGGCATCGAGCGCGTGAGCAATAAAGGTTGCACCGTAGCCGGGCGTCCACCGGGGGTGTTCGGAATATGCCGCCGGAGGCAAGATCCATGACACCTGTGGCAGCCGATCGGCCAGAACATCCTGTTTCAAGTGATCAAGTGTTCGCGCAGTCATGGCACGCTCATGCAGGGCTGATCCCGGCTTGGCGTCAGCGAAATTCTTGAAACACATCAGAACGTTTGTGCCGAAATTACCATTCTCAACATCGGCGCCAGACAGGCCCTGCTGGTAAACCTGCCATGACACACCGGCCTCCTGAAGGCGCTCAGGGTAGGTCGTCCAGGTGAAAGGTTCAGGCACCTTGGGATAAAAATCTCTGTCTACCCAATCCACATTATCGAGGATCGGGCCACCGCCTGTCGCATTGGGATCAACGGTGCCCGACATGAGGTAAAAGCGGTTGGGGTGTGTCTGGGTCGGCGTGGAGCAGAAATAGTGATCGCAGACCGTGAACGCGTCAGCCAAAGCGTAATGAAAGGGAATATCTTCCCGTGTGTAATAGCCCATCGTCATATCTTTCTTGTGACGAGGCCATTGGTTGTTCCAGCCTTTGTTGATCGCTGCGTGCGTAGGAGCCCAGCTATGGTCCAGATCAATCACGCATTCTGCACTGGTAGTTTGTGTTGGGAGATGGAACGGCGTGATCCAGCCATTTTCGGCTTTCTGCCGTTGCTGCCACCAGATCGGTTCGCGGTTCGGACCCCGTACGACATGCCGGTCTCCATACCCACGAACGCCTGACAGATGACCAAGATAGTGATCGAAAGATCGGTTTTCCTGCATCAGCACAACGATATGCTGGACGTCTTCGATCGTTCCTGTGTCCCGACGGGCAGGGATGGCACGGGCACGCTGAATGGATGGAAGAAGGGCACTGAGGGAAAAACCTGCTCCCAGACCTAGCACGCCGCGACGGTTCAGTTTTGTTGCCACCGTTGATCTCTTCCATACACTCAATTGTGATAAGACGCTTATCAGCCTCAGCGGATGAAATCATCAAGGAATTTCAAGAGTTTCATGTCATTTTTATGAATGGGTATGGTGTCGGAAAGAGGGGGTTGGTCCTTGGAGGCGCATGATGAGAAACAGAGGCTCCGTTTCGTGCAGCGTATCTTTAAGATTGACTTCACCCATATGGGCTTGAATGATTTGAGTTGGTTATTTGAGTAGGACACCATGACACAGGATGATGCACCTCCTTCCTCGTCCCAACAGGGATTGGAAGAGGAAAACCACCCTCGGCGACGCGATGTGCTCGCGAAAGTTACGCTGGGGATGGGCTGTGCAGGGGCCTGCGCGCTGGCATATCCGTTTCTCAACAGTTTGAATGGTACGCAGAGCAGTCGCAGTGGCGAAGATGACACTGTTGAGGTTGATTGCTCGAAGCTGGCGCCGGGGCAGCAACTTGTGGTGACGTGGCGTGGATGGCCGGTGTTCGTTCAGCGGCGCACACCCGAAATGCTGGCTTCGCTCCGTGTTCCTGAACTGGCGCATCGGCTGCGTGACCCAGAGTCCAAAATGCAACAGCAACCTCAGGATGCGATCAACTGGCATCGCTCTGTTGTGCCTGAAATTGGCGTCCTGATCGGAATCTGCACACATCTGGGGTGTGTGCCATCTTTTGACGCGCCATCGTCTGGCGATCGATCCGGGAAATATGCCTGTCCCTGCCATGGGTCCCAATTCGATATCGCAGGGCGGGCGTATAAGGATGCGCCAGCGCCCTATAATCTCCCAGTTCCGCCCGTGACGATAATTTCTGATCAGCACCTTCTCATTGGGAAGAGTAAAGGCGATCCAGATTTTGACATTGCGACGATCCAGCAGATCTGATTGCCCTCATGACCAATAAATCTCAAGATCTCTTCAGGTGGGTAGAGAAACGTCTCCCGATTGTTTCTTCTTTTCGGCGTGAATATGTTGACTTCGCGATGCCGAAAAACCTCAATTATCTATGGAATTTCGGTGCCTTTGCCACGGTTTCGCTCGGGATGCTTTTGCTGAGCGGGATCTTTCTTGCTCTTAATTACACTCCGACAGTGTCAGATGCGTTTTCCAGCATAGAGACCATGGATCGGCAGGTCGCATCGGGCTGGCTGGTTCGATCCATTCATATGGGTGGCGTTTCCATGCTGTTTGCCGCTCTCTACGTTCATGTCGCAAGAGGGCTCTATTACGGGTCATACAAAGCGCCTCGCGAACTGATCTGGCTCACTGGGCTCGGACTGCTTTTAATGGTCATGATAACGGCTTTCGCGGGGTACATTCTCCCGTGGGGGCAGATGTCCTATTGGGGCGCTACAGTTGTCGTGAATGCGCTCAATACTGTGCCATTGATCGGCAAAGCCCTGACGTCCTGGCTAATGGGAGGGGAGGGCCTTGGTAATGTTGCTTTACACAGGATTTACGTCCTTCATTTCCTGACAGCATTTTCTATTATCGGCGTCATTGCACTTCATATTGCAACATTGCATGTTGCGGGATCAAATAATCCGACAGGAATAGATCCTGAATCTTCTGACGAAACAGTCCCATTTCATCCCTATTATACGTCCAAGGATGGGTTGGGGCTTTGTTTGTTTCTTATCGTCTATGCAGCAGTTGTTTTTTTCGCTCCGGATTTTCTGACTCTTGCAGAGAATTACGTACAGGCAAACCCGCTTGTGACGCCTCAGGACATTACGCCGGAATGGTATTTTGCACCGTTTTATGCGATTTTAAGGGCGGTTCCTTCCAAACTTGGAGGCCTCATCCTCGCGACAGGAAGCATAGGCGTATTATTTGCGGTTCCATGGCTGGATAAGTCCCCGGTCAGATCCGCACAGTCTCGACCTCTCCTCCGAGCAGCGCTTTTAATACTTTTCTTCTCGTTTATGGCTTTGGGTTTTGCTGGAATGCATCCACCCGCAGGAGGGTGGCTCTGGCTTAGCCGCGTTGCTGTTTTCTATTGGTATTTATATTTTCTGATACTTTTGCCACTTCAATCGCGTGGCGAAACAGCATCTTCATTGGGCTTCGCAAAAGAGGGCAGGGAATGAAATATCCTTTTTTATTTTTACTTGCCATTTTTTCTTTCAAAGCAGGCGCATCTACGCCTGAGCAGCGCGGGCTCCAGGTATTCAGGCAGGTTTGCAGTAGTTGCCACAGCTTGAACTATGTTGCTTATTCAGATCTTTCAGACCTCGGCCTGTCTATGGTGGCCATTAAAGATTACGCTTCACAGCATCAGGTTGCCGATGGTCTTGACGATGATGGCGATCCTAAAACACGGCCAGCCCACCCGTCAGATCGAATTGGATCGCCTTATCCAAGTGAAAACCTGGCAAGACTAGCCAACCACGGTGGTCTTCCTCCAGATTTTTCACGACTTGCTCTGACCCAACAAGGAGGCACGGCGCGGATTATTCAGATTTTGAATTCTTATGCCTCCGCCCCGGAAGGGACGGTGTTGCCTAAAGGCTCGTACTATAATCTGGCCATGAAGCATCGCCACATCGCGATGCCTCAGCCTCTACATGATGGTCAGGTCCAATACTCAGACGGAACGTCATCAACCATTCCCCAGATGTCGCAGGATGTAGGCGCGTTTCTGGAATGGGCGGCCCATCCACATCTTCACACCAGACGTAAGGTAGGCATTTTTACCCTGCTTTACCTTATCGCGATGAGCATGTTGGTCTTTTTTCTCAAAAAGAGAATATGGAAAAAGGTTAAGAATTAGACTGTGACATCCCATATTTTCTTTAATGGGAAGTCACAGAAAATAGCTTTGGCTCTCTAAAATGAGTTTTTATGGGAGCGGGTGGATGGAATTGAGTGCGGCCCGTTCTGAAACGATTTCTTTCGCTTTTTTTGGAGTGCCACGGGCAGCCTTGATTTCATCTTCAGAAAAAGCCGGGGCCTTTCCAGGCGTATTCAGGGACGAGACATATGTAAGAACCGCGGCAATCTGGCTGTCTGTCAGTGAATTGAAAGACGGCATAAAGCCCATATATGTCTCGTCTGAGACGTCAATCGCACCATGCAGGCCATTCAGAAGGACGTCTTTCAGATAAGCCTTTCCTTCAGGAGACGAGGCGATTTTTCCAACTCTTCCGCTTAGGGGAGGAAACTGCCCTGGTGATCCAATTCCAGCGGCCTGATGGCATACGCTGCACTTGCTGCTGTAGAGAGCCTGACCATCTTCTGCGTAAGCTATCGCTGTAGATCCGAGCAGAAGTCCTATAACAAGAGCTGTAAGTTTGGTCATGAATGGTTCCCGACAGATCATCTGAGTGGAGCGGAGACCAACGGATGTATCAGTATCGAGGTCTCGTACCAAGCCATCCCTCCGGTTCAATTGAAAAGCTCAGTCGGATTTGTATACCCTGTGTGCAGACTAGCTACGTTATCCAGGGCTGATCATTGTGTGCTTACTGGGCATTCTTCAGATGGCAACCCAAAGCTGGCATCAGAAAGAAAATTTTGATCCGTCAACAGCTTAAGAAACGCCATCAGTTCTATCAGCTCGTTTTGCGGAAGCAGACTGCTTTTGGGGTGTGCCAGAATAGCTTCTCTGAGAGTGGGGGCAGAACCGTCATGCAAATAAGGAGCGGTTACTTCGACATTCCTAAGAGAAGGCGTCCTGATGGGTTCGGAATAAGATGTCGACAGTGTATGGCATTCCTGATCAGTGAATAGGGGGGGGTGGTGGCATGAGCTGCATTTTCCCTTGCCAAAGAATATCTTTTTTCCGTTCGTCTGTGACCGCGTCGCCCCGGACAACCTAAGATCCCACGGTGACTTATCGGAAATTAACTCTCGCTCGAAGGCCGACACGGCCTGGGCTACGGAACGGGCTTCAATCGGAATATTTTTTTCAGGAAAGGCTTTTGAAAACAGAACGCGATAGCAAGGGTTTGAGGAGAGCCGACGCGCGAGCTCGGGCATGTCTGTCATGCCCATTTCCACAGGGTGATGGCCACTCAGCGGGATAAAGAACTGATCTTCCAGTGTTGTAACGTGTTGGTTGATCCAAGTGAGCGTATGAAATTGCCCGACATTCGTTAAGGGTGGAACATTCCGAATTCCGTCTTCATCTGTCACCCCCGGATGAGTTGGGTTCCCATCTGAGAAGGCATGACGCTGTTCGTGGCAGGTTGCACATGACATGCTCCCGTCACGAGAGAGGTCCGCGTCATAGAAAAGTCTGTGCCCCAGTTCGATTTTTGCAGCGGTTGGGGAAATATTCGCTGCTATCGCAGGAAATGCTGCTCCAGTCGTAAGAACGGCCAGAAACAGCATTGTGGGATAGCGCATCAGGGTAGGGCAGATACCATGACAGGCATATCCTGCAGACTGCTCCCTGCAAGTTGAAGCGTGTATTGCCCAGCCGGTAACTGAAAATCTACCATTTTGCGGATACCCGAACAGTCGGGACCATGTTGATGATGCGTCGAAACGGCTAGTCCCGCCTGTCCAAGAACGTCGATCCACGTCTTGTTTGGCAGCATGATGTGATAAGTTCCAGATTTGGGCACTTCGAAAGCAATCATCCCTCCATAGCTGACACTTCCACCTGGTTCAGCGGGCCTCTGCAGGAAGTGAATGTCGGGAGTGTGTGCCAGATGAACGGCAGACGCGTGATTGAGTGTTAGATGACTTGTAGAAAGACCAGCCTTGTCTGTGGCTGAGGTCAAAGGAGTGGGGTTGCTCCAGCCCTCATACCCAGCAGGTAACGAGGTCGTTCCAGGCGCACAAGATGCAGGTTCGGCCAGTGCTGTACCGGCGCTACAAAGCAGGGCTAGGGAGAGAACACTGGGCAGGATGTGCTTCATGGTCATGGTTTCCAGCAGAAGCTCTAAGATGCGCCTATTGAAGCACTAGAATATGGAAATTTTCCAGAGGTATGACGGCATCGAAACGTGTCAGATTTTTGGCCTCTGGGTATTGCAGGCACATTTGATATCGCCATACCCTGAGGCCAGAAAGATTAGAGCGCGGGGGCGTTAAACGTATCGCAGCGTTTGATATCGCCGCTTTCCAGTCCGCGTTTAAACCATGCGACTCTTTGGGCAGATGTCCCGTGGGTGAAGCTGTCCGGGACAACATAACCTTGAGCTTTGCGCTCCAGGCGATCGTCACCAACGGCTGAGGCCGCGTTCATGCCCTCTTCAATATCTCCGGTCTCAAGGAAGCGGCGGCTATCATTCGCACGTTTGGCCCAGACACCTGCGAAACAGTCCGCCTGCAACTCAACACGGACAGAAAGGCCATTTGCCCCTTTTTGTGCGGCGTTTCCCTGTCGATTGACCTGCTGCATAATGCCCAGTTCATTCTGGACATGGTGCCCTACCTCGTGAGCCACGACATAGGCCTTGGCAAAGTCGCCACTTGCTCCCAGACGATCCTGCAATTCCTGAAAGAACTGTAGATCCAGATAGACCTTATGGTCGGCAGGGCAATAGAATGGGCCCACGGATGTCTGTGCATACCCGCAGCCAGACTGTGTCCCGCCAGAAAAGAGAACCAGACCGGGATCATGATAGGTTCGGCCCATTTGCTGAAAGGTGCTGCTCCAGACATCTTCGGTTGAGCCGAGAATACGGGCGATGAATTTTCTGCCGGGGTCATCTTTTGCTGCCTGAGGCTGGCTGGTCGCCGGTGTATTTGCTGTCGGTCCGTTTTCCAGAAGGCTCAGGACTACACGGGGGTCTACGCCGAAGTACAGCGCTCCTATGACAAGGATGACACCGCCAATTCCTCCAATCCTCAAAGGGCCGCGTCCTCCGCCTCTGGAACCGCGTCGATCATCAATGTTGGTGCTTTCTCGTTGGTCGTCGAGACGCATGTGTGCTTCGCCCTGTTGCCGCTTCCCGGATGGGATGATTGTTAAATTATCCTTTATCAGATTTCGCGATTGTAAAGCACCGTTTGGGCGCCAGGCTTCGAAGAAGTGTGAAGACAGCCTCTACAACCTCGTGTCACAGTCACGACATCTGCAACAGGAGTCATTATCATGCTGTCGAGATCCGGTTTTCTGTTGGCCTTGTCATGTTTGACAGCCACGCCAGCATTGGCTGGCCCAAGTTTGGATCAAGCTCTCAAACTTTCCGAGCGAACGCCGGCATTCGTCGCCCGTGACAGTGTTCGACACCCGCTGGAAGAGCTGCAGTTTTTCGGGATAACTCCGACGTCCAATGTCGTAGAGATCTGGCCTGCTGGAGGGTACTGGACCCAAATCCTCGCGCCGTATCTTCATGACCAAGGCACCTATACAGTTGCTCTCGGGCCGGCAGATATCAAAAAGCAGAGTATTGCCAAGCTTCAGGCGACGCATCCGGATATCTACGGAACCGTCAAAACCACTCGTTTTGATGCAGAGAATTTGAATTTCGCACCGGCAGACAGTGCGGATCTCGTCATGACATTTCGAAATATGCATAACTGGATGGAAGCTGGAAATGCCCCGCAAATGCTGGAGGCAATCCACAAAGTACTGAAGCCTGGCGGTATTCTGGGTATTGAAGACCATCGCGGGAACACCAGCGCTCCGCAGGACCCGCAGGCAAAAGATGGCTATGTGAGACAGGCCTACGCTATTCAGATGATTGAAAAGGCGGGTTTCAAGCTTGTTGGGAGCTCCGAAATCAACGCCAATCCCCGGGATACGGCACAGTGGCCCAAAGGGATCTGGACCCTTCCTCCAACATACGCTCTGGGCCAGGTTGATCGCGCCAAATATGCCGCCATCGGGGAAGGGGACAATTTTGTTCTGAAATTCCAGAAGGTTGGAAATTAAATCCTAAAATCATTTTCTTTCTGTGAGGTGTGATTTTTCAGTCATTTAGGTCGTTGATAGCCATTGCAAGAGCCGTGGAGATCGTCTAGACCCACTTCACAGTCTGCGGGCATGGTGGAATTGGTAGACACGCCAGATTTAGGTTCTGGTGGCGCAAGCTGTGGGGGTTCAAGTCCCTCTGCCCGTACCAGTCATTTTCAATATCCTCGTTGTTCCGGCAGGCAAGATTGTCTGGCTTTAGGTCTGTGAGGGGCGTTGAAATATCTTCCGCTTGGTTTCGTCGGGTTTCTGGTTGCCGCATGTCCCGCACATGCGGCTTCGTGCCCGGCCTTATTTGCCAAAGGCGTTCCCCCCGCACTTCTGTCAGAGACCGCGCGCTCAGGCACTGTTCAGCTCTGTAATGACCATTATGCCGTTCTGGTTTCAGAAGCGACAAAGGGTCCGCTCTGGTCTGCTGAAGACCTGACCGAAGAAAATCTTGAAATTGCCGATGACACGAACCGACAAGGAAAATTCTTTCCCGATATGAGGCTGCCCGCCTCAATGCGTGCATCACTGACCGACTACAGAGCCTCAGGCTACGACCGAGGGCATATGACACCGAGCGGCAATGAGCCGGGCCTTGCGTCTCAGCAGCAGTCTTTCCTGCTGTCCAATATTGTTCCCCAAACGGGTGAGTTGAACCGTGGACCTTGGGAAGGTGTTGAAAGCGCTGTCAGAGGGTGGGCACGTCAGGAAGGCGAAATATTCGTCGTTACCGGCCCAGGATACGATCCCGAGCACACGGCAAAGATTGGAAGAGGGCGTATTCCGGTTCCCGCTGTGACATGGAAAGCCATATACGATCCTGCTTCCAACGGGACGGGCGCCTATGTGTGCCTGAACACTCGTAAACCAACCTGCAAGATCATAGCCGTTGCACTTTTAATGCAGCTCGTGAATGTGGACCCGTTTCCTGCTCTTCCACAATCCATGAAAGAACAGGTTGTAGGCATGCCGCCCATCAGGGAAAGTCCTTATGCACTTTCCAAGCGTCCTCGTAGCAACAGGCTCCTTAAGGAGTGGGGGTCCAAAGCGGCACAGAAGGCGATCAAGGCTCTCGTCAAGGCGCTTGTTCAATAAGCGCCTTGGTCGGCCGCCTTCTCGCTCAGGGTGTGAAAACAATCGTCTTGTTTCCATTTAGAATGGCCCGTCGTTCAATGTGATACCGTACGGCGCGAGCAAGTACGCGACGCTCGATATCACGTCCCTTACGGATCAGGTCTTCCGGGTCGTCAGCGTGAGAGATCCGCTCAACGTCCTGCTCAATGATCGGTCCTTCATCCAGATCGCTGGTGACATAATGGGCCGTTGCACCAATCAGCTTTACGCCACGGCTGAACGCCTGATGATAGGGGCGAGCACCTTTGAAGCCAGGTAGAAAGGAATGGTGAATGTTGATGCAACGTCCAGAAAGGCGAGTGGCCATTTCGTTGGAAAGGACCTGCATATATCGCGCCAGAACAGCCAGTTCAGCCCCACTCTCCTGAAAAACAGTCCAGATGCGCTGTTCCTGTTCCGCCTTGGTATCTTTGGTAATGGGAAGATGGTGAAATGGAACACCATGGAAATCCAGATCAGCATAGGTTTCCCGAGCATGATTGGAGATGATGCCAACCGGATCTATCTGTAATTCGCCAATACGCCAGCGATAGAGAAGGTCCACAAGGCAATGGTCAAAGCGGGACACAAAAAGGAGAACTTTCTGGCGCTTTGAGATGTCACTGATCTGCCAGTCCATCGAGAAATTTTCCGCCAGACGGGAAAATTCTGTTTTCAACTGGGTTTCGGATAACGCTTCTTTTGCCACATCGAAAACAATTCGCATGAAGAACTGCGTACTGCCTGTGTCATCAAACTGCTGTGCTTCCGTGATGTTGGCACCAAGTTCGTAAAGGCGCTGGCTGATTGCCGCTACAATGCCAGGTCGGTTAGGGCAGCTCAGGGTGACTACGAACGTTGTAAGCGTAGATGACTGACGGATCATGAAAGGTGGGGTCCAGGGTTGAGTTGCTACTTGGCAGGGTGAGGGATCAGTCCCACCCTATACGCTCGGGATGAGAGACAGGCAAAATACGGTGCAGAGGACTTTATGAAAATCGATGATTATCTACTAGCAGGATCGTTCCTGTTCTTCATTGCTCTGTCCGGGTATGCAAACGCGGCCGCCCAGAAAGAGGCTGCTCCGTCACCAGCAGAACAAAAACTCATTTCGCGTCAGATCGCCTCTATTCGCGATCCTCAAGAGAGGAATGCCGTGGCGACGCAAGGAACGGCTTGGCTTATGACAACCTATCTCTGTCAGTCTGCTGCCAGACGTGAACTCGTGAGGCTGGGAAGTTCAAGTAACCGCTTTTTTCTTCAAGACGATAAGCCTGAGAGCCAGAGAGTGATCAACGCGTCTCTAATACAAGGGCGAGGGCAATATCAGACGAAGACCAACCCTATTGAGTGGGTGACATTCACATGGGAATGTCACCTAGACCCCAACACCGGGAAAGTCCGAAAGTTTGACGTGAAGACGAAAAATCCGGTCCGGACCTTCCCATAATGCGTATCTTTAGGCAGGTTTTTGAATAAGCTCACCGCTTTCCAGAGCTGAACAAAACGTCTTCCAGTCCTTGTGAGTCTGGTCCGCATATGTCTCAGAGAATTCCGCTACGGCCGCAGCAAACGAAGCTCCTTTGCCCAGATATCCAGAGATCATACTGACATTTCCAGAGCGTGCATGGGCTCGAGCTAACGTACGGCCGCATAATTTTGCGTAATCCGCCAGACCATCCTGAGCAACGTCTGAACCAATTGCAGCTAATCGGCTGTCTTTCACGCGACGAACGTAAAACTGCCGCCCGCTTCCGGATAGATCTGGTGTGTCACTGGAGGTCGATGCATTACTGTGTGTCCATCCGAGGAAGGTGTCAGAGACAGCCTGCATGATCCTTTGGCCTGTTACGACACGTTCGCCCTGATTGGCGAATGGTGAGGTCCGCGTATCGGCCTGTAGAACGGACGCCTGAGCTTCCTTGATCTGCAAAAGCATGGTTTCACCATCGGCAGTTGAGAACAGTCCGATCGCACAGAATGTCCCGACGCTTCCGATCCCAACAACCTTGAAAATAACGTCTTTAAGGGTGTAGCGACGTAGCAGAATGGCGCGTTCTAACGGCTGCGTTTCAACGTATCGGTTGAAGGCAAGACGAATGGTGTCTTCCTGCTCTGGCAGCCGCATGACGAGCGGTGGCTTTTCTTTGAAGGAGGGATTTTTTCCGTCGCTGGCGATCAGGCCGAAATGCCCCTTCGCCGCTTCCAACCGGTCGGACAAAAGTTTTTCGGCGCGGGCCCGAACTTTCTGATCGTCGAAGCCGGCAATAGCAGCAGTCAGGTCAATTCGCTCTGACCAGATCTGAAGTGGGGTCATCGCGGCTAGCCGCGTCATTTGCTCGCAATATGAAAGGGACATATTGGCGGCTAGATCTCTGGCCGCCTTGCTGGATAACCCATTTTCCTGACCTGCAAGAACCAGAGACGTTCCCAGGCGCTTGATATCCCATTCGAATGGCGCCTTCAGAGTTTCATCAAAGTCATTGATATCAAAGACCGGTACGCCTTCCGGAGACGAATAACTGCCGAAATTAGCAAGATGGCAGTCTCCACAAGACTGAACATCAATGCCGGATGCTGGGGTTGATGCGAGGTCTTGAGCCATAACAATCGCTGCGCCGCGGAGGAACGTGAAGGGAGACACCTTCATTCGGTCATAGCGCACAGGCAAAAGAGACGGGATCCGGTCCTTACCCTGTTGAGATAGAAGGCTTACAGGGCTTTGCCGGGTCGAAGGAGAACTCCACTCGGCATGAGCTTCACGCGGAATTTTCTTTCTAAGCTTGGCCCCCTGACAATGGCTTTCTTTGCGCGTCAAAAGATCAGAGGCATGAGCAGTTATCTTTGGCGACGTATTCTGCATGGATATTCTGCCTTCCTATAGATCAGTTTTGAGAGACGGATTGTAGGGTCAGGAGGTCGAGCTTTCGGCTCCGGTGTGAAGGTTGCCCGAGTTACTGCTGGCTTGTCTGTTTCCGGAGAAACTTCTGAAAGCCCCGTTTTCCAAAGAACGTGAGCGCTGGCATGCTAAGACGCAGGAGCGTAGGCATCAGCAGGCAAAGGCCACCGAAAATTCCGTCGAGTGTCGGAAGAAAACGCTCCAGTTTTGGTTTGCGAATGAGCTTCAGAATTTCACACGCAACGTCTTCTGGCTTTGCGGGATCACTAACGAAATTGAGAACCGAGCCACCGTTTTCCATTTCCTGGCGTAGCATTCCGGTTTCCACAGCGCCTGGGAAGATAGAGGAAACAGAAATACCCTTGGAACGCACTTCCTGAGCTAATGATAATGCAAAGTTACGCAATCCTGCCTTTGTGGCGCCGTAGACACTACTTCCGGCCAAAGGAATTGTTGCAGCCATCGAATTTACCAGAATGATCCGACCACCAGCCGGAATTTTTGGCAGTAGAAGAGACGTCAGAGTAATGGGTGCGGTCAGGTTAATCGATATTTGCCGTATTATATCTTCTGGTGGAGAATTTTCTATCGTGCTTGGACTTATGATTGCGGCGCAATGAAGTAAAACGTCAATATGAGAAGTTTTTTCTGAAATTTTCTTATTGATCTGGCTGATATCGTGCAAGTTCGCAGCATCGTATCGGATATGTGTCAGTGCCTCATGCGATATATCCGGCGCAGTGCGGGACAGCGCGACGACAACATGCCCTTGGTCCAACAGTTTTTGGGTAACGATCGTCCCGATACCTCCAGACGCGCCCGTAAGAACGATGGTTTTAGAGGCTGAGACCGGCCTGCAGTGTGACTTGAAAGGCATCTAGGAAACAATCGTTGTGAGCATGGAGAGAACGTCAGGCGAGAAAAATTTGAAAGCGACGATACTCATACTCCTATTTCCCGTAAATTAAATCTAGAGGGATCAGGCATATTTTGAAATAAATTAATTTTACTTCCGCGAGGGCCTCCTACAGAAAGATTTTATCTGCCTTATTGTAACGTTATTCAGGTAATTTGGTGTATATTTCATAAAATAATAATTTCAATTACTTATTTTTTTAACGATGCTCGTCGTCGAGTGTCCATTGACAATATCGACCAAAGCTACCCGGCCACCATGTTCTTTTACGAAATCCCCTCCAACAACAGCATCTTCCGTGTAGTCGGCGCCCTTTACGACAACATTCGGTTTCAATGCTTTTATGATGTCCAGAGGCGTATCCTCATCGAAAATTACAACCATGTCGACGTCCCGTAACGCACCGATCACTGTTGAGCGTGCGATTTCATTTTGAACGGGGCGTGCCTCGCCTTTGAGTCTCTTGACGGACGCATCGCTGTTGATCGCGACGATGAGCTTATCGCCCTCGGCGGCCGCGCCTTTGATCAAAGCGATATGTCCGGGGTGGAGCAGGTCAAAACATCCATTTGTAAAAACGACAGAAGCCCCATGTTTGCGCCAGTTTTCGACAGTTCGCGCCGCGCTCTCCCAAGACGCCAGCAACCCGGCCTCTGGAACGTCTTTAAGGAGTTGCTGGCTCAGTTCTTCTCGCGAAATCGCCGCAGTGCCCAATTTTCTGACGACTATGGAAGCAGCAACGGTTGCGACCATCACCGCTGTATCAAGGTCCTGACCAGCCGAGAGCATGCTCGCCACTGTTGCGAGAACGGTGTCTCCTGCACCTGAAACGTCATATACCTCTGATTGGTGGGCAGCCTCATGATGAACGTGGCCGTTTCTCTGCCTGAGTGTCATGCCCTTTTCAGAACGCGTAAGAAGAACATCTCCGCCGAATTGTTCGGAGAGTGTCGCGGCCACCTTGAGAACCTCTTCATCCGTATTTACGGGGAGGTTGGTAGCAAGAGCCGCTTCGGTACGGTTCGGGGTGACCAAGGTCGCCCCCGAATAGGCCGTGAAATCTTTGCGTTTCGGATCTACGATAACAGGAATATTTTTCCCGCGCGCATACCCTATGATTGCTTCAAGAACGTCATCAGCCAGTACGCCTTTGGCATAGTCTGAACAGACAAGAACGTCCGAGTTATCGATCGCGACCTGTGCATTGGAGATCAGCCTCTGCCGAGTTTGCTCGGTAAAGCCCGTTACCTCTTCTTCATCAATGCGGACGATTTGCTGTTGGCCACTCAGAACCCGGGTTTTAGAAATGGTAGACCATTCAGGCTCTTCGACTAACCCGCAGACGTTAATGCCTTTATGTTTTCCCAGAATTGTCCGGAGGATATCGGCATTGGCGTCCGGGCCGACGACACCCACAAGATTGACAGTACACCCCAGAGAGGCAGCGTTGACAGCCACATTGGCGGCTCCACCAGGGACCACAGAATGCTTTGAGCGCAACAGGACAGGAACAGGTGCTTCAGGCGAAATGCGATTTACTGTTCCAACAATGTATTGGTCGAGAAGAATATCGCCGATAACCGTGAGACGACCAAAATCAAAGTTTTCTATCATGTCATTTACATCGCATTTGAATATTCCTTAGAAAATTTTCTAAAAAATCTTCGAAATGCTGTTCCTGTCGCTCAATTACTAGAGTTTGTTGCCTCAAAAACCTTAAGAGCTATCTTACCCGTTTTCAACGAATGGTCTAGATGCACCTACTGCGGTCTCCTCCCGATCCTATGGGCATAAGAATACTCGGTATAACTCAGCCACCCTTGCTAAAATGCCGCTCGGTTCATGGTAAAGTGGAAGGTTATAGAGACTGAAAGTGCAAATTTTCGGTTTTCTTGTGGTATATTATTCCAAAAAATATGGACGGTTTGAAACAAGCGCGATTATAAGATCCAATCCTTTTGTTCCAGCCTCTCTGCTGAAACCTTTGCGTGCGCAGGAAACACTTCTTCATGTCGTCTAACCCGGCAGTTTCGCCTCTCAGTTCATCTCAGCTTCGGATTTTAGCTCTTGCTTCGCTGGGAGGGGCACTGGAATTCTATGATTTTGTTATTTTTGCGTTCCTTGCAAAGCTGATTGCCGCGCACTTCTTCCCGGACAGTCAGGCTGAATGGTTGCGACAGGCGGAGGCATTCGGCCTTTTCGGAGCCGGCTATCTGGCACGTCCTGTAGGTGGGCTTATCATGGCCCATTTTGGAGACGTCGCAGGAAGAAAGAAGGTCTTTACGCTCAGCGTGCTCCTGATGGCGTTCCCGACCTTGTTGATGGGATTGCTGCCCGGCTACCAGACGCTTGGTATCATGGCTCCGCTCACATTGCTTATCCTGCGTATCATGCAGGGTGCGGCAATTGGCGGAGAAGCCCCTGGAGGCTGGGTATTCGTCTCCGAGCATGCTTCCAGCCGCCGTGTTGGTCTCGCCACGGGCCTTCTCACCGGCGGGCTGACGGGTGGTATTCTTCTTGGGTCTATCGTCATTTTGTTGCTGCATGCAGCCCTGGCGCCTGATGTGGTGTCAAACTGGGGTTGGCGTATTCCTTTCATTCTGGGCGGTGTTTTCGGCTTTGGAGCGATGTTCCTTCGGCGTTGGCTAGAAGAAACCCCTGTATTCCGGGAGATGCATGCGACGGCTAAAACTGCCGAGGCCATGCCCGCAAAGCTTCTGTTACGTGACCATCGCCGCGCCATTCTTTGCTCAATGATGACGACATGGACATTAACAGCAGCCATTGTGGTGCTCGTTCTCATGATGCCTCCGCTGATGCAGACGCTCCATCATGTGTCACCTTCCCAAACCATGCTGGCGAGCCTTGCCGCGACGTTTTGTCTTACAGTTTCAGTTGTTCTCGTGAGTGCGCTGACAGACGTTTTCTCTCTCAGAGCGCTAAGCGTGGCCTGCGGGCTCATGCTTGCTTTGGGAGGTTTTGGGCTCTATGCGCTCTTTCCGTTGTTCTCGGGCACGCTCGTGCCCTGGGCCGCATTGAGTGGGCTTTGCTGTGGGTTTGTCGGGCTCGTTCCTATTGGGATGCTGCGCGCATTTCCGGCTCAGGTTCGCTTTTCTGGCCTGTCTCTGTCGTATAATATTTCCTACGCAATCTTTGGTGGCCTCACACCAGCGATCATTTCAGCCCTGACGCCTCATACGCCAGTTGCGCCCGCTATTTACGTTGCACTTACGGCGCTTATCGGTGGTGTTGGTCTTTGGTTCTCACCCGAAAAGGCCTAGGGAAAAGATCTGTTATCGTCGGGATTCAAGCACGCGAGCTAATGAGGCCCAGACAATCGCGACGATGACAGCAGCCACTGAGAATGTTCCTGCCCAGACAAAAATTGCCACAACCGGGTTAGTCCAAAAAACGATAACGAGGCCAAGCAACGGAAAAATGAATCGTCCCCACCGAACTGACGGGGGCAATGTCAGATCAGGCAGACGTGCGAAGCGAAGCATCTTTGGTTCGCACGCGGCCTGAAGGCCAAGGCCAAGTAGCCAAAAGACCAAACATAAAATTAGCATCACAGACGGCGCACCACCTGAAGAGAGGCAAGTCCCAAGAGTAAGGCGCAAATGTCGGTTGCTGCAAAAACTGTAGGGGCATGCAGCATGGAGGCGCCGGGACGTGTCAGAAAGTCGAGCGGCGTTAGAAGAACGCCCAAGAATGCGAGAGCACCTAACTGTATCTTCCATCCCGGTAGAGCCCGATGCAGCAGAGACCAGAGCATCCCGGCAATGCAACTCAGGCCCCACACGGCAAAAAAGCAGTGGACTTCCGCCAGATGGCGCCCTGGGAGAGATGTGGGCAAAAGCCGGTTTGCCCAGAAGAAAGCCAATGTTGCCAAAAGGAATCCTGGAATACAGCCAATCGTGAGTCCCTCAGCGACGCGAAACATGACGCGCTTTCCGGAGACTTTGCGGCGCTTCATAAGAAAAATGGAGGGATCGAAGAACTATTGGTTGATGTACCTTGGTTTTGATTTTGGGCTTTTGGCGTGCTGATTGACGC
>NZ_JOPH01000035.1:0-57081 GCF_002153615.1 Gluconobacter sp. DsW_058
CGCGTCGGTGAACGGGCTTATACGGCCACCTACACATACCGTCAATCAAAAAATCATATAAAAATCAAAAAACTTGCTGAAACCCTTTCTGACGGTTCGGGCCATGCTGCCATCCCCGTCTCACAGCTTTCAAAACTGCCCGCATAGCCTTACGATTTCAGAGTTATCAGGCAACGTTATAGGCCATCACGCCTAACCGTGAGATTACTCACCTGAATTTAACGCTTATAGTGAATCATCATATGGCGTGCGGCACGCCACACACATTTTGTGAGCCGTTTTCGTTTCTGGAGTCCCCGAATGACGGTTGATGCACTTCTCTCAAACAGCAAACAACTCTCACCAGATGAGGTCGAGTGGCAGCTCATTATCGATGCCATTGATCCCGCAATCCGCTCCGCGGTTGCCGATATGGTAGAGAACCATGCTGCTGCGAGTGTGGAAGTCTTCTATTCGACACTTCTGACACATCCGGAAGCCACGCCGTTTCTCTCCAACCAAATTGTTAACGACCACCTTCATTCCGCTTTGCTGAGATGGCTGCAATCTCTCTTCTCATCTACAGCGCCTGACCTCGCACAGCTTGTAGCGACGCAGCGCCGGATCGGATTGGTCCACGCCCGCATGCGCGTCCCGATGCACGTCGTCATGCATGGGGCACGCCTTCTTAAAAACACACTGAGAAAACTACTTTTCGAGATTTTCCTCACGCCTGCCGATCTATCGACCGCCATCGACTACATCGAAAACATGATGGATCTGGCTATCGAAATGATGAGCCGAGAGTTCGTAAGGGATCTCCAGAAAGAAATTGAGACAGACGAAGCGTATCGACTTGTTACGCTCGGGCAGGACGTCACTCTTGAACGAGAAGTTCAACGTGCAGCACTCCTTGACTGGGGGCACAAGATTTTACTCGCCATTTGCTGCAACGCTCCCCCTCCCCTCCCCTCACTGGAAAGTTCAGGGTTTGGGCTTTGGCTCAATCACAAGGGGAGCCTGCTGTTCCCGAATACGATGGGTATCGAGCATATTCGAACCTCAATGCGCCGTATCGATCGTGTTCTCATTCCAGCTCTATCGGCTCAGGTTCCCCCTGACACAGCGCGCATTCACGAGCTACAGGCCCAGATAGAAGAAATCCGCTTCCTTATGGATGATCTCTTTAAAGAGAGTGAGGCACTTGAAAGCGGGCGCGATCCTTTAACCTCAACGCTCAATCGTCGTTTTCTACCGACGATCATGGCGAGGGAAGTCGCTCAATCTCTTCGTCGGGAAGTTCCGTTCAGCATTCTCATGATCGACATTGATCATTTCAAATCGATCAATGATCGCTACGGGCACACCGGTGGGGACGCCGTCTTGAGAGGCGTCGCTGAAAAGCTAATCTCATCCTGCCGGACAAGCGACTTTATCTTCCGGTACGGCGGTGAAGAGTTTCTGATCGCGTTGGTTGAGACGGATATAAAGAGAGCGTTCCAGGTTGCGGAGCATATTCGTGAAAACGTCACGCATATTCTTACTCAGCCAACAGGTTCTTCATTTTCTGTGACGGTTTCGATCGGAGTAGCCACATTTGATGGACATCCGGACTATACCCATCTCATCGAAGATGCCGATCGCGCCCTCTATTATGCTAAAGCTGAAGGAAGAAATCGAAGCGTCATTGCGACCGATGCTTTAGCGAGCCTTCCGCAGCTTCAGTAAATTTATACTCTAGGAAAAACACTCTTATCTGAATTCGTGCTTACACGAACTCAGATAAGAGAAACGCGTCTCAGAGCTTACTGCTCATTCATTGCTGTATTCAGGATCGCAGCAAGACGGACACCTGCCTGCTGCAACCGAAGCTCGATGATTGGCCAAGCAAGAGCTGTATAGGCGTCCTTAATATCTGCCCCTTTAACCTGGGGAAGTGCGCCATAAGCGACAGACCGTGCCAGGGAATGGCTTTCGTCAGCCCAATCAATAACAGCATGGCGAACATCACCACCAGAAAGATCAGCCACCCAGTATGCTGTCTCATCAGGTGTGATAGTGGCCCCCAGTCGAGTGGCTTCATCACGAGCACGAGTGAAGTCGATGGAATAATGAGGCCCAACAACCAAATTGGCCTGCCGGTCCAGCACGCCTTCATCCCATAGGGCATGGAGATTCATATGCCCGTTTGCGGTATCGCCAAAATATGAAAGGCGGATAGCATTCCCGCCTTTATCGTTATTCCGCTCCGCAGCATGCAACGGCTGATGCAAGTCACCAACTAAGTGTACAACCCACTTCAAAGCATAAAGCCGCCGCTCCGGAGAGGCGGTGTGATCAGCAAGGGTTTTTTCCAGCTCGGGCAGTTTCTCAACAACGCAGTTTCCATCCGTACAGTCGCGGGCCTGGTCATATGCTGGCTGAGAAACATCTGTATCAACGTAATGCCAAAGTAGAGTCTCTGGCTCTCCGCCCTTCTTTTTAGGAACATGTCCGATCGTATCTGGCCATGATGCGACCTGATCCAGCGTTTGATGACCTTCCATTGCCAAAAGTGCAGTTGTTGCTTTCGCAGCCGCTGGCGTCAGGCGATCCTGAGCAATATCCGCGACAATAGCATGGCCATATGGTCCCCAGGCGAACGCCTGAGAAGTCGTTCCTATCGTAGCAGCACAGAGCAGAGGGACAGAAAGAAGCCAGGAGCGCATAAAAGAACCATTTCGGACGTTATGAAGTCTCATTGCTTTTCTCACCCTTCCGAAACACTCACAAGTGACTCTCTTGGTACACTGAACCGATTAAAATGACCGAACGGTTCGGCCTACCCCTTCCCTCATGGCTTCTGACCTCGTAGAGAGGATAAGGACTAAAATGACTGAAATGGCGTGACGCAATTGCAAAAGCCACCTGCCCCGCTAGACCCATCTCAATCTCCGCAGTGGAGCCTTACGTCAGAAGGGAACAGCCCTATTCTGACACTTCGGGGTGTGTGGCTGGCAAGAACAGGAAACATTCCTCAGTTTCCGAAAGACGGCCTGCGTGCGGCGCCTGCTGGAAGCACCCTCACCTTTGATATGTCCCCCATCACCGACTGGGACACAGGTCTGATCGCGTTCCTTTGGGACATTAAACGCAGCGGGCACGACAGACATATTACTCTGGATGCTCAAAGCTTACCGGCCCCTGTAAGACAGCTTCTCGAGCTCCTACCCGACGCCTCTGATGGCCCTCCCCCCGCGCCTGCCAAGCGTCTGCCCGTTCTCGAACGGATTGGGGGCCACACGATCAGTAGCCTCACCGAAATCGGCACCGTTACGAGTTTAGGTGGGATGACCCTTCGCGGAGGGCTCCAGGCCCTTACAGGGCGAAGCCGGATGCGTCTTTCAGATCTTCTGAGTGACACTGCAAATGCCGGCCCTCAGGCATTGCTGATTGTAGGCATCGTCAATTTTCTAATTGGTGCCATTTTAGCGTTCGTTGGTGCGGTTGAGCTTCAGAAATTTGCTGCCGGTATTTATGTTGCAAGCCTTGTTGGCATCGCCATGGTTCGCGAAATGGCCGCCGTCATGACCGCCATCATCATGGCAGGACGAACCGGTGGCGCATATGCAGCGCGCATTTCCACCATGCAGGGCAATGAAGAAATTGATGCCCTCAACGTCTTCGGAATTCCAACATCCACGTATCTGATACTTCCGGCAGTTCTATCGCTCGTTATCACGATGCCATTTCTCTACCTCTACGGCTGCCTGATCGGCATGCTGGGAGGGTTCGTGGTCGCGATTTCCATGCTGGATATTACGGCTGCTGGCTATTTCCATCAGACAATCACGTCCTTCGGTATCGGCCAGTTTATTTTCGCATTTGTTAAAAGCATTGTCTTCGGTGCCTTCATCGGGCTGACCAGTTGCCGAATTGGCCTGAAGGCCGGACGATCAGCCGCTGATGTTGGCATCGCAGCTACCCGGGCTGTTGTTGTGGGAATTGTCGGGGTCATTGCGATTGACGCCATTTTCGCCGTTATCGCCGACGTGCTGGGAATCTGACGCATGACCGATACCAGAAAAACCGTTCTTTCAATGCAGGATGTCACTCTCGCATTTGGACCGAAGGTCATTCAGAAGAACATCTCTTTAAAAGTTAAGAAGGGCAGCATTTTTGCCGTTATGGGCGGCTCTGGCTGCGGCAAGAGTACACTTCTGAAGAGTATGATCGGCCTGCTTCGCCCCACGGCTGGCGAATATCAGGTCGATGGCGAAGATTACTGGTCTGGCAGCGAAGCAGAACGAACAGAGCTCAACCACAGGTTCGGCGTTCTATTCCAGAGCGGCGCTTTATGGAGTTCCATGACTCTCGGGGAGAATGTCGCTCTTCCCCTTCAGATGTTCACGGACCTCAAACCAGATGTCATTCGTCGGCTTGTAGAACTCAAACTGGGGTTTGTAGGTCTTCTGCCAGCCATCGACATGTCTCCGTCAGAAATCAGTGGTGGTATGCGCAAGCGTGCTGGTCTTGCGCGGGCCATCGCACTGGATCCGGATATCCTGTTTTTTGACGAACCCTCTGCGGGTCTGGACCCCATTACGTCGGCACGCCTGGATGACCTGATCCTCAATCTCCGAGATGGTCTCGGCGCGACGGTCGTTATCGTCAGCCATGAACTCTCCAGTCTCTTTCACATCGCCGACGATGGAATATTTCTGGACGCGAAAAGCAAAATCCCCATCGCACACGGCTCTCCGCGAGACCTGCGCGACCACTGCGACGAACCTCAGGTCCATGCTTTCATGCATCGGGAACGCAACGAAGAAGGACGCAATTGATGAACAAGCAGGCTCTCGTAGGCGCCTTTGTTGTAGGTGGGATCGGTCTTGGCGTGGCAGCTTTTGTGCTGTTCGGCAATTTCCATCCCTTCACCCGCATGGAAAAAGCTGTCCTTATTTTCCATGGCGCATCGTCCGGCCTGTCGGTGGGTGCACCCGTTACCTTCCGCGGGGTTCAGGTTGGCGCCGTCGATAAGGTGGTCATCGAATATAACCCGCAGACACGAGATGCCTATATTCCAGTTTATGTCACGATGCGGCCAGACAATATTACCCTGACAAACAGTAGTGCCCACCATTTTCCGACAATCCGGGACCTCGTCTCTCAAGGCCTCCGTGGAGAAATGAATCTCAAAAGTTTTGTCACGGGCTCTTCAGAGATCGACCTCGATTTTGCGCCTGATACACCAGCGGTCATGCATCCTGACATCGCTACCCTCACGGAAATTCCAACAAAGCAGTCTTCCATCCAGGCGATGACCCAAACTCTGCAGAACCTGCCGTTCAAGGAACTTGGCGACAACGCCAACGCGACCCTTGCCGCTGTAAGGGAGCTTTCTGACAAGCTGGACAGGGATATGCCGACCCTGATCGAAAGCATTCGTGCGACATCCGATCATAGTCGCGACATGATCGATGCGAGCAGAGACCTTGTTACGCACCTTCAACCGGAGCTTGAACATACCCTCAACAGCCTGAACCGACTGGCTGATGCCGGATCCGATCAGTTGACTGCACGTGGCAAAGAGCTCCAAGCCCTGCTGTTAAGCAGCAATCAGACGATCCAGAAGGCTGGTGAAAGTCTGAACAACATTCAGAGCATTACATCTCCGCGCTCAGCGGACAGGGCTAACCTCGAAGCCAGCCTGCGCGATATCGCAGCAGCAGCCTCTGCCCTACGCGGCTTTGCAAACGATGTTGAACGTAATCCGCAACTTCTTCTGACGGGACGCCACTGATGAGACTGCACCTCGCCTCGCTCACTCTTGCCGGCCTACTTCTCAGCGGCTGCTCCTCTCCACCCGTGCGGTTTTATACGCTCGGCGCGCCTGCCATCGGAAATGATCTGACGGCCAGCACCGCATCAACAACCGTATTAGCTGTCGATCCTGTCATTGTTCCTGACTACCTCGATAGTCAGGATATCCTTGTCAGAAATGGCGATCTTCTAGATCGCAGCGCAAATGGCCGATGGGCAAGTCGTCTGTCCAGAGGCATTACAGATCTCGTGACAGCACAGCTCTCTCGCAGCTGGCCTTCTGTGTTCGTCACGACACATCCGACAGTAGGCTCTCCACAAACCCGGCTGGTGATCACTATCAACCGGCTGGATATCACGAAGTCTGGTCAAGGTACGCTAGAAGCAGACTGGTCCTTTGTCCCTGCTGACGAGCATCACCCGGTTGTACACCAGCGCGCCAGCTTCAGTGCTCAGGGATCAACAGCCACGGATGACGGGATCACCGCCGTGACACGCGCGCTCGTCGATCAGCTTGCCGCTAAAATTGGAAATTCGTCCCCCGCAATGTGAGGGATTTTCAAATTTATAGAGGCCTTAAAAAAGGCCTCCTCTTTGATGTATCTAGGCTTCTGGCTGCGCATTCATCAACGCAGCCACAGCATCCCATGCGGGAGCAGCATCAGCAGCGCCATGACGTGTCGTTGCGAGCGCCCCGCACGCTGACGCAACCCGGACAGCCTCGGAGAGTGGCTTTCCCTGCGCCAAAGCGAATGCCAGCCCGGCATTGAAACAATCCCCGGCCGCCACAGTATCAATGGGCTCTATGTGAAACGGTGCACTGTGACCGCTGCGTGTTCCATCATGCCAGAAAACACCCCGGCTTCCCATTTTTACAAGGACCGATTTCACGCCCTTTGCCAGAAGCAAGTCCGCAGCCCTTGCCGCCTCTTCTACAGTTTCTGGTCGAATACCTGTGAGCTGAAACGTTTCACTTTCGTTCGGGGTTATAATGTCGATTCCCTGCCAGAGCGCGTCCAGAAGGCCGTTTTCCGGCGCAGGTGCCGGATCGAGCACAACTATAGCGCCCTTGATCCGCGCTTTATGGGCGGCTGCCAGAACTGCCTGCTGAGGCACTTCAAGTTGCAATAAAAGTACTGCCGCGCGCTCAATCCAGTCCGAGGCTGCGTCAACATCGGTTTCATCTACGGCCATGTTCGCACCACCAACAACGGTGATGCAGTTTTCTCCGCTCCCATCTATCCCGATCAGCGCAATTCCCGTGGCACGAGAGGCGTCTTCTCGCAGCGGAGAGAGATCCACCCCAAAACGCTCCAGCTCCTGGCGCGCCTGCGCACCAAAACCGTCCTGCCCTATACGCCCTGCCAACGCGACCTGAACCTCGGAACCGGACGCCAGACGCCCAGCCGCGGCAGCCTGATTGCTGCCTTTACCACCGAGCATGACGGCATAGCTTTCACCATGCACGGTCTCCCCGGGGAGAGGCAGGCGCACAGCCCGAGCAGTTACATCAATATTGATGCTTCCGAAGGACAGAATCAGAGGCTTTGAGTTCGACATCAGTTTGATCTCAGAGAATTCGAGGAATATTTCTTTAGCATTGGGGGCCAAGAGGCGTCAGCAGCAAAGGAACATCTTGTTTCCACGGGCTTTTTTTTCGCATTTTTGCCCCGACAGCTTCGACGTTGTTTTTTACTAAAAAGTCGTGAATTTTCGATATTAATGGTTTCATTACTAGGATAGGGTTTCGCAGGCCTTGGGGAAACAAGGGGGCCTTTTACCGGCGTTTCCACAGCAGAACCAAAAACATTTTAACTGACAGGGTAAGTCTAATTATGTCCTCTGCCAATCGACAGACATCTTCTCGAACTGCCACGAAAAAGGTAGCGTCCGCCTCTCGTAGCAAAAAAGCCACCCCTGTCGTTCTGAAGGCTATTATCGAAGAGTCTCCTGTCGTGGTAGAGCCAGTTGAAATCACGGAAGAGCCTGCAAGCGGCCCATTTCTTCCTGACCTTGTCTGTGCTTTCGACAAGGCATGGTACATGCGCGAATACCCGGATGTGGCAGCATCTGGCCTGGATCCGGCAACGCATTATCGCGAAGCCGGATATCGGGAAGGCAGAAAACCCAATCGCTTTTTTGACCCGGAAAAGTATCGTGCAGCCAACCCGGATTTAACGGAATATGAAGATGATCTTCTGATGCACTTCATCTTCTACGGTCTGAACGAAGGTCGCAGCATCAGCTAATCCCTCTTTAAGCTTATTACACAGCGGGGCGCAGACATCCGTCATTTCATGAACCCATGCGCCCTGCGGCTTGCCCTTCCCTCCTGAACAGAAGAGAGTTGTGTCTTCGAACTCTGTCAGGAGTCCCTGTCTCGTGAAAAAATCTCGCCCCCGTCTCGCTATCGATATGGATGAAGTGATTGCCGACGCCTTCACCGCCCAGCGCCTGTGGTACAAAGACACGCACGGATATCACTGGACAGAAGACGAGTTGAAAGGGCACCATTTAGGGGATTTGGCAACTCCGGAACATGCTGCGGGAATGCAGGCACTTCTGCACGAGGGACACTTCTTTGCTGACCTTGAGGTCATGCCCGGCGCTAGGGATGCGCTAAAATTTCTAAGCCAGCATTTCGACATTTTTATTACGACAGCCGCGATGGAATACCCGGCGTCTTGCGCCCCAAAATTTCAATGGCTTCAGAAACACTTTCCCTTCATTCCCGCTCTGAACATCGTATTCTGCGGTTATAAAAGTATTCTTGCTGCCGATTTCCTTATTGATGACAACGTACGACATTTTCAGTATTTTCAGGGACAGGGCATTCTGTTCTCTGCTCCGCACAACCTGAATGTGGAATGGTCTCCGCGGGCCGCCAACTGGAAGGATGCCGTTACATATCTGATGCAGCAGCATCCAAAAACAGAAGCTCTATAAAACGCGTCTTTGCAGCCTCAACCCCAGAAATTACAGCATTGTAAGCTAATAGGCTTTTTTGCTTTTGGATTTGTGGTTCTGTTTAAGATACAGGTTTTCACCCTAATTTTTTCAGCTTCTGGTCAGTGAGCACATTCCGTTTATGTCCACCCCTTATCGCGCTGGCGCGTTTCGCCTCTCCCCTGAAGATTATCGCGCGCTAACGGATGCCGCCCAAGCAAATCCAGAAGCATACTGGCAAGATCAGGGAAAAAGGCTGGACTGGATTCAAGCACCATCAAGCGCGCAGGACACTGGGACGGGATGGTTTTCAGATGGAACGCTGAACGCCAGTTTCAATTGCCTGGATCGGCACCTCAAGACCCGTGCAGATCAGACGGCTCTGATCTGGCAGGCAGAAGAAGCGGAACACGTCATCCGCCTTACATATCGTGACTTGCATGAACGCGTATGCCGTCTGGCGAATGTTCTGCGCGATCACGGTATTCGTCGCGGTGATCGCGTTGCAGTTCACCTGCCAACAGTGATCGAAGGCGTGGTGAGCATGCTAGCCTGTGCACGGCTGGGCGCAATCCATGTCGTGCTGTTCGGCGGCTTCTCGCCTGAGGCTATTGCAGACCGGTTGGCCGACAGTGGCGCCAGTTTGGTGATAACGGCCAATGTCGGGCGGCGTGGCGCGAAACGCATCCCTTTCAAGACGACAATGGACTCTGCTCTGAGCCTGCGTCCTGACAGCTTGTCGGTGAAGCATGTTCTGGTTGTTAGTGTCACAGACGAGCCCGTTCCAATGCAGGTAGGCCGTGATGACATGCTCAATCCACTGCTGGCATCGGCTTCGGCGTCATGCCCAATTGAAACGATGGCCTCTACGGACCCGCTGTTTCTACTCTACACGTCCGGAAGCACAGGCAAACCAAAAGGCATTGTCCATGGAACAGGCGGGTACCTGACCTGGGCCTCCTACACACACGAACTCGTCTTTGATCATCAGGCAGGTGATGTGTTCTGGTGCACGGCCGATATCGGCTGGATTACCGGTCATACCTACGTAGTTTATGGCCCGCTCTCGAACGGCGGCACCGTTCTCCTGTTCGAAGGAATGCCGTCTCATCCGAAGCCCGGTCGCTGGTGGGAAGTTGTTCAGGCCCATAAGGTCACCACATTCTATACATCTCCCACTGCCATTCGGGCCCTGATGCGCGAAGGAAACGATGTTCCCCGCGAATACGACCTGACCTCTTTGCGCGTTCTGGGAACTGTCGGTGAGCCGATCAGTCAGGAAGCATGGTCCTGGTTCGATGATGTCATCGGTGGTGGGCGTTGTGCCTTCGTAGATACTTGGTGGCAGACTGAAAGCGGTGGCATCCTGATTTCGCCCGTTCCAGGCGCTGTCAAAGAAAAGCCAGCGTCTGCAACACTCCCACTTCCGGGCGTAAATCCCATCCTAGTTGACGACAAGGGACATCCGCTGGAGGGCGCAACAGAAGGTGTGCTCTGCATTGATGGATCATGGCCAGGTCGCGCACTGACGATCTGGAATGACGACGCGCTCTTTGAAACAACGTATCTCCGCCCTTACCCCGGCCATTACTTTACGGGCGATGGCGCACGACGCGACGAAGACGGCTATTACTGGATCACCGGCCGGGTTGATGACGTCATCAATGTTTCTGGGCATCGCATCGGCTCTGCCGAGATTGAAGATGCACTGGCTGCAGAACATGCGATTGTTGAAAGTGCCGCGATTGGTATTCCGCATGACCTGAAAGGTCAGGGCATCGTCGTGTATGCTGTAGCCCGTGATCCGTCCCATCCCGATTTGGAAATGCTTGCCGTTCGCGCCATAGCTGCGAAAGTCGGGCGTTATGCGGTGCCGGAAAAAGTATATATCGTCCCTGATCTTCCGAAGACGCGCTCTGGCAAAAATGTCAGACGCCTGATGCGAAAAATTGCCTGCGGCGAGACTGATGGCCTTGGAGACCTCTCCACTTTGGCTGATCCAGAAATTGTGGAAGTTCTGATCGCTATTGTTCAGGGCTAACCAACCGGCACGACCAGCTTTTCCAACAAAAGCTGGTCGTTGTCCTGCGAGGTTAATGTGATGGAGCTTCCCTGGCGCCGAAAGCTTCCCCCATCATGGCGAACGGATGTTCTGGCAGGGCTTTCGCTCGCTTTTACAAACATCCCGCAGGTCCTTGGTTATGCCCGCATTGCGGCCATGCCATCCGTCACCGGGCTTTATACAGTTCTTCTGCCTCTGGTGGGCTTTGCCGCCTTCGGCTGTTCCAGGCATCTTCTTGTCGCGGCAGATTCCGCCACTGCAGCCATTCTCTCTGGCGCCATTACAGCCATGGCTGCACCAGGAAGCGCGCACTACATGGCTTTGGTCAGCGCTACCGCGCTCCTTGCCGGGATGCTGCTTCTGGCCGCCAGATTATTTCGCCTCGGTTTCTTGGCAGACTTTCTTTCTCGAACAGTCCTTGTTGGCTTCATGACAGGGGTCGGCGTCCAGATCGCCATTTCCATGTTTCACGACATGCTCGGCATCCATACGACATCGCATAACCCCGCGATGCAGGTGGTTGAAACTCTCACTCAGGCCGCTCATCTCAACCTGACATCCACCCTTACCGCCGGTGCCATCGTAGGCGGCCTGCTCCTTCTAAACCGGTTTTGCCCACGATGCCCTGCCGCATTACTTGCTGTCGTTGGCGCTATTCTGGCAGACAGAACAGTCCCATTCCTGACGCGGAATCTCCCGACGCTTGGCCCTATCCAAAGCGGACTGCCGAGCTTCCAAATACCCATTATCAGCTGGAATGAACTGCTTGCGCTTTTTCCAGTGGCAGCCTCATGCGTCTTCGTCATCATCACCCAAAGCGCTGCGACATCCCGCGTGTACGCAACACAGTTCGACGAAGAACTGAATGAGAACAGGGATCTGATGGGGTTGGCAGCTGCCAACATACTTGCGGCAGTCAGTGGTACCTTCACGGTTAACGGCAGCCCAACCCAGACAGCTATGGCGGTACGAGCAGGTGCCCGGAGTCAGGTCGCACAAGTTGTCTTTTCTCTTTCCACCCTGATCGTGCTCCTCTTCCTCACCACGCCTTTGCAATACCTTCCACAATGCGTACTCGCCGCGATTGTCTTCACTGTCGCGCTGGGAATGATCGAAATCCGCGCACTGCTCTCAATTCGTCAGGAAAGCCCGGGAGAGTTCTGGCTTGCACTTGTGACGGCGGCAGTCGTTGTTGGCGCCGGAGTAGAACAGGGCGTACTCACCGCCATCGCTCTGTCGCTCTTTCGTCATGTGCGCCACAGTTACGATCCTCACACGGCCGTTCTTCAGCCCTTTACTCCTCAAGGCCCGCTAGAAGCCGTTCCAGCCCGTGGGGGCCTGGAGAGCGAGCCCGGACTCATTATCTTCCGCTTTTGTGCTGACCTGTTCTACGCCAACTCTACTCGCTTCAACCGAGACATCCTGACGTTGCTTAGCGATGCCCCGCACCCCGTTCGCTGCATTCTCATTGAATGCAGCCCGATCACGGATATTGATTATTCAGCAGCCAACGACCTGCGCCTGTTACTCGCAACACTCAAACACAGGCAGGTGACAATGATTTTTGGACGCGTAAGCCAGGATCTCAGGGCAGATATGAACCGGCATCATTTGATAGCCGCAATCGGTCCAGAAAATATTTTTGAAGAACTTCACACTGCCCTTGCCGCCGCCAGGCGTTATACAGACGCGACAAACCATACACCGGGCAGCTCCGCTCCCACACACACGCCATCATGATGACCTTCTGGACGACCCCAAGATGATATTCCCCGCTTACTGGAAGACCGTCGGACCATGATGGATGGCGAACAGGACAAGAAAAAAGATCTCGGCAGGCGGCAAAGCAAAAAGGATCGCACCGCGACGGCCCTAGCGTGGGAGGCACTACGGCTGTTTTCTACTCAGGGATATGAAGAAACGTCTGTCGAGCAAATCGCCGAAGCTGCCAATGTCTCCCGTAGGACACTGTTCCGATACTTTTCTGGCAAAGGGGACATCATCCTGGCCTGGACCAGCGACATGACACAGGCATTTAATGATGCGATTGCGTCTGCCAGTCCGGATGCTTCGTTGCAGGATATGGTCCTTCTGGCCCTTCTTCCGGTTGTTCGACGGATCACCGCCAACCGGGAATACGCCTACGCGCTCGTACAACTCCTTGAACACGAACCCGCACTTCGGAGTGTCAGTCTGCAGAAATATGAGGAATGGGAAGAGGCGCTTGCCAAAGCCCTCATGGACCGCCTCCCCCCCACAGATATGCCATCACTAGCAGCCCGCCTGATCGCGCGGACCGCGATTGCAACTTATCGCACAGCTGTAGACGAATGGATGAAGACGGAAGGCCGTACAGATCTGGAACATATCCTGCGCCGTGCCTTCACGTTCCATCCTCTTCTCTGGATGGAAGACAGCCCTCTCAGCCTCGGCTGAAAGGGCTTTATTGCCTCAGAGATCCAGTTCAATCGTGAAGTGATACGTCCGTGGCAGGCCAGCAACCGCAGAGTTTGTAGCGCTTCCACCACCGTTGATGCTCGACGGGTAAACAGAAGCCCAGTAGCTCTGGTTCGTGACGTTATCGACGCCAAAGCGGAACACAAGAGGCTGGTGATAAACGTGCGTTGCATAGCGCGCGCCCAGATCCAGCGTCACATAAGACGGAGCAAACGTGGTGTTATATACATTGGCCGCCCGGCGCCCCATGTAATGCACGTTCGCATTGACAGCGCCGCCTTTAAGAAACGGCAGTCGATAATCAATCAACATGTTCGCCATCAGAGGCGGCACGCCAACAACCTGCTTGTAGGACGTCTTGGCCACACCCGTGTTCAAGAGTTGAGCATCCAGCCAGGTCATACCGCCCAGGATACTCAGATCCTGCGTCAGATTTCCTGAGGCCTGGAATTCAACGCCGTAATTCCGCTGCACACCGTAATTGGAATAAACATACGTAACAGGGTCTGTATAAGCGAACGGGCGAGACATTCCAAAGCCAGCAATATTCAGCTGCAGTCTCTTGGCCACCAAAATCTTGTAACCAACCTCATACTCTTCTGAACGCAGAGGAGCTGTCACTTCGTTTTCATTCACAGCGCCTGCCGGTGCCGAAGTACCAGCCTGCAAGGACCGCCCCCAGGTGAAATAAGCCGTCTGATTGGCTGCCGGCTTATAAAGCAGACTTGTCATCGGACTAAAGGCAGCGGCACGGCTGTAGGACGAAGTTTTCGTGCCACTCGTCGCATAGTTATTGGTGCTCAGCCAACTCCAGGCGAGCGTCCCCATAATGGACCAGTGCTTGCCCAGAGAAATCGTATCCCCGGCCAGCAAGGACTGCGTCATGGTATCGGCAGATTTATAACGTCCGGAATAATAAGGCTGTGCACTCGGAAATCTCTGTGGGTTACCAATTGTCGCCTGTCCCAGAGTCAAAGTGCCGGTCGATGACGTCGGGTTGTAGTTCCCCATGACGTAGCCGTTGGTTCCAATCTCGATCTGGTGCTTCAGTGGGCCCGTATGGAACGACCCATTCAAATAAGCCGTATTGCTGCCTGCCACGAAATCATTCGCCGTAGTCGCAGCTGAAATTGTCTGACGGTAAAGTCCCGCAGAGTTCAGCAGCTGATTACCCGTACTGAAAACATTTCTGGCAGCATTCTGCCACATCCCACCAAGCTTCAGGCTCCAGTCATCATTGAAGTGATGAATGATCTTCATCAGGGCAGTATCGGTTTCCATGTTGTAACCGGCTTGCTTCTGACCATATCCCTTCTGGCTAAGATCAGGAGCATCCGGTAGCTGAATAGTCGTTGCGTACGAAAAGCCACCCGGATAGCCGCGCTGGGCATATGTGTACTGACTGGCATCAATCTGAATGACTGTCTTCGGTGAAAGGTGAATGTCGAAATCACCACTCACCAGGTTACGCCGCAGGTGGGAGTCTGCGACGTAACCCTCTCCGTTCTGGTTCAACAGGTTCAGGCGGTAGCCGAACCACTTGTTGTGGCCGACCCGACCTGAGACATCGAGGCTTTCCATGGGCGCGCCAATGGAATCAACACCCACAACAAAACGCTCTGTCTGTCGGTCCGTCGGGCGCTTCAATGTGAAATCAAATGTGCCCGCCGGATTTTGCGGACCATACACCGCACCAGCCAACCCATTCAGAACCTGAACACTATCAAACTGCTCCGCAGCATAAGGTGTGGTGATGACCATGTTGAGGCCATCCATACGCGTGTTAGCAATAACGTCGCCCTCAAACCCACGGGACTGAGGCCGACTGGTATTCGGATCACCACGCATTTCAAGCTGGGCAGATGGCACGAATGCAATCAGATCATTGATGTTTCTGGTCTGCTGGTTGACCAGAACATCATGGGGCACCACCATGACAGACATCGGCGTATCCAGAATGGATCGCGTGCCAAGGGGGCCAAGAGAGGCTTCCTTCGTGCGATATTCTGCTGCCGTGCCACTTCCGTTACGACGATGAACAGTGATATTCTCAGGCTCAGACGCGCTTACAGACTTCTTCGCGGCTGCTTCCGGAGTAGCTTTTTCTTTGGTTTCTGCCGCATAAGAGGGAACATTGCCGATGACAGATCCAGCCAGAAGGTACAAAGCCAGCCGCGAGAGTTTCATGCCTGAATCCTGTTCGTTGTTCTAAATTCTCCGCACCTTCTACATTTTGGCACTCAGTGCCACAATTTGAGTTTACTCAAACTGCCTGATGTGGCGATCTTTTGAGGCGCACTGTCTCTTCAGAAACACAGTTCGTCATGGTCTGCATTCCAGAGCGCCGTTCTCTTAACTGGGATGTGCTGCGGGAAACCGCCAGAAAGCGGCTTTCTTTAATGCCCGATGTATCGTCCAGGACGATGGAACACCATGAGCACACTACTCATGGCAAAAGCGCTTATGGCTGACAGAACGGCCTTTTCCCACGGCAAGAAGAAAGCAGACAGCGTCAGAATGGCTGCATCAATCATGATCTGAACGCGGCCGGCGTTCAGGCCACGGCTTTTCTGAAGCCAGAGCGTGATAACGCCTGTCCCGCCTACACCCGCCTGATGACGAGCCAACGAGAGAATACCCATCCCAATCACTGTTCCGCCGAATATCGCTGCGAACAGAGGCTGGACATACGCAAGTTCCATAACGCTCGGAATAACACTCGCGAGGGCAGTAATACCAAAACTGGCGATCGTGGTTTTAAGCGCGAAACGGACGCCCATGGCACGAACAGCAAAAAGAAGAAACGGTATGTTGATGACCGTGAACAGATTTCCAGGCGTCATCGGCACGATGTAGGACAACAGCAAGGCAATACCTGCTACACCACCTGTCACAAGCCCGGCCTTATGCAGACACATCAGCCCCATCACAATCAGAGAACAACCAATCAGAAACGCGTAAACATCTTCTGCGTGGGAGTGACGCAGCCCTGGGCCATAAGGTGAAGTCATATCCGGAAATCCAGTCGCTCGGCAGCTAAAGCTTTAAAAATAGCCGCGTCAGATCCATGAGAATTTCGCCAGATAGTGTAGTCTTTGCCCCCTGCACAGCCCCTTTCATTCCAAGGGAATATTGTTTCAATCGGGCTTCCCTGATCTTGTTTGAAACTGCTGATAGCGACCCGTTTGCGTATGTTTGGAAACACGCTTTTCACAGCTGGCGATTCTTAGAACCGTGCCATTATGAACGCGCTGAGATCACACATTTCCTGCGATACCCGGTTCGATCGCCGGACATTCGCGATATGCTCGTGAGCAACCTCCTCATAGCGAAGAAAAACCGCGAGAAATTTTCCGGAAATCTCGCAACAAAGTCCGAGGTTTTGTCTCTCTGTTACAATGGTGACCAATTTTCGCCACATCGGGAGACCTTTGATGCCGCATTACGAACGGAGTTTTTTATGTCCACCAAGACTAAACGATCTGTAGCTCTGCTGATGGGCTTGGCACTCACTATCGCCCCCACAGTAGCTAGCGCTCAGGGAGGTCCTGAAGGCGGCCGTGATGGCGGTGGCCCAGGTGGTGGTGGACATCGTGACGGCGGCGGCCCGGGCGGTGGCGGACGCGGCCAAGGTGGAAATGGTTATCGTGGAGGCCCGGGCGGAGGCGGCGGTGGCTTCCGTGGCGCAGGCCCTCATCGCGGCATGTGGCGCTCTGGTGATCGTTACAATGGTGGGGGCGTGTTTGTTGATAGCTGGCACAGATACCCGGGCCTTTATGCCCCACCTCCGGGATATCGCTGGATTGATTACGGTGGAAGCTTTCTCCTCGCCGCAATCACAACGGGCATCATTAGTAACGTCATTATGGGCAATGTGAATGGCCCGGCGGTGGTCCCTCCAACGCCGTATCCGAGCTACGGGCCTACTCCCGCTCCATACCCCGCACCTGGATACTAATTTCCAAGTTTGACAAAAGGCGCGTTGAAGACGACGCGCCTTTACGAGCATTTTCCATAATAAACATCATAGACAGCCATCAGATATCGGTAGCCATACACCGTCCTAAACGGACTGCCCTTACCCAGCGGTGAGAACCAAAAGCCAATTTCTTGAGTTAATTCAACGGCTGCGGAGGCTCTTCCAATGGAGGAGGCTCTGTTGGCAAAGGTGACGGCGGCATGGGAGGCTGAGGCGGTCGCGGGGTTGGTAAATCAACCACCCCGGCACTGACCGTCTTCAGACCAAACGGCGGATATGGCGAAGGCCCCGGCTCTTCGGGCAACTCCACATCGGGCCATTCGTCTGGCTCTGGCGTTTCCTCTTCCTCAGAGGGGTCATCAACCATCGGGTCACCATCTGGAAATAATGGATCCTCCGTACCCGGATAATCCATTCGAAAGACAGATCTGGAAAATGATGTACTGATCAGGATCGACATGTTCGCCTCCTACAGGGTGAACACTAAATTCTTCACCACAGCAAAGGTTCAAATTATCTCAAAAGAAACCTGATAGGCGCCTGATATATGAGCGCGCCGGGAGAACGGAGAAGCAAAGCGACAAAGGCCACTTTCTTCTAGTATATTGCATGCCTCCCCAGTGACGGACACGGCGGTATTGGAAATGGCATCCGCACACGTCAGTTTTCTTTGCGGCCCGAATTGTCCCGTAGTACACTTGCCCTTATGCGCTACCTTCCTCTTTTTGCCCTCATTTCTCTTTCCGCATGCTCATCAGCCCCGTGGTTGACTGGCCAGACAGACAGTCATTGTGTGCGTGAGCAGATGCTTACCGGGACACAGGGCAATCCTCTTCCCTTTAGCCATGCCATGCAGGTGTGTGGGGTCGCAGCGCAGAAGAGCAACGACGGCCATCCAAGGCCTCTCGATCTTAGAGACGATGCAACACTTCAGGCGATGGCGGAAAACCCGGATTACAACACGGCCTCTGCCTCATTTGTTCACCGAAAGGCAAAAACGAAGGTTCCAGGCGGTATTCGAAGAGTGAATATCGACTAAAAATTCCCTACTCAGGGGAAGAAGTATGGACACGAAATTTTTCAGGATGCGAGAAATAAAGCAGCTTTAATAAGATTTTTATGCATAAAATTCATACAAGTAGCGGGCATTATCTTTTATAATCGCAACAAATAAATATACGCTTTGAATAGTATTTTACAGTCTGAGTAACATTTTATTTTACTCCACTCAGATGTTTTCCCTTGCATCTCAAACGCAATACCCCCATTGTCTTTTTAGCGGGTGCTTTTACTGGGGTAACCGGCGCATGTTGCGCCATTCTTTCTCCGTAAAAGTTATGATTTCGTGTGTGTTTTGTGCACGACCGCTATTGTTAAAAAAGGAGCCTCGTTATGGCAACAGGCACCGTAAAATGGTTTAACTCCACCAAAGGCTTCGGCTTCATTCAGCCGGACAATGGTGGTCAGGACGCGTTCGTTCACATCTCTGAACTTGAGCGTGCCGGCATCCACACCCTCAACGAAGGTCAGCAGGTCTCTTACGAGCTCGAAGCTGGCCGTAACGGCAAGACGTCTGCAGTAAGCATTAAGGCTCTTTGAAGCTTTAATCAGCAGCTCGTCTGTGCGAGAAGCCGCTCTTCGGAGCGGCTTTTTTTATGCCTAAACGCCCAATCTTAATTTAGGCGTATATGCCCCCTAGCCGCGTTAGCGCTGCACTCACCTACAACTCGCCAGATTTAGATTTTTAGCGCCCCGAAACAAATACAGAAAAAATATTTTATGTGTCATCAATGGTAGAAACAGATATGTGCAAATATACTTTTATTGTCGCGTATCTCTACTGATTTGAAGAAGGTTCTGTATGACGCTATCCGCTCAAAAGAAAGAATGGATGGGTTTGTTCTTTGCAATCTTTCTTGTCACGACCTTAGCAATATTTGGATGGATCGGATGGCAGAAAGTATCTGGGGATGATTCTATCACACATGTCACCATCGCAAAAATCGTCTCTGTAGACAAAATCAATGCGGGTTTGGGTGCACCAACGTCATACAAAATAACCTATGATCTGCACGGAACAATGATCAGTAATTATTTTACAGATGATTGGTACCAGACACACAAAACAAGAAAGCATTTTCTTGTCACATACAGAATGTCGAACGGCTACCATATCGACAGCATTCGCTAATATCGAAATTTACAATCCACAGAGAGGGCTATTCATCGCCCCCTCCGCGTAGCGCAGGATCAGGCCAAGCCTTCTTCCTGCAGCGCCCGCTTTGCAGACGGACGAGACATCACCCTCTCCCGCAATACCCATGCTTTGCGGTGATGAGAAATATCCAGTTTCTTGAAAACAGCCCATGTCATGATAACAGCTGCGTAAGCATCGGCTTGCGTGAAGTCGTCTCCAAGACAATAAGCTTTGTCGTCAGACAGCATATCCTCGAACTGCGTCATCCGCCGATGGATCTGTGCATGAACAGACTTCTCAGCCTCCTCCGTCAGGTTCGGGGCAAACAGGCCACCGAATGCGCTGTGCAGATCACCACAGAACCCGAGAGCTTCCTGCAGCCTCGCTCGTTCCAGTGTGCCGTAGGTTGGCCGAAAAGCCAGAACGTCCGAATGATCTCCGATATACTGAAGAACTGCCGAATTCTGGGTTAAAACAACACCCGGCTCAATCTCGATTGCCGGTACGGCTCCTCGTGGATTGATGGCAAGATAATCTGCGCCGGTCTCTGTTGTCTTCGTGGTCGTATCTACTTTTTCAAGCGTATACGGCTGACCGACTTCATTCAGAATAATATGCGCGGCAAGCGAACACGCACCAGGCTTATAGTAAAGCTTCATAATCACTTCTCCATTGCGCGAAGACGCAGGGAATAGAATGATCTTATTCCTCATCCGAGAAAAGGCAGGAAATATCCCGCCTTCTTTATGCGAAAAAAAACTCAGGGCTGCTTTTCAAAAGCTCCAGCAATGGTCAGGCTAACGTCATCGCCAACATAGGGAACATACTTTTTGACGCCGAAGTCACTGCGATGGATTGTTCCCGTAGCCTGGAAGCCAACCGTGTAGGCCTTGTCCATCGGGTTCACACCAGCGCCAACGAAGTGCACATGCAGAACAACGGGCTTCGTCGTGCCATGAAGTGTCAGATTACCACTGACAACTGCATCTTCAGCACCTACCGGGGAAACTTCCGTCGAGACGAAAGTCGCATCTGGATATTTCGCAGCATCAAACCACTCATTGTTTTTCAGCTCATCCGCCAACACCGAGCTGGATGTCGCCACGCTGGAAACCGGAATTGTCACTGAAAGCTTCGATTTCTCCGGATGGCTAGCATCCAGCTTCAGGCTGCCACTCACGTTGGAGAACTGTCCCGAATAGTAGGAAAAACCAAAGTGCAGGACTGAAAAATTGACCTGGGTATGGCCAGCTTCAACCTTGTAAGAGCCACTCTTCACATCAGCGGGCGCAGCGGCAAAGGCGGTAGTGGATACCGCAGCGCAAGCAAGAGTTGCAAAAGCACCAGAGAGTATTTTCTTCATGGGAAGATCTTTCTTTTTTGAATTGAAACACAAGCAAGTTCAACCGAAGCGGAAGCCGGACAACGCCTTCCCCATGACGGTATCACTATAATCTCGGACACCCGGGTCCGTTCCTGCCGCGCCCGCCACAAACATCAATGGTAACAGATGCTCGGCCTTCGGATGGCAGTCTTGAGCAAACGGAGCTTCTGCCCATCGCGCCAGCCGGGACGCACGCTCGTCAGGCTCTTCACTTACAGCCCGATAAAGCCAGTCATCGAAATGCCGGGACTGCTCGTCCGCCTCTGCGTCTGGACGCAGGAAACGTCGCAGATTGTGATACGTCATCCCCGCCCCCACCAGCAGCACGTTTTCATCTCGTAGCGGGGCCAAAGCTCTGCCGATTTCCATCACGTCCTCAGCCGTCGCATTCAACGGTAAGGAGATCTCAACGACGGGAATATCGGCCTTTTCGAACGCCAGCATGAGCGGAATGAACACTCCGTGGTCAAACCCACGATAGGCATCTCCACCACTCGCAATTCCCGCCTTTGCAAGAAGCTTCTGAATATGTTCAGCAAGCTTCGGAGAGCCTGGGGCCGGATACTGGAGCTCATAAGTGTGGGCGGGAAAACCGTAATAGTCATAGATCAATTGGGGATGGGCGCCTGTTGTCACAGTAACCCGGTCAGTTTCCCAATGCCCCGACATAACAACCAAAGCAGCAGGACGCTGAGGCAACGTAGCAGCGACCCCACGCAAATGCTCCGCCATTCGATCCCAGACATCCGGCCAGTCCATGAAAAAGCAGGGGCCACCCCCATGAGGAATAAAAATAGCAGGCTGGCGTTCTATCGGCCCTGTCTGCCTCGAATTATCCGTCATGAGAAACTCCGTCGTCAGTTGATCTGTCGCGAAGGTTGTCATCAAACTGCGACAACGATAATCCTGACTACAGGAAAGTCATCTGGCACCAGGGGTGTGAAGTGCTCGACCGCATTACCAGTATGCAAGCCTTTGTTAGGGTAGTGGGACAAGGAAGCTTTGCTGCTGCAGCACGGTCTCTGGGCCTATCACAGACGATGGTGACAAAACACGTGTCAGCGCTCGAAGCCCATCTGGGCGTGGCACTTTTCCATCGCAGCACGCGCCGTCTCTCACTGACTGAATCTGGGCAACTCTATCTCGATCGGTGCCAGAAACTCCTGAGCAGCCTTGAAGACATGGAGCAGGAAGTCACCGCAGGCGCAGCCGAGCCCCGCGGGCTGCTGCGCATGAATACGCCCGTATCTTTCGCCATTCGACATGTCGCCCCTCTCCTGCCAGAGTTCAGCCAGAAATACCCTTTGGTGACAGTCGAACTGGGCGTGGATGATCGCCGCGTCGATCCTATTGCTGAAGGGTGGGATTTGACTCTCAGGATCGGTCATATGTTGCCCAGCAGCCTCAAAGCCCGGCGTCTGGCGCATATCAACTTCACGCTTTGTGCCGCCCCCTCCTATCTGGCCAAACATGGCACTCCAGCCACGGTCAGTGACCTCGAACATCACACCTGCCTCGGCTACACCCTCAGCGACCCCGTGGGCACCACACGCTGGAGTTTCGGACGCGGGGGAGAACGGACCATTCCGGTCAAAAGCAGCCTGCGCTCCAATAATGGAGACGTCCTACGCACGGCAGCATTGGCGGGCCAGGGCATTCTTTATCAGCCAACATTTATTGTCGCCGATGAACTTCAGTCAGGCCTTCTCAAACCTATCACGCTCGATACTCCCTTGCTTGAAGGGCCAGATCTGCATGCAGTGTATGTGCCCACAACGCACGTACCGCTCAAAGTCCGAGTGATGATCGATTTTCTCGCGACACGTTATGCGCCCGTTCCTCCATGGGAACGAGTAGGTCATCAGTCCTGAAGACGATATCTGGCTCTCACCAGAACATCCTGTTCAAGCATTTGCAGCACGTCCCGCTGCTCCTGAACACTCACAAGAACGACCACTCCGCGAATTGTCGATCTCGCCCCCGTCACATGATCCTGAAAGACTTGGGCCAAGACCATCGACAATCCCTCACGCGAGCAGCAGGAACACCCAATGCCGTGTCTCTTGCGAAATGGAGAGGGTGCCGGCAAGGACACTACGTCTGACCAGCCCTCTTCCGGTACGTCTGCTACAAGAACGACGTCTGCCCTGCGCGATGACGGCCAGTTAGAAAGATCCGTGACAACCGAGAGAAAGAGCTGAGACATCAGTTGTTCAACCGGCCGCTTGGTGCCGCAACAGGGTGGCGCCCCCATGTGTTGGTGACAATAACGCCAGCCATAACAATGGCACCGCCAATGAGTGTCCGGAACGTCGGAATCTCGTGGGTCAGAATATAGGCCAGAACCATCGTGACAGGCGGGAGCAGATACAGCAGCGCAGCGCCCCGCGTAGCTCCCAGATGCCCGATCACAAAGGCCCAGGCAGCATATCCGATTGCGGCGGGGAAAATGCCCAGTTCCAGCACGGATGCCCGTCCTGCCCATGATGCATGAGAAAAGCTGGCCAATCCTTCTGGCAGCCATGGCAGCAGGAACAGAGCACCACTGATCAGAATATAAGCGATCGTTGTAAGAGCACCGTACCGGCGGATCAGCCCTTTCTGAAGATTCGTGTAGAGCGCTCCGCAAACAGCGGCTCCAAACACGAATGTCGCACCTGAACCGAAGGACAATCCCCCGGCCTGCCCTTGGGCGATCAGGACAACACCAGCAAAACTCAGGATGGACCCAGCCCATCCCAAAAGAGACATGCGCTCACCAAGAAACGCCATGGCGATGAGCCCGGCCATAAGAGGCGCTGCGCTGATAAGGAGGCTCGCGGCCCCCGCGGAGACTGTCACTTCGCCACAGTTAAAAAAGATATTGTACAGCGTGATGCCAACCGCACCGCATCCCAGAACCTGCGGAATATCAGCTTTTTGCAGACGAGCTGGGCGTTTCCAGAGCAGCCAGCCCCCCGCAGCAATGGCGGCGATGGCATATCGTACGGCCGCGAGCGGGATAGGTGCGAAGTCATGCAGGGCAATACGCACAACCGGATACGCACTGGCCCAGGACAGAATGGCGACTGCTATAAAGAGTGGAAGGAAACGACCAACTGAATTTGTCATTGCTGTTCCGCGAGAAGGGATTCCCAATTCAGGGAGATGCACCACATATGACAGGCCTGTTAAAAGAAGGACAGGACAGATCCGGTTTGCCAGCAGCTTCCCTCAACCGTTATACAGGCAGGCCTCCATGCCGGGCCCGATCGCCTGGCATAATATCCTGTCCTGATTTTATTCCTGAAGAGCGCCTCAATGTCCTCACGTCCCCATCTGCTTGATGCCCTGTCAGACCAGGTTCTGCTGTGTGACGGTGGTATGGGATCGCGCGTGCAGATGCTCGATCTGGAAGTTGAGAAAGACTACTGGGGGCAGGAAAACTGCACGGAAATCCTGAATCTTTCCCGCCCTGAGCTGGTTCGTGAAATTCATCGCGGCTATTTCGAAGCTGGCGCGGATATGGTCGAGACCAATACGTTTGGTGGCTCGATCGTCACGCTTGCTGAGTTCGACCTCCAAGACCGCAGCCGCGAAATCAACCGTGTTGCTGCCACGCTGGCCCGAGAGGCGGCAGAGACCTTCTGTGACGGCCGCCATCGTTACGTCATGGGCTCCATCGGCCCAGGCACAAAACTGCCAACGCTTGGCAACATCGATTATGACACGCTTGAAGCCGGGCTGATTGAACAGTGCCGTGGCCTGATTGACGGCGGTGTCGATGGGTTCCTGATTGAGACGTGTCAGGACACGCTCCAGATCAAAGCTGCCGTCAACGCGGCCAAAGCCGCACGGATCGAACTCGGGTCGGACGCTCCCATTTTCGTACAGGTAACGGTTGAAACCACCGGCACCCTCCTCGTTGGACCCGACATCGCTGCGGCAGCCACAACCGTCAACGCGCTGGACGTCCCGTCTTTGGGTCTGAACTGCGCCACCGGCCCGCAGGAAATGGCAGAGCACGTCCGCTGGTTGTCTGAAAACTGGCCAGGCCTGATTTCCATGCAGCCCAATGCCGGTCTCCCGGAACTGGTAGACGGTAAAACGGTCTATCCTCTCAGCCCGGACGAAATGGCTGTGTGGATGGAGCGTTTCATCCGTGAAGACGGACTCAACCTGATTGGCGGGTGCTGTGGAACGTCCACTCCTCATATTCAGGCTCTGGACGGCATGCTGCGTCGCGTGGGTGGCGAAAAATACCGTCCGGCTCCGGTCAAGCGCAGCACGATCTGGATGCCGTCTGTATCCAGCCTCTACTCGCAGGTGCCGCTGCGGCAGGAAAACAGCTACTTCTCCATCGGCGAGCGCTGCAACGCCAACGGCTCCAAGAAATGGCGTGAACTTCAGGAAGCGGGCGACTGGGATGGCTGCGTCGCCGTTGGCCGGGAACAGGCTGCCGAAGGCTCCAATGCTCTGGACGTCTGCACGGCATTCGTTGGCCGAGACGAAGTCGCGGAGATGAACGAAGTCGTCACCCGCTTCACGTCATCCGTGAATGCGCCTCTGGTCATCGATTCAACCGAAACGCCAGTCATTGAGGCCGCTCTGAAGCTGCATGGCGGCAAGCCGATCATCAACTCAATCAACTTTGAGGATGGTGAAGATCAGGCTCATGCGCGCATGAAGCTGGCAAAGAAGTTCGGCGCTGCGATGATTGCCCTGACCATTGACGAAGTGGGCATGGCCAAGACGCCAGAGGACAAACTGCGCATTGCAGAACGTCTGGTTGATTTCGCCTGCAATCAGTACGGGCTGCCCCAGTCCGACCTGATGATCGACCCGCTGACCTTCACCATCGCAACCGGCATGGAAGACGACCGTAAGCTTGGCGTCTGGACGCTTGAAGGTATTCGGATGATCCGGGATAAATTCCCTGACATCCAGATCGTGCTGGGTCTTTCGAACATTTCCTTTGGTCTGAACCCTGCGGCACGTGCAGTTCTGAATTCCGTATTTCTGGACCATGCCGTCAAAGCAGGCATGACCGGCGCGATCGTACATGTTTCAAAAATCCGTCCGCTGCATCTGATTGCCCCGGAAGAAGTGAAAGTCGCGGAAGACCTGATCTTTGACCGTCGGACTGCCGATTATGATCCGCTCCAGAAGCTTCTGGAGCTTTTTGCTGGCCGGAAAGCTGCGGATGCCGTCAAGAAGCGTCGTGCTGAAACGCCCGCAGAACGCCTCAAGGACCGGATTGTAGACGGGGACCGTAAAGGCATCGAGGATGATCTGGATGCCGCCATGCAGGATATGGCCCCGCTCGACATCATCAACACCGTTCTGTTGGACGGCATGAAAGTCGTGGGCGAACTCTTCGGGTCTGGCAAAATGCAGCTTCCGTTTGTGCTGCAATCTGCCGAGACGATGAAAACAGCCGTAGCCTGGCTTGAGCCGCACATGGAGCGCAAGGAAGGCCAACATCGCGGCACGATGGTTCTTGCCACCGTAAAGGGTGACGTCCACGACATTGGTAAGAACCTTGTGGACATTATCCTGACCAATAACGGCTATCAGGTGATCAACCTCGGCATTAAAGTGCCCTTGGCTGACATGATGGCTGCGGCCAAGGAACATAATGCTGACGCTATCGGCATGTCGGGGCTTCTCGTAAAATCCACCGTCATCATGCGTGAGAACCTCGCGGAGATGAAACGGCAGGGCTTCGATGTTCCCGTTATTCTTGGTGGCGCGGCCCTGACCCGAAACTATGTCGAAGAAGAATGCGCCCTGTCTTACGGAGACGGCGAGCCAGGCCGCGTCGCATATGCCAGAGATGCGTTTGATGGATTGTCCCTGATGGACAAGATCGCGCAAAAAGAGTTTGACGGCTATCTGGGGGCGATCCAGAGCCGCCGTGCGGGCAAGGCAAGCCGCAAGAATGCGCGTGCTCCGGAAAGTGCTGAAACTCGTGGCTTCGGCACAGTTGATCCTGCCGCTGCCCGGGAGCGTCGCAATCGGATCTCAGGCGAACTACCTCCTCTCACGCCACCTTTCTGGGGCGCCCGGGTTGTGGAAGCTGCGCCTAATGCCGTGCTGCCATTCTTGAATGAACGCTCACTCTATCAGTTCCAGTGGGGCTTCCGAAAACAGGGGCGCTCCCTTGAGGAGTTCATGGAGTATGCGAAGATGGAACTCCGCCCCGTCCTGAAGCGCATGCTGGCGCTCAGTGCGGAGCAGGAAATCCTGCGCCCGCAGGCCATCTATGGATACTGGAAAGCCGCTGGTGACGGAAACGACCTGATCCTGTTTGAAGAAGACGGCAAGACAGAAGCCGCGCGCTTCACCCTGCCCCGCCAGCCAAAGGACGACGGCGAGTGCATCGCGGACTTCGTGCGTGACATCAATGATGAGCACCGCGACGTTGTTGGGCTTCAGGTTGTCACTGTCGGGCAGAAAGCATCAGACCTTGCCCGGGAATGGTTCGAGGCCAATCGCTATCAGGATTACCTCTATCTGCATGGCCTTTCGGTCGAGATGGCGGAAGCCATGGCTGAATACACCCACAAACGGATCCGTGCAGAGCTTGGTTTTGCGGCGGAAGATGATCGTGACATGGAGAAAATGCTCTCCCAGTCCTATCGTGGGTCACGCTATTCCTTCGGCTATCCTGCCTGCCCCCGCCTTGAGGATCAGGAACCAATCCTGCGCCTTCTGGATGCCGAGCGCGTCGGGATTTCCCTGTCTGACGGGTTCCAGCTTCATCCTGAGCAGTCAACGTCTGCTCTCGTGGTGCTGAATCCGCGCGCCAAATACTTCACTGTCTGACTCAACGGAGAACCACGGTCATGGCATCACAGCAAATCGGCGGGCTTCTTGCCCAGCTTCGACTCATCAACGGTGAACGTGGATTCTTCGCCAACTTTTTTGGCCTCTTCTGCGTGGCCTGTCTTTTAGGACTGGCCAACATGTTCAGCCGCTCTGTCCTGCACGCAGATATGGGCTGGCTCCTCAAACCACTCATGGTGGTCATGGCCCTGTATTTCTTTCTTCCCTATCTCCTGCTGCTCATCATTGACCGACGCAGCACCCACTAACTCTTAATTCAGCCTACACTTCCGCGAAGACGCCCCAACATGGGGCGTTTTTCTTATCTGGAGCATGGGACAACACCGCATATAGATTGTCTTTTCAGTCATCAGATTTATAATAATTTTACAAAATTGACGACTTTCCATTTCGGATATTCCATGACGGTTCTTTCTCCTTCCGCTGAAGAACGCCTTCAGACTGTTCTTTCCCGGCTCGCTACAACACTGGGAAGCCGGATCAGCACAGCCCCCTCCGTGCTGGAAGAACACAGTCACGGCGAAGCTATGGAGGCTGCCCGACTGCCGAAAGCCGTCATTTTTGCCGAAAGTACGGAAAATGTTTCAATCGTCCTGAAAGAATGTCACGCCTCCCGCGTTCCCGTAGTCGCTTTTGGCGCAGGAACATCCGTTGAAGGGCATGTCACGCCGCCAGAACACGCCATCAGCCTCGATCTCTCCCGCATGACCGGCATTGTGGAGATGAACCCGGACGACCTGGATTGCCGCGTACAGGCTGGTCTCACCCGACAGGCTCTCAACACACAGATCCGCGATACCGGACTTTTCTTCCCCGTCGATCCGGGCGGTGAAGCTACTCTGGGCGGCATGTGCGCGACCCGCGCTTCCGGAACGGCAGCTGTCCGCTACGGCACGATGAAGGAAAACGTGCTGGGTCTGACTGTCGTGCTTGCGACAGGTGAAGTGATCCGAACCGGCGGTCGCGTCCGCAAATCTTCCACTGGTTATGATCTGACGTCCCTCTTCATCGGCTCTGAAGGCACGCTCGGGATTATTACGGAAATCCAGCTCAAGCTGCATGGCCGCCCTGACACCCTCTCCGCTGCAGTTTGCCAATTTGAATCTTTGAACGATGCCGTTCAGACTGCAATAGAAATCATCCAATGCGGCATCCCGATTAACCGTGTGGAATTAATGGATAGTGTTCAGATGGATGCATCCATCCGATACTCCAAACTGACCGGCTATCGCCCCCTGACAACGCTATTTTTTGAATTTGCGGGCGCCCCTGCAGCCGTACAGGAACAGGTTACCGCAACTCAGGAGATCGCTCTCGCAAACAATGGGCTTGGTTTTGCCTGGGCCGAGAGCGCGGAAGACCGGGCACGTCTGTGGAAAGCGCGCCATGATGCCTACTGGGCCGCAAAGGCCATCGATCCAACCGCCCGGGTCATCTCAACAGACTGCATTGTTCCAATCTCACGACTGGGGGAACTGATTGCCGGTGTCTCAAGCGACATTGCCGCATCCGGTCTTAAGGCCCCTCTTCTGGGCCACGTCGGAGACGGAAATTTCCATACGCTCATCATCACCGAACACTCCCCGGAAGGGTATGCTCAAGCCTTGGATCTGGACAGGAAAATTGTCGGTCGGGCGCTGGCTCTCGGGGGTTCCTGTAGTGGCGAGCACGGTGTTGGACTGGGGAAACTGGAGTTTTTGGCTCAGGAGCACGGTGAGGGCTCACTCGGCGTCATGCGTGCACTGAAGAATACGATGGACCCTCACCATATTCTCAATCCGGGAAAGCTGCTTCCCAACGGGCCCGTTTATCGGGGATAACACCACCCTTCTGATATTCTGCTTTTACGGACCCTGCCTGCAATGTCTTCAGCTTCTGCCGCGTTCCCGGATGTCGTTCTGATTGGAGGCGGCATCATGAGCGCAACTTTCGCCGCCCTCCTCAAAGAACTGTCCCCCGAACTCTCCATTACGCTGTTTGAAACGCTTGAACAGTGTGGGCAGGAAAGTTCAAAGGCCTGGAACAATGCTGGAACCGGGCACGCAGGAAACTGTGAACTGAATTACACGCCGCAGCGTGCAGATGGCAGCGTGGATATTTCCAAGGCTCTGGCGGTCAACACCGAGTTCGATATTTCCCGCCAACTCTGGGCGCACTGGGTACAAACCGGCCGAATTGCAGATCCGGGCACGTTCATTCACGCCTGCCCTCATGTCAGCCTTGTCTGGGGCGAAGCTGACGTTGCTTTTCTCAAAGCGCGCTACACCGCCATGGCGAACCACCACTGCTTTGACGGAATGGAATATAGCGAAGATCCTGCTGTTATCGCGAACTGGGCCCCTCTTGCGATGGAAGGTCGGGATCTGTCTATTCCTGTGGCGGCCACCCGCATTAAAAGCGGAACGGATGTCGATTTCGGGGCCCTGACCAGAAGCCTTCTCTCTGGTTTGCAGACCGCCCCCGGCTTCCACAGCTTTTATCGTCATCGCGTGACGGACCTGACCAAAACAACCGATGGTCGTTGGCGTGTCACTGCGGTCAATATGCAAACCGGGGTACACAGGACTGTCCTGACGCGATTTGTCTTTATCGGCGCAGGTGGTGCAGCACTGCCCCTCCTTCAGAAATCCGGTATCCCTGAAGCACGCCGATACGCAGGCTTCCCAGTGAGCGGCTTATGGCTGCAATGCACCAACCCTGCCATCACGCAGCGCCATCATGCGAAAGTTTATGGAAAAGCACCCGTCGGATCTCCGCCGATGTCTGTCCCACACCTAGATACGCGGGTGATCGACGGGAAATCCTGCCTTCTTTTTGGTCCGTATGCGGGTTTTTCCACCAAGTTTCTCAAGAGCGGCTCCTGGAGGGACTATTTCCACTCCTTGAACAGCAGCAACATCATTCCCGCCATGACCGCAGGCAAAGATAATCTGTCGCTTTTGAACTATCTGGTGCGCGAAGTAACACAGAGCGACCACAAGCGCTTCCAGTCCCTTCTGAACTTCTATCCGCAGGCTGATGAAAGCCAGTGGACGAAAATTGTGGCCGGGCAGCGTGTTCAGATCATCAAGCCGGACAAAGGCCTTCATGGTGTCCTGCGCTTCGGCACAGAGCTGGTCCGCAGTTCCGATCAGTCGCTTGTTGCAATTCTCGGTGCATCGCCGGGCGCATCCATCGCAGCCTCAGTAGCGCTGCAAGTCGTGGAAAAGTGCTTTCCTCAGAAGATTTCTTCAAATGAATGGCTGCCACCTCTTAATGAGATTTTCCCAGCCTATGGGGTGGATCTGAAACAGAACGCTGCCCTTTGCCGTGAATTACGTATGAGCACCGCTGCTACCTTGAATATTGATGCCTGAGTGCGTCTAAAATTGTAGAAAAGCATTTATCCGTTGTGTATACACAACATTGATGCATAACCGTATTGCTCTTTTCCGGGCTGAACGAGGTCTTTCACGTAAAGACCTCGCTGAAGCCGTAAAGGTTAACCCCCAGACGATCGGCTATCTGGAACGCGGCGATTACAAACCGAGTCTGGAACTCGCGATGAAGATCTGTGCGGTTCTGGAAGCAGAGGTCGAAATGGTTTTCTCTCTGACGCCATTTGATTCACTTGTCGAACAGATGCGCGCGCGCATGGAGGCTGGAAAACAGTGACATTCTCTCCTCGCCCCACTGACAAATTTTTCAGCGTCATGGACAATGTAGCCAATATCATTGGCCGTCCTGTTTTCTGGCTTGGGGGACTGTTTCCAGACGGAACACCGGTGTCACCGACCAGCACAATTCCCCTCTGGAAACCTGTCACGATTGCAGTCTGCGCGACCATACTTTTTCCAAGCGCAATATTTCTGCTGAGCCCCGGCTGGATGATGTCAGTATTCTTCATCAGCGGAACGTTTCTTTTGAATATTTGCGCCCGGATAAAACTGTAGCATCCTTTATACAGACTGAGTGCCTGGGACAGGGATGAACGAGAGCAGCAAACCATCCTGACATGCCGAAACTCTGCCCTCATCGTGATGAGTGCTGGAGCTGTTATCATGCCTCTGTTACTGGCTTTTACGCTCATTCATGACCAATTTCAGCTGAGCCAACTGAAAACAATCAGCCTCATTACTCAAGCTTTCCTCTGTCTGAATTATCTTGTGACCCTCGCGTCGGCAGCGCAAATTGGCACACTCGCCTGGCTGGAACGCGATCAGCCATCATCACCGGATGCCGCCTGAAATTCCAATTTTTCCTGGCAAGCCCAAAACATAAAAAAGGCCGGCCTTCGTCCCCCGACGAATAGACCGGCCATATCAAGCAGACCTGAAGAGCGGTCAGGCTGCCTGAACTGTATCAACCTTTGGCTTGCTGGCGCGCACTGGGGCAGCACTCGCAGCATGTGGCGTCAGGGTGCGCTGAACTGCATTCTGCCAGCCGTCCAGCATGATGCGGCGCTGTGCAGGATCCATACGCGGCGAGAACAGACGCTCCTGCGCCCAGGTTGCCGCAACTTCTTCCAGGCTACCCCAGACACCAACATACAACCCGGCAAGGAAAGCAGCGCCAACGGCCGTGGTCTCAACGTTTACAGGGCGCTCCACATCGGCCTTGAGCATGCTGGCGAGGAACTGGGCGAACCAGTCGTTAGCGGCCATGCCACCGTCAATACGCAACGTCTTGGCCCGCATCGCACCGTCCTGACGCATGGCGTGAACGAGGTCATAGGTCTGGTACGCAACAGATTCCAGCATCGCACGGGCAATGTGTGCCTGCGTCGAGCCCAGCGTGAGACCACAGATCATGCCGCGTGCTTCAGGATCCCAATGTGGCGCGCCAAGCCCAACAAAAGCTGGCACCATGTAAACGCCATGGCTGTCCGGAATACGGGTTGCCATATCATCGGTCTGAGACGCATGCGTGATCAGTTGCAGACCGTCACGCAGCCACTTGATGCCGGCGCCTGCCACGAAGATGGATCCTTCGAGAGCATACGTCGTCTTGTTGCCAATCCGGTAACCAATGGTCGTCAGCAGACGGTTATTGGATTGAATTGGCTTTTCGCCTGTGTTCAGGAGCATGAAGCAACCGGTACCATAGGTCGCTTTCGCCATGCCTTCTTCAAAACATGCCTGCCCGATCAGAGCAGCATGTTGGTCACCCGCCATACCACCGATCACGATAGACTCACCAAACAGGTCAGGCTCTGTTTTGCCAAACAGGCCGCTATTGTCCTGGACTTCAGGCAGAAGCGCACGAGGCACATTGAACAGGTTCAGCAGTTCATCATCCCACTGAAGGGTGTGAATGTTGAACAGTGAAGTACGGCAGGCATTCGTGATGTCGGTTGCATGGCGTTTGCCACCCGTCAGACGCCACAGAAGGAAGCTGTCGATCGTGCCCGCGGCCAGTTCCCCTGCTTCAGCACGCTTGCGGGCACCTGAAACGTTATCAAGAAGCCAGGCAATCTTGCTTGCTGAGAAATAGGGGTCCAGCAGAAGGCCCGTCTTATCACGAACAATTTCTTCGGCGCCCTGCTCACGCAGGCGATTGCATTCCTGAGCCGTCCGGCGATCCTGCCAGACAAGCGCATTATGAATGGGCTTGCCGGTCTTGCGATCCCAGACCACGACTGTTTCGCGCTGATTGGTAATGCCGATCGCAGCAATTCGCCCAACACCACCAGCCGTGGAAATCGCTTCCCGCGCCGTCTCGAGAACGTCTTCCCAAATATCTTCCACGTCATGCTCGACCCAACCCAGCTCAGGATAGTGCTGGGGGAATTCGCTACGTGAAATGGACACGGCGCGGGCATTGCTGTCGAAAACAATACTGCGAGTCGATGTCGTGCCCTGATCGATCGCTAGAATGTAGTCTTTCTTTGCCATGCTACTTACTCCGGAAACGGACAGATCAAGAGACCTTGTCGATGACGGGACCTGTTGAAGCAGGTACGGAAGGGTTCGAAACGACGAGCACAGGCTCGGCTAGGTTTAGCGCTTCAGATGATGGCGCAGATGCTACCACAGAAATCCGAGGCATGAAGGGGCGAAGACCATACTGGTAAATCGCGGCACCAATCGGACCACCGACCATTGGCGCTGCAATTGGCACCCACCAGTAGTTGGACGGAGCCGGAATGGCAGCCTGCCCCCACCCTGCAAAGAAGCAGAACAGGCGTGGACCAAAGTCACGAGCCGGATTGATGGCCCAGGCTTCCAGATACCCCGCAGACGCACCGATGATTGCAACCAGAAGACCAATGATCAGCGCACCGGAATTCGCCTGCGGAGCCTGCGTATTGTACTGGCAGGTCACGGCGAAAATACCGAACACCAGAATACCGGTCAGAACAGCCTCATCCCAAAACGCATGAGAGACACTGATAAAATCGCCTGGATGCGTGAAGAACACACCGGCCGAGCCACCATCGAGTGCACGCGTCAGGCCATGAGCGGCATTGTAGTGGTCAATGACCGGCACATAGAGCGAGTACACGAGTGCCGCGCCCGCCAGACCACCCAGAACCTGAGCACCGATGTAGGGTACGACCTTCTTCCATGAGAACCCACGGAAGAGCGCAAGTGAGAGCGTCACAGCCGGGTTGGCGTGCGTGCCGCTGACTGCCCCGGTCGCGTAAATCGCGACCGTAACGGACAGCCCCCAGACGATACAGACGCCCCAGTACGCCGTCTTGTACGGGCTGGGATCGTAAAGCGAATACATGGCAGCGACGCCATCTCCGAAGAGAATGATGATGGCGACAGCAAAGAACTCGGCAAGGAGTTCACCAAGGTAGCGTTTATTCTCTGACATGACCGGATGTCCGACATGAGAATTGAAGGAAAGATCAGGCGACGTCCTGCCGCCATGTTCCGGAGGTCTCGGAGCCAGCCGAACGTTCTGTTCCGGCACGCTCCTCGATATAGGTCTGGAGTGCGGCTTTCTCGGCATCGGTCATGAACAGACCCAGCTTCGAGCGGCGCCACAGCACGTCCTGCGCAGACCGTGCCCATTCGTTGTCGATCAGATAATCGACTTCGCGCGCACTCAGTGTCTTGCCGAACCACTGCCCCATATCGGCTTCTGCCTGCGTAGCGATATCAAACGCCCGCAAACCGTAATTCCGCATAAGCCGCCATGCTGTGTAAGGAGCCAGATGAGGCGCATACGCCTGCAGCTTCGCCACCTGACGGTCAAAATCAGCCGGGGCAAAATCCCCACCGGGCAGTGGCGTCTCAGCAGTCCAGGATGGACCGCCCAGCACAGGAAGATGTGGAACCAGCTTCTCAAGTGCATGCTCGGCCAGCTTGCGGAACGTCGTAATCTTGCCGCCGAAAACAGACAGGATCGGCGCACCAGACGCATCAACATCCAGCACGTAGTCACGCGTTACAGCGGACGCATTGCCAGAGTTGTCGTCATAAAGCGGACGAACACCGGCATACGTCCAGACCACATCATCCGGGCTGACTGACTTCTGGAAATAGCGGCTGACGCTCTCGCAAAGATACTTGATTTCATCTGCCGAGATTTCAACCTTCCCAGGGTCCTGCTCCCAAGGAACGTCCGTCGTGCCGATGAGCGTGAAATCCTGCTCGTAGGGGATCGCGAACACAATCCGCTTGTCCGGATTTTGCAGGATATAAGCCTGCTTGCTCTCGAACAGGCGCGGCACCACAATATGGCTTCCCTTGACGAGACGCACCTTGTTCCGGCTCTGCACGCCAACACGATCCTGAAGAAGCTCTGCGACCCATGGTCCAGCTGCATTCACAATGGTCTTGGCCTGAACTGTCCGCTCTTCACCACTGTCGCGGTCAAGAAGCGTTGCGGTCCAGAGCTGTGGCCCACGCTCAGCTTTTACAAGTTTGGTGCGCGTGTTGATGGAGGCCCCTAGACGGATGGCATCCATGGCATTGAGCACAACCAGACGACTGTCCTGGACCCAGCCATCGGAATATTCGAACCCACGCACGTATTCGCTCTTGAGCGGGCGCCCTGTCACGTCCGTACGGAGGTTCACCGCGCGCGTTTTCGGCAACGTCATGGTCGTGCAAAGGTGATCGTACAGGAACAGGCCTGTCCGTAGCAGCCAGGCAGGACGCAGCATCTTGGAGTGCGGCAGAACAAAACGCATCGGCCAGATGATGTGCGGCGCAATCTTTAACAGACGCTCACGCTCAATCAGAGCCTCACGCACCAGCCGGAACTCGTAATATTCCAGATACCGCAGACCACCGTGGATCAGCTTGGTGCTGGCAGAAGACGTATGGCTTGCAAGGTCATCCTGCTCGACAAGGATAACCTTCGCACCACGGCCTGCGGCATCACGGGCAATGCCGCAGCCGTTGATGCCCCCACCGACCACAAGCACGTCATAAGGCGCGCTCTGCGGACTTGAAGGCGAAACTTCACGAATCGATGACATAACAATCTCCTGCCACCACGCTCCAAAACGAGCATCTGATGTTCGTTTTCGCGCATATTGAACGATAAAGTAAAGAGGGATCTTCGGTTTATAACAGATTAGTGTTCTTTTTTTCGCGCACTACTGTGATGTTTGAGCGATATGTAGCGTCACATTTGCCGCTTCCAGAAGCGCCTGAAATGCGTCCGAGACGGGTCGATCGGTAATCAGATCATCAATATCTGCCAGTCCGCCGACGCGCCCCATGGGCTGCCGACTGAATTTTGTATGATCTGCCAGCAGCAGAACACGGCGAGAATTTCGGATAATCGTACGGGCACACTGAATTTCATTCAGGTCAAAATCCAGCAGTGTCCCGTCATCTGCGATACCGCTGATACCGATGACGCCGAACTCTGTCCGAAAAGAATCCAGAGTCTCAATCGCAGCAGCACCCAGAATTGCCCCATCCTTGGGACGGAGCTCTCCCGCTGCAATCACGGTTCTAAAATCAGGTCTTCCGGAAATAAGAGACGCAACATGCAGGTTGTTAGTCACGACCCTTAGGTCACGATGTCCACCCAGAGACCGGGCGAAAGCCTCGGTTGTCGTACCAATATTGATAAACAGGGACGAACGGTCAGGAATAAGAGACGCCGCGCAATGGCCGATCGCATCCTTGGCCTTCAGGTTCAGAATCTGCCGTTCATTGTAGGCGATATTTTCAATGGTGGAGTTCGGTGTTGCTCCACCATGATGTCGGGTCAGAAGCCCCTGCTCTGCCAGAAACCCAATATCCCGCCGAATGGTTTGAACCGCCACATCGAACTGCTGTGCCATGTCTTCGTTCGACACATAGCCCTGACTGCGAACCAGTCGGATGATCTGTTCCTGACGAGGGTTGATCCTGATGGTGGGGTTGCTCATGCACACTGACCTGAAATGATTTCCAGGACAGTGTGACAACACGAACAAAAACGCGCAATCACGAACTTTGTCAGCGACAGACCCCGTGGCGCTTTTTAATCACTCCACCATCAAAGACATTTCAGATTTCGATATTCTGAAGAACCTTGAAGCCTTCAAAGACTGGCGGTCCCACGGTCAGCACTTTGCCTTGTCCGGCGCCGGCATGAGCAGCGCGGAACTGCTCAGACTGTGTCCAACCAACAAAGGCCTCATAAGATTCCCAGACCGTATGAGACGCATAAAGAACATGATCTTCGTTGGCTGGACCCTGCAGGAATTGAAAACTGACAAATCCTGGAACGGTCTTCAGCAGGACCTCCCGCTCCAGCCAGCGCTGCCGAAAAGCATCTTCACTATCAGGCCGTACCTTGAAGCGATTCATTGCAATATACATGGTGTCTCTCTCTTGTTGATATCTTCCGGCATGACGAGATCATGCGGAACAACGAACGGACGCCCCGTGCTGCAATGTTGATGAATGCAGCCATCAGGAATCCCAAAAACGTCGTGGAGGAGTTCAGAAGTCAGGATGTCACGGGGGAGACCGTGTGACTGTATCCGCCCCTGATGCATGACGATGATACGATCGGCACAGGCCGCAGCCCAGTTCAGATCATGAAGAACCAGCAACACGCTTCCACCATGCGCCGCATGCATCTTTGCAATCTGAAGAATGAGACGCTGCCGTGCCATATCCTGTGCGGACAAAGGTTCATCCAGCAACAGACAGCCGGGCGCACCGTTCCGGGCTGCGGCCTCAAGCTGTGCCAGCACTCGCGCAAGGTGAACGCGCTGCCTTTCTCCGCCGGATAGCGTCATAATGTCGCGTTCCATGAACGATGACAGCCCGACCCGATCCAGCGTGTCCTGTGCAATCGCGACACGCTCAGCCATCGGGCGGCCCTGCCCCGAAATAGCTGTCCCCATAAGAACCAGTTCCAGCGCCGTGAAGCGCGCACGCATCGGACATTCCTGGGGCAAGAGCGCCCGGCGGCGAGAAAGTTCGCCCGCAGAAAGCGATCCAATTTTTGAGCCATCAAAGCGGATCTCACCCCCATGCAACGGCATCAAACCGCATGCGAGCTTCAGGAGCGTACTTTTACCCGCGCCGTTAGGTCCCACAACAGCAACAATTTCTCCCGCCGCGAGCGCCAGATCAAGATTGTGAACAATCTCACGACCACCTGCTCTGGCTGAGGCGTTCTGAATTTCCAGTGTCATGATGGAATATCCGCTCCATGAATGCGGCTCAAAAGCCAGACAAAGACCGGGGTTCCGAGTGCTGCGGTAATTATGCCAACAGGCAGTTCCGCAGGAGCCGCAACCAGTCTGGCAATCGTATCAGCCGCAGTGAGAAGAATAGCCCCAAGAAGAGCGCTCCCAGGCAGAACCAGACGGTGGTCTGGACCGGTTACCAACCTCACAAGGTGAGGAACCACAACGCCAACAAACCCAATGGCGCCCACAAACGCGACTACCGGCCCAACGGACGCAGCCACCCCCAGCATTGCCAGCCGTTTTGTCCGCTCGACAGGATACCCCATCAAAGCAGCATCCGCCTCACCCAGAAGCATGGCGTTCAGAGGAACAGCGAGACGTGTCGCAATCACGCCTGCAAGGACAAGAAATGGCGAGAGCAGGCCAATACGTTCCCAATTTGCTCCAGAAAAACTCCCGAGAGTCCAGAACGTCAGATCCCGCAGAGCCGTATCATTGGCCCGAAAAATGAGAATGCCAGTCAATGCACCAGAAAAGGCTCCGAATGCGACACCAGCCAACAGAACAGTCGTGACAGAGGTGATGCCAGCGCGGGTCGCAAAGACGTAAAGAAGGAGTGTGACGAGAAAGCTGCCCAGCATTCCAGCCAAAGGCACGGCCCAACCGTTTAGAAACCCTGACTGAGCCATATCGACGCCCAGTACGATGACGCACGAAGCAGCCAGAGCGGCCCCGGAAGATACACCAATCAACCCCGGATCAGCCAATGGATTTCGAAAAAGCCCCTGCATCGTTGCACCCGCAGCCCCCAAAGCTGCACCTGCCATCGCGGCGAGCACGACACGTGGCGCACGAATATGCGCGATCACCATCCAGGCCAGATTTCTGGTCGCAACGTCAGGTGCATGCAGGAGCGTACCAATGCCTGCCCCGCTTGCACCAACCTCGACTGCGACCAGCATGACAAGAATTAGCAGCGGCAGAAGCGATAGTAAGATCCAGCCCGCATGCACGCGCATTGCCCTCACGCAGGATGCTCCGCTTTCGCCATCAGTCGTGCCAGATCCAGCGCAGCTTCGGGCGTTCTCGGACCAAATCCCAGAAGGCGCTCCCCTTCCATTTCTACAATGGCTTTTTTTTGCCCCGCTGGCGTCAAACTAAATCCGGGATCGCTCAAGAGAGCTTTGCGGATATCCTCGCCCCCTTGGTTCATAGTGAGAATGATATCGGGCTTCAGGGTTACAAGGGATTCCGTGTTCAGAAGCTTGTAGCCCTGCAGATCCGCCCCAACATTGACGCCTCCTGCAAGCCGGATAACGGCATCGGCAGCCGTGCCCCGCCCCGCCGCTAGCGGACGGTTATTCGTCATGCGCATAACAAACAGGACGCGCGGTGACGCAGCATGTGTGTCGCGCCAGTTTTTAAGAGCAGAAAACTTCTGCTGAATATCCTGAGCAAGCTGCGTGCCTGCCTGCTCACGGTTCACAACTTTTGCCAGAAACTGCGTCCGGCCAATAATAGCGTCGGGCGAAGGCGTTGAATCTACGAACACAATGGGAATATCTGACGCCACCAACTGAGACATGGCATCGGCTGGGCCTGCTGCGTCCATCGCAAGAATGAGATCCGGCTTGACGGATAAAACCCCTTCCGAGGAGATGGCCCGCATATAGCCCAGAGATTTTTTATCTTTCAGTGCGGCTTCCGGCCAGGTCGAAGTCGTATCAACGGCGACAATTTGATCGGCTGCACCAAGACGATAAAGCGTCTCGGTGATTGTTCCCCCAATGCAGGCAATTCTGGAAGCGGCTCCCAGAACAACCTGACGACCGCGACTGTCCGTCACCGTCCGGGTTGCTGCATGCAGGCAGGATGGCGTCAAAGCACTGGCACAAACCAATGCAAGAAAATTGCGGCGTTCCAATCCTGATTTATTCATCGCCCCTGCCCTTCTCGTATCGGCAGACATTCGCCGCCGAAAAAATACGATATCATGCAATCAAAAGTCATTCTCATTTAAAGACTAACTCTTTCATTCTGACTGGCGGAGAAAATCTCCTCCGAGTTCAAAGCGGCCATCTGATCCAGACAGCTAGAGAAGCGGGCGAAAGCCTCCTCAGCAGCCGAAACACAAATTGCCCGATCCAGATCAGCGCTATCAATCGCCGCCTTAAACGTTTTCCACGACAGGCCCCGACCTTCCGGTGCAGGAGCCAGGTGCCGCGCCCCGAAACTTTCTGTCAGCCCAAGAGACATTGCCATCTTGGACAGGATATTCGCGCCCAGCTTCGATCCTTCAGCAACGTATAGCCAACCTACGGCAACCGAAGGGTTGAACGGAATCACGTTCCCACGATGCGCCATTGGGGCTGCCAGACCCAGATCACGCATGTCAGCTTCCACCCAGGGAAACCGGTTGCGTGTCTCAAGATCGGGAAGAAGGTTTCGTAACATTTCGTTTTCGTAAATATTTGTCATATCTCTCAGGAAGACATACTGAGACAGAAGAAAGATCCGATACCCGTCCAGACTGGAAAAAATTCCCATGGACATGATCTTGTGATCAGTCCGGTCATGAATGGATTTTGTCTTTTCCCGTAGCGCCAGGGAAAGCGTATTGTCGGTGAAAAACGCGCTCATATCCGCCATTTCTCCTTTTAATCTCAGCTTAAATGAATGCCTGAACCGTTGGCTCCCTTCCCCACAGGAAAGAGTCGACGCGGGCTCTGTGTGGCATATTCATCCACCCGCTTCAATGAAAATGAGAATCACTATCATTTAGATTGACGCCACGAAATTCCATCGCCATTAGATGCGAACAATTCTCATTTAAGGGTGTAAGTTTCCATGAGCAGGCAAAGCGCTCGTCCAACACGTTTTCTGCGACAGTCCATGCTGGCAACGTCTGCGCTCGTCTGCATTTTTGCAGCTTTATCATCTGCTCAAGCCCAGACGAGCAAAGACTCTGAGAAAGTCACTGATGCAAAAACAGACGGCATCCCAGCACATACTGGGGCAGCCCCTACAGTTCAGCTCAAGCCCCTCCACGTTCGAGGGCAGGCTGCTGCAGACATCATTGATTCCATGAAGGTTGATCCGGATGCGGACTATAGTGCCGTCGGAAAGCCGCGTGTCATGACTACAACGACCACGCTCAAAACCCTTCAGTCCCGCATGATTGACAGCATTTCGGACTATGCTCGTCGCGTGGACGCGGGAGTGAATTACAACAATAACAATCTCAGCATTAATATGCGTGGGCTGGATCAGAACCGCATTCTCACCACCATAGACGGCATTCGAACAATCTGGGCGAATGACGGCGCACGTGGTGTCAGTGGGGGTGTTTCGTCCTATGATTTTAATTCTCTTGGCTCGATCGACATTGTCAAAAACGCGAACTCTGGCTTTTTCGGAACAGGTGCGCTCGGCGGCGTTGTTTCACTCAAGACACTTGACCCGGAAGACCTTCTGACAGGCAACAAAGCCTACGGCGGCCTGACCAAACTGACATATGATGGGTCCAGCGAGAGTGGATATCTCAATCAGGCCCTTGCTGGACGTTACCATAATACAATGATTTTAGTTCAGGGCGGCTACCAGACTGGCAGCCAAACCGGAAATATGGGCGGCACAGGCGGCGTTGGGTCCACACGATCAGACAAAGATCCCGCTTCCTACACGCAAGGAAACTTCTTGGGTAAAATTCACCAATACGTGGAAGGCGGTCATCGCTTTGGCTTGACCGGTGAAGTATTTGATCGAAATTATAACGAAAACACCCTGAGCAGTATTAGCTCAACATACAGCCGCTATCACACATTGGAAGAAAGCAAGCGCACGCGCGTTTCAGGAAGTTACGATTATAAATCGGAAAAGCCGATAGCCTTTATCAGCGAAGCCCATCTCATTGCTTATTGGCAGAAGGTCAATTCAATCACAGATACAGCCGCCAATCGTCTGACATCGCCCATTGGCGAATATGATCGGGACAGTAACCTCGCTGTTCAGTCCTATGGAACGACGGGCTCAATCACGTCCAATGTTTTCACCGGCCCATTTCATCATGTGATTACCCTTGGCGGAGAAGCGTACATCACGGATACAAGCCAGTATGCTGCTGGTCTCGATAATTGCACGGCACAGGTCTATGCGTGCAGCTTCTTGCATGTAAACCAGTCTGATATGCCCGACGTTCACGGAACTGACCTCGGGGCAATTGTTCAGGATCGTATTGGTTTCGGGAAAATGGAATGGCTGCACGTCACACCAGGTTTCCGCTTCGATCACTACAGACGTAGCCCGCAGGACACGCCCAGCTACAGCAAAAATGCAGCTTATGAAGGCACACCAAACGGAGCCAGTGGCTCGCATTATTCCCCGAAGGTTCTGGTCGAAGCTCGGGTCCTGAGAAACCTGACACTTTACGGACAATACTCCGAGGCCTTCCGTGCTCCGTCTGCGACAGAAATGTATCTGACCTATGGTGGTACAGGCAGCTACGTCTCAATCGGAAACCAGAACCTCAAACCGGAAACCAGTCGTGGCTGGGAGGTTGGCGCGCGATATGGAGATTCCAAACGAGGCGCCACAGTTTCGTTCTTCGATAATTACTATCACAATTTCATCGATACGATCACAACAACAGCGGCAGCAGCCGGCATCGGCGGATATTACCCGTTTGGTGTTTTCGAATACGTTAATCGCCAGCATGTCCGTATTTACGGCGTAGAAGCACGCGCTAACTGGACTTTCGCCAATTACTGGCAGGTATGGACGTCCCTTGCGTATTCTGATGGTCAGGATACCGATGAGCATGTGCACCTGAACTCCGTTGCACCATTCCGCGGAATTGTGGGCGTTGCCTATAACCGAGAGCACTGGGGAGCAAATTTCTCCACGACATTCGCGGCGGCGCGCAACAAGGTGCAGAACATGGCGTCTAATGTGAACAAAACACCGGGCTATGCACTCTTCGATTTGACGGGGTGGTACTCACCGAAATTCTTCCCGAACCTCCGCGTTCAGGCGGGAATGTATAATATGTTCAACAAGCGTTATTATAATGCACTGGATGTGCCTGACAGCATCAGTGTCCCCAAGTCCTATTACACACAGCCTGGCCGTAGCTTTAAAGTCACGACGCTTATCAATTTCTAAACGTCAGAAACCAGCTCTGAAGCACCGTGACCCACGCCAGAACACGTCACGGTGCTTCAAAAAAAACCAAGGGTCTCGCACCCAACCCCAGCTTTCACTGTTCGCAGTACCTTACGACTGGAAAGCTGGATCTCAGTTAACGTTCCATCATCTTCATTTGCCACAAGCACAGTTGTTCCATCTGGACGGAAAGCAGCGTCCATTGGCTTCTGCCCAACCGGAACGGGGTACTGGTCCCACTGTGGCAGACTGATCAATGTCACAGTCGGCTCAAAATCTCCGATAACCAGAAGCCATTTTCCATCGGGACTAACGCGCACAACCTGCGCACTTTTATGATGATGCTTCAGTTCAACTTCCTGACGGAGCTCTCCCGCATCCACATCCATAAGAAATAAAGTTGGTTTGAGCGCATTACTGACCACCAGGAATTTTTCATCCGGCAGATGATCGATGCCAGCAGAGGGCGCGGGCAGAACGATCGTGCGCCTGACGCTGTCATCACCAATACGAAGAACGGTCAGCGTCGCATCTTCTTCGTTTTCGGTAACAATCAGCTTACGCTGCGGAAGGATGGTAAGCCTGTGTGCATTGCGAGAAAATGCCTGCAGGATATGGATAACTCTTTTCGTCTCCGGATCAATCACTGCCACAGCAGAACTGTTCTCACAGCAAACATACAGCAACCCGTCCGGCCCAAACCGTAATGTATGCGGTGACTCAAGGGGTGTCAGATCAATGTCTGAAATTTTTGTTCTGGCATACAGATCTATAACGGAAACAAAATGGTTTGGTATGGGATTGTTGCCGTGAAAACCATTCCCATACGCTGGAACAAATGCAATCCCGCGCGTCTCATCTATAGCCAGCTCATGCGGGAGACTTGGCATCCCCCCAATATGATCCAGCACTTCAAGCGTTGTTGGATGCAGGAAAAGAAGCTGTGCCCCCTTCTTGTCCACAACAATTAGCCCGCTGCAATGACTAAGGGTCATAGGACTGTCCTTGCTCTTATTTGTGTCAGGTTACTCCCGATATAAAACAATATAAGAGGTCTTTAGTTTTGAATGGTCTGGTCAGGATGCTGTCACAAAAATGCCAGCCCTAATAAAAGCCCAGACCAAGTGTTTTGTAAAAAACGCGTCAGAAATAACTCACAGCCGATAATTCTTCTGAACGCAGAAAAAAGTCTTATGCCATCATTGCCATGGGGATTTCAGCAGACGGAATGTCTGCGATATGCAATTTGACACCTGCCCCCATCATTCTGTCAGCGATCTCTCCAGAGAGGCCTGAGTCCGTAATAACGGCATCAAAATCCGTCAGGTTTGCCAGATGATTTAGCGCGCTAATTCCAAATTTACGGCTATCCACCATTAAAACGCGGCGATCAGCCATGTTCATGAGCGCACTCTTGGCTTTGATCAGATCTTCGTCCTGATGATAGGCAGAAAGACCGTGAATAGCCGAGGTAGACATGAATAATGTGTTGATCCGAAGCGACGTAACGCTGCGTTCACATAAAACCCCGAGAAATGCATCGAATGTTGGATTGTAACGCCCACCCAGTGCAATCAGGCTGATGTCACGAGACCGTCCGATCTTCGTACTTATCCCAAGACTGTTCGTCACGACTGTAAGCTGACCGATTGCTGTCAGGCGTTCGGATAGAAAGCGCGATGTTGTGGAGTCATCCAAGGCAATCGTATCGCCCTCTTCGATCAAGCCAGCAGCAATCGCTGTAATACCAAGCTTTTCCTGCACAGCCTGTCGAGCACGAAGCATGATGCTGCTTGCTGCCACAGCATTCGAAAGCGTCGTAACGCTTTCACCAACTTTACGGATCAGTCCCTGTGTCGCAAGCGCGTGCAGGTCACGGGTCATGGCTGCACGGGTCATGGTGAACTGAACCAGCAGATCCTGGATCAGAACACAGCCATGCGCCGTAACGTAATCCAGAACGGCTTGACGCCGTGCGGACAAAGCACGGCTTCCATGAAGGATATCGGGCATCATGCAGGTGCTCTTTCCTCGATCACACGATCAATCAGCTTTTCGAAGTCAGGAACTGACCAGCCAGCGCGCCCCACAAATACGCCATCCACATTTGGCTGGCTCACATAGCTGCGGGCATTATCCTGCGTGACACTTCCGCCATAGAGCAGCGGTACGCGATCGCCGATATCCTTGCCGGCAATCTCACACAGAACAGCACGCAATCCGGCATGGACTTTTGCAACACAGTCAGTGTCGGCGGCGTGCCCGCCCGCACCGATGGCCCAGACCGGTTCGTAAGCAATCAGAATATTTGGAAGGTCTGCATGCGCCACGTCATGCAGCGCAATTTTGAGCTGACGGGAGAGTGTCTCTGCCGTAACGCCAAAATCATACTCTTCGAGGCTCTCGCCAATGCAAAGCAAAGGACGCAAGCCATGACGAAGGGCCGCGGACATCTTGCGACTGACAGTCCAGTCTGTTTCCGCAAAATGCTGCCGACGTTCCGAATGGCCGATCAGTACGATATCCGCACCGCACTCTTTCACCATGCTGGGGGAAATTTCACCCGTCCAGGAGCCGCTCTCTTCCCAGTGCATATTCTGTGCGCCGACAAGCACGTCCGCGCCTTTCAGAACGTTCGCAACAGCCTGCAAGGACGTAAATGGTGTGATGATGAACGGCTTCACGCCATCCGGCGCTCGATACGCCTTAAGCGCTTCTGCAGCAGCCAAGGCCTCGGCAGGTCCCTTGTTCATCTTCCAGTTCGTACCGATCCAGACCGTTTTACGAGTCACCATTCATCTCCCGACAAGAAGGCAGCGACCATCGAATCTTGATCGCTAAACCCAAGCCACGTTTAGCGTTAAATCATAACACTCCAAAGACATGAAGTTCCGAAGGGAATGATATTTTCAATTCAACTCTCCGTACCTGCTCTCCAGCAAAGATCTGAAGGCAGGTACGAAGATGCTGAAAACAGGAACTTTATTGCCTCTGCGAGTTTTTTTAAGCTGCCCGCTCCAGCAGAACGCTTTCCGTCACCTGACTATCGGCATCCGCTGGGCGCAGGGTGGCAATGCCCTTCCGGGCAAGACCATCATGATAGAAATGCGTAGCTTCGTTAGGAGAGAGGTCTCCATCCGTGACGCGACGCATCGCTTCAATCAGCAAGAGCGGGTCCGCTGCATCCACAATCTTGCGACCGAATAGTGCGGCTCTGGCACCACTGTTCTGAGCCTGATGAATCAGCTCCAGACAGTCGCGCGTCGTCCCGCTTCCACCGCCCATAATTCCCACGATAACGCTTGGGTCGTACTCGCACAGTTCCGCAAACGCCTCGCTGCCATTAAACGGCACCTTCAGGAAGACAGGCTTCTCTTCCTTGCGAAGACCCGCAAGCGCACGGGTAACCATATCGTTCAGGAACACTCCGAAATCTTCAGGAGCGATATGCCCTTCATTTGGGTTGAAGACTTCGAGGAAATAAGAAAACCCGTTGATCTTAGCCTCTTCGCGGAACCGAGCGAACTCTTCCAGAGCCAGCGTATCCTGGTCAACATCGCCGTTAAACGTCATCGAATAGAGGCCAAGGTTTGTCTGCGCCCGCTCCAGTGACGCGGAGCGAAACGGAACAGACTTCTGGGAGCGATAATGCCCTCCCCGTCCACGCCACAGGTCTGTCGTGTCGTTTGCACGAATTGCCGTCTGAACTTTGGTCCCGTCAAACGCATCACGCTCCAGCAGATCTTCCAAAATGGAGACCGAGGTCAGCATGATGTCCACAATATCCTGACGGATAATGGACTGGATCTCCGACAGATATTGCGGCCGTGTGCGGAACAGAGACTGTCCTGCCCGAGGATTGCGGCGATTACCCATCGCACTGATCCCGGCTGCCATATCTGAGTCCTTGGCGTCCGCAAGGATGAAATCATAGCGCGTGTCTTTGCCAGCGCGCATCCGTGCAATTTTTTCTTCGTAACGGTTCATGGCTCAAGCTTTCAGAATTTCCGGGGTTTCAGCCGATAGAGGGAACTCACCCTGAAGGTTGTGGCGCTGCTGCCCTTCCCTCCAGGCGTCCTGAGCCTGACGTGCGGCTTCCCGCTCATCCCAGCCCAGCGTTCCTCCAATGATATTTGCAACTTCCAGCACGACTGCCGGCGTCATGGCGCCACTGAGTGCAATGGTCGTACGACGGTAAAGAACGTCCGACAGACGGCGAACCAGCTCATTTTCAGCAATGAACATCAGTTCACGACGTGTGTAGGAGGGGAGCGTCCGAAGAGGAGCATCTGCCGCCTCCTGACAAAATCCCGCGATCTTTCTGGCCAGCGTTCCGTACCGATCCAGCAGCACGGACGCACGCGGGCGCGGCAGCCCAAAAGAACTCGCAAACCTGTCCAGATAGGCTGTGTGCTGATCTGCATCCGGGAAGCCACGACCGCCGCCGATGGCCAACTCCTGCGTTGATGTGCTTCGTGGGTGCCCCAGCAGCGCCAGTACACGATCCGCGACTTCTTCGCCCAACCCACGGAAAGTCGTCCATTTTCCACCCACGAGAGACAGAACAGGCGTTGCACCCAGCCTGTCTTCATGAACGATGTGATCACGACTGATCGCAGAAGGATCGGCAGCATTGGTGGCTGGTAGCGGACGAACGCCGCTATAACGGTAGGTGACCTGCTCGCTTCCGATATGGAAACCGGGGAACAGATCAGCCAGCATCCGCAGCATGTAATCCTGCTCCTCGTCCGTACAGACAGCCTTGTCCGGATCGTCGATCCGGATATCGGTAGAGCCAACCAGGACATGACCAAAAAACGGATATGCAAGACAGATCCGTCCATCCGGCGTCCCGAAATAGACCATCCGGCCCTTCAGTTCCCGGAGCAGGTCATCATGCTTCAACAGCAGATGAGACCCTTTTGTCCCGCCAATATATTTTGTCGGGTTACCCAGGATCGTATTGATCTGATCAATCCACGCGCCGCCCGCATTAACCAGAACACGCGCCTTTACCGTTTTTACTTCATCGGTGAGCACGTCTCGCAGGACGAGTTGTCCGCTTTGGAAAGTCTCTGGGACAACATAGGTTACTGCCTCACAGTTCGGAGCCGTTTCCAGTGCATCCTGCACGCATTCATATCCGAGGCGTTCAGGCTGCGTGATCGCAGCATCGTAATACTGTGCTGTTGCCACAACATCCTTCGCCATATGAGGCCATTCACGGCGCGTTTTCTGGCTGAGGGAAAGGGAATGTCGTGGCATGACGCGAGCGCGGCGCCCAAGGAAATCGTAAATCTGAAGCCCGACTTCCAGAACCAGCGCGCCACGATCCGTCATTTTGCCGCCGAGGTTCAGGAAGCGACGAAATGATGTGACGATCCCTCCAAGCCATGTGCGGATCGGCAGAACAGTCGGCAATGGCCGAACGAAATGCGGGGCATTCCGCAGGAGCAGATTTCGCTCCAACGTCGATTGTGCCACAAGCTTGAACTCGCCCGTTTCCAGATACTTGATACCACCATGAATCAAGCGGGAGGGTGCGCAGGATGCCCCTGTACAAATGTCGCTTCGATCCAGAATAAGCGTCTTCACGCCCTGAAGGGCAAGCTCACGAAACAGGCCCGCGCCATTAATGCCAGCCCCGATAATAACGACATCAAATTCGGCATTATCCGGCACGGCTGAAAGTGTCTTCACGAATGCATTTCCTTCGCGATTTCGGCTGAGAGCGCATAATTCATGACGGGCCCCACCGGAGTTTCCGGAGCGCCACTGACTTCGCTACCGGCCTCATACAAACCGGACCAAAAAGGTTTCATCGCCAGCGTCAGTGCGACGTATCGGCGATAAATGCCCTCATAGATCCGTGCGCGTGCGGGGTCCGGCTGATAGACATTCATAGGAATTTCCTGAGCAGCCACAGCTTCCTCAAGATCTCCATAAAGCCCAACAGCAACACTTGCCGTCAGAGCCGCGCCTAGGGCTCCAGCCTCCCGAACGCTGGAAATTTCGACTGGCATGTTGAGAATATCCGCAAACATCTGCGCAATAGATGCCTGACTGCTACCGCCGCCCGAGACACCGAGGCGATGCACATCCCCTGTTTGACGCAGGGTCTCAACATGCTCGCGATGGTTGAAGATTGTTCCCTCAATCATCGCCTGAAACAGATCCGCTCGATCATGCCAGGACTGCACCCCGAAAAGAGAGGCACTTGCTGGCGCTTCGTAAGGCGAGCCAAAAAGAAACGGATGATACAGCGGTATCGGTCGCTCGCCGCGAGAACGCCCAAGCTTTGCCTCAACTTCCTTTGTGAGAACTTGAGCTGCCTCTTTTTCCTCTGGAAGCAGCATGCGCGCGAGCCATTCCAGATTGCTGGACGACGCGGGCGAAATAGCCATGCAGTTCCACAACCCGCGACGATAGCCTGCGCGGCAGGACCAGCCATCACCTATGACAGGCCGACTGCGGAAAATTTCATTGATAGAAAAAGTGCCCGCCGTGATCGAAAGATCACCTGGTCGCGTGTAGCCTGATCCCACAGCCGCGGCTGTTACATCATGCAACCCGACAGCAACGGGCGTTCCTTCCCGTAGGCCGGTCGCACGAGCAGCTTCTGCCGTGATCGTTCCACCCTGGTCACAGGACAGTAGCATTTTAGGAAGCGCACCGCGGATTTCGCGCAGATCCAACACCTCAAGGATGCTGTCGCTGTAGTCCTGCGTGTAGAGATCTGTGAAAGATGTGCTGGCCTCTGTCAGATCTGTCGCAATTTCCCCGGTCAGACAAAGCCGGATCCAGTCTTTGGCAAAAAAGACGGTACCAATGGCCTGATAACGATCAGGTTGATGGCGCTTCATCCATGCCAACAGGGTTGTGGCGGAGTAAGGATATGGACGCTGCCCCGCGAAAGGGACGATCTTTTCCAGCCGCCCTTCCCGTTTCCATTCATCATGAATTTCTGTGGCCCGACTGTCGAGCGACATAATCCCACGGCCTAACGGTTGACTTGAGCGATCAAGAACGAAAAGCCCATCACCGTGCGCAGTGACCCCAACGCCAGCAATATCCTCACCACTCAGTCCAGAAACGTCCAAAGCTTCCCGGACTGCCTCTACAACAGCCTGCCAAGCTTCGTGCATATCACGCTCAACGTGGCGGGGTTCATTCGTATGCTGGGGAACACGACGACGGCCAGTCCCTACAATTCCACCTGTCTTCGAGAAGATGACAGCCTTCGTCGTAGTAGAACCGCAATCGATCCCGATCGTGAAATCCTGGCGCATTTCGCCCTCCGGACATTCTCGCCATCAGCTTTAGCAAATCGCCCAACTGATAACACCATAAATGTTATTATTTGGTGATATAAGTGTTATTATGCCTTCGTCAATGTGATAAATATCACTTTCGTCGCGCCAAAAATCTTTGTGTGATTAATCCCGTGAAAAGCACACCACAGAGCCGATCAGAACATTACAAATTTGGTCAGTGCTGGTATGTAGATGTCGCGATGCCATAATTGGCCTTACCCGGTGACAAGGATCTTTTTGACAGATGACTGATGGTTCGGGCGTTCCAGCTACCTCTCCCGCCGTCCTTCTCAGCAAACGCCGGGATAACAGTGCCCGTCAGCAACAGATCCTCGACGTCCTTCTGGAAACAGGAAGTGCCACAATTGAGAATCTGTCTGAGCGTTTTGACGTCAGCAGGATGACAATTCACCGTGATGCTCACGCACTGGCAGCGCAGGGCCTGATCGACAAACTGCACGGCAGCATTGTTCTCAAGAATCGTGTCGTCACTCAAAAAACAGTCAATTTCAGAAAATCACGCGCGCCTGACCTGAAGGAATCAATTATTCAACGGGCCATTTCGATGATTACACCGGAGCAAATTCTTGTTCTGGACGACTCTACAACGGTCGCAGCGATGCTGCCGCTCCTTCCGGCTCTTGCCCCGCTGACCATCATTACGAATGCCGTAGGCGTCATTCAGGCGCTTGCTCCCTATCCCAACCTGAAACTGATTTGCCTGGGGGGCGACTATAACCAGCCTCGGAATGCCTTTTTTGGTTTGGTCTGTGAGCAGGCTGCAAAGTCGCTGCGCGCCAATACGATGTTTCTTTCCACGTCGATCATTCACAACGAAACAGCGTTTCAGAACGATCAGGACGTTGTGAAAGTCAAACAGGCACTCATGCAAATTGCCGATCAGACCGTACTATTGGTCGACAGCACAAAATTTAGAAAAGGCGGCCTGCACCGCCTCGCCTCACTCAGCGATTTCGACGTTGTTCTGACAGACTCACAATTGAAGCCCACTATTCGCAAAGCACTTATTCAGGACGGAATTCACGTCGAAACATGTGGCTAGGAATATAACGGCGACAGTACACAGCCCAGAATAGCAACGCAGCTGCGCAGACAAAATTCCGGCAAAGATGCCGTAGCGCAGTTAGATACTAAAACGACGGCAGTGCATTATGCTCTTCCCGCGTTGCCTCAGGCCCATTAGCGGTCCGCTAGTCTTCGAAGTAAGACACTGCACCCTGACGCTATCGCCCACACCGGCACCCCTGACGGCTTGTGACAGTGTCGTCCCGGTTGAGCACCGCATATGCTCAGAAATCAACGAGAATCGGAGTGAGTATTGCATCGCCTCTACCTCCATTCAGAAAATGGAAGTTCTCTGGCGCCGACTTAATCTTCACAAATCCGCGAACATAAACTCAAGCCAGAAATATAAAGTTTCCACTGCACCTGACGGTCATGCACCTTGGATGCAGGCACGATCTGACAGAAACCCTCAACACAGCTTACCACCCATGGGTATCTGGGATGGAATGGCGCTTTACCGCCAATCAGAACCATTTCTAGCGCAATGTTTCAAAAAATAACACATTCAGAAAAAACGAGATTAACGATATATTGACGAAAAAAGCAGGCTTCGCGTATCACGGCGTGAGAGCTTCTTTGAGACACAGGAGATGCTGAAATGTGCGGCATTACGTTAAACGATTTCCTGAGTGTCACGAGATGGACACCTGCAGATCTGGCCATCCAGATTGATCGCCCTGAAAGCGATGTCGAATGGTGGCTTGATAACCATGACCACGTCCCTGAGAGACTAAAGCTCTGGATGAGTAAGATCGTGGACACTTTCCAGAATAATCCCCCTCCCAAAGGCTATGCCATGGAACGGTCCAAAGGATGTCTGTTTAACGATGATCCCTCTGCGACTGTGGTTTGCTCCATTTGTCGCTTCAAAGGAAAATGCCATCTCACGTAATGTCGGCCTCAGCGTAACTTTGCATCGACAGTATTTGTCGACGAAAACTGCGCTAGCCCCTTTTTAAGCGCAGTTTCGAAAGCGGCGAGAGTTTCCGGGCCAACGTAATGTTCAATGCCTTCGGCATCGATCCGGGCATTTTCCTCACTAATTCCCAACGCCAACAGAAACGCCTCCACAATTCCGTGCCGATGACGGGCCTTATGCGCCATCTGCTGACCAGCATCCGTCAGGAAAACGCCCCGATACGGCTTTTGTGTCACCAGCCCTTCCGTTGACAGGCGAGCCAGCATCTTAGCCACCGTTGGCTGAGACACACCAAGACGACCGGCAATATCGACTTGGCGCGCCTCCTGCCCCTCAGCCAGAAGATCAGAAATCAGCTCGACGTAATCTTCTACCAGCACCTTCTGCCTGGCAGCTCGATTGGCCCTGAACCCTTCTGAGTGGAGTTGCATGTCCACCAGGGATTTCTGCTTTTTCTTCTTCTGTTCCATTCTCAAGAAAACCGCTTAATCAATTATTCCAGACCGAATAAAACATTCTTCCTGTTAATTCCAGAGGCCTCAGAGCGATCTTCTTCAGAAGAAAAATAAGACAATGTTTATGAATATAGCATATTGCATATTTTACGGTTCCAAGCTTGAATGACATTCTGATGTCCGACCAACGCTCCGATGCCCCCACCCAGAAGTCCGCCCCCAGCAAAGCCTGGCGCTTTTCGCGTCATGACGATGCGGAACGACCAAGCCTGCCTGAGGTGTTTTCAAGCGTTCGGGTTCCTGAAGGGTCAACAACGTGGCTGAAGCGATTCCTCGCGTTCGTTGGGCCCGGATACATGGTCTCAGTTGGATATATGGACCCAGGAAACTGGGCGACGGATCTGCAAGGAGGCGCTCAGTACGGCTACACGCTGCTCTGCGTCATCATGCTTTCCAACCTGATGGCGATCCTTCTCCAAGCTCTCTCTGCACGCCTTGGCATCGCCACCGGTCGGGATCTGGCGCAAGCCTGCCGTGACCATTTTCCGCCTGCGCTGAACGTAGTGCTTTGGCTGGCATGCGAGTTAGCGATTATCGCCTGCGATCTGGCTGAAGTGATTGGAACGGCCGTTGCATTGCAACTGCTCTTCGGCCTCCCTCTTTTGGGTGGCGCGCTCCTCTCCATTCTGGACGCCTTCATAGTTCTTCTGCTGATGGGCCGCGGCTTCCGGTATCTGGAAGCTTTTGTCATCGGCCTTCTCTCAATCATTGCGCTTTGCTTTGGGGTACAGCTCGTTGCGGCCACACCACCCGTTGCAGCAATCCTGAAGGGCCTTATTCCGACGCCGGAAATCGTGACCACGCCAGGAATGCTCTACATTGCGATTGGCATTATCGGTGCCACGGTCATGCCGCATAACCTGTATCTGCATTCGTCTATTGTACAGACGCGGGCCTATGAGCGAACGCCCGTTGGACGTCGTGATGCCATTCGGTGGGCAACATGGGACAGCACAATTGCCCTCATGCTCGCGCTATTCATCAACGCGGCGATCCTCATTGTGGCAGCCGCAGCTTTTCATGAGACAGGCCACCAGAATGTGGCCGAGATCGAAGATGCCTATCATCTTCTCTCCCCCATTCTTGGGCTCGGAATAGCCTCTACGCTTTTCGCCCTGGCACTGCTGGCTGCGGGCACAAACTCAACCGTCACCGGAACACTGGCCGGCCAGATCATTATGGAAGGCTTCCTGCGCCTCCATATCCCGCATTGGGCAAGACGACTGCTGACCCGCGGCCTGGCGATCATTCCCGTCGCGGTGGTAACTGTGCTCTACGGAAGCCATGGCGTAGGCGCTCTGCTGATGGCCAGTCAGGTCATCCTGTCCCTTCAGCTTCCTTTCGCAGTCATTCCCCTTGTGATGTTTGTGTCTGACCGTCGCAAGATGGGCGAATTCACAATCAACCGCTTCATGACCGCACTGTCATGGATCGTCGCGGGTCTTATTCTCATCCTGAACTTTAAACTTCTGTACGACACTCTGGTCGGCTGAACGACACCCCAGAAAAATTGAGAACCAACTATGGCAACAGCATTTTTGCGCTCAAAATTCGCCTTTAGATATAGCAAATGCTATATTAAACAGCACACCGCAAATTCAAGAGTTTCAACTGTCCCCTTTCGGATAGCAATTGCAGGAACCACGCTCCTTACAGGGCTACTGGCAACTGATGTATTTGCTGCCGATAATGCGCCATCCGGCGAGCCCCAAAAGAAGATTTCCAAAAAATCTGAAAAGAGAGCTATTCAATCCAAAGACAAACCCGCTGAGCACGTAACTGTCATGGGGCACCTCGATCAGGCGCGCGGACGTATCTTCCCTGGCCTGGGCGCAGTCTCCTACGGCATTGATCAACGACAGATCCAGGCTACGCCTCAGGGGCAGAATGCTTCTTTCAGCCAGATTATGCTCAGAATGCCTGGCGTCGTGCAGGACAGCTACGGAGAAGTGCATGTCCGAGGCGAACATGGCGGCCTGACTTACCGGGTCAACGGTGTCCTACTTCCGGAGGGCTTGAATGGTTTTGGTCAGGAACTGGATACACGCATTATCCAATCGGTTGACCTTCTGACGGGAACCCTCCCCGCTCAATTCGGGTTCCGTACGGCCGGCATTGTGGACGTGCATACAAAAAGCGGATCCACCCTGAAAAATAACCAGCTTTCACTCTATGGCGGCAGCTACAACACTTTTGCACCGTCCTTACAATTGGGCGGTTCAAAAGGGCGCTTTGAATATTTTACGACGCTGTCCATGAACCGAAATAATATTGGTATCGAGAACCCGACCGCGTCCTTCCGCGCAACGCATGACACAACCCAGCAGGAAAAGGCGTTTGGTTATTTTTCATGGAAGCTGAACGACACCGACCGTATCTCCCTCCTGACAAGTGCATCTTACGCAGATTTTGAACTTCCCAACACGACAGGCCTGCAACCGGTTTATCAACTTTCTGGAACAGACTGGTCACACCCCTCTGTACAATCACGCTTTCTGGATGACAGCCAGACAGAGCAAAACTATTACGCCGTCGTTTCATACCAGCACAGCGCTGACAAACTGAACCTTCAATTCTCACCGTATTTTCGTTACGGGCGCATCGATTATACGCCAGACCCGGCTCGGGACCTTATTTTTCAGGGTGTGGCTGAACACGAGGTCAATGACTTTACAACTGGCGGCGCACAATTCGATTTGTCTTATGATATCGCTCCACACCATACCCTTCGGGCTGGTCTACTTGGTCAATATACCTCCGAGCGCCTTGATACCGACTCTCTCGCATTCCCAGTAGGTGACGATGACAAACAAACTTCGTCTACCCCTCTTCGGCTAATAGACAATACGGGCAACTGGTCCGTTGAAGCGGGGGCTTACCTTCAGGATGAATATCGCATCACCCGCAAGCTCACTTTCAATTATGGTATTCGCTACGATCGGTTTGCATCGTCTTTTGGAGACGAAGGACAACTCAGCCCGCGCGCCAACCTGGTGTGGAAGCCGTTCCGAAGCACGACCTTGCACATCGGCTACTCCAGGTTCTTCGCACCGCCTTCTCCACAGTACGTTTATCCTTCAACACTGGCGCGTTTTGCAGGGACCACAAATGCCGCAGCCAATTTGACAGATACGCCCACGAAAGTTGAAACCTCCAACTACGTGGACGCTGGCATTCTCCAGCATATTACCCCCGAATTACAGATTACAATCGACGCCTACAGCAAGTGGGCACACAACCTTACGGATCTTGGACAGTTTGGTCGTGCGGTCATCCTCGCGCCATTCAGCTATCGCCGAGGTCACGTCTATGGTGCCGAGTTTGGAAGCTCCTGGAGGCGCGGGCCCTGGTCTCTGTTTGGCAATTTCTCGTTTGTGAAAACGGCAGCTCGAGAAATCAATTCCGCCGAGTATCAGTTCGATCCGGAAGAATTGAGCTACATTCGCGCACATGCCATCCAGTTAGACCATCAGGGACAGTATACGGCCAGCGCTGGCGCATCCTATTCCAGCAAGCATCACCTGGCTTATATAGATTTCCTGTATGGATACGGCCTGCGGAGTGGCTTTGCCAATCTTGATAAACAGCCCCAGTACGACATTTTTAACGTCGGATACCAGTACACCTTTACCCGCGTCCCGCTGGGGCACGATCTGAAAGTTCGCGCTGACATCGTAAATCTGTTCGACAAACGCTACCAACTTCGAGACGGTAGCGGCGTCGGCATTTATCAGGCGCAATACGGACAACGACGAGGCACTTATTTCTCACTCGTGTCCGATTTCTGAAAACACCCTAGCTGTTTAGTCCCGTGGTTTGATGGGTTGGGTTGATGATGAATCTTTCTGGCTCTGAAGTCCATATTTTGCAGA